>NZ_CP037953.1:1828563-2133324 GCF_009756665.1 Permianibacter aggregans
TTTCGCGCTGGCATCCATCAATCGCTCACGGGCAATGTCGAGCATTGCACCTTTCAAATACTTCAATGCCGGCACCGGGAAGTAGCCTTTCGGCCGATCGATCACCGACGCTGGAATCACTTTGCGCGCGGCTTCCTTGAGCACATATTTTCCACCGTGGTTGATCTTTTGCATCGCGGGCATGCGCGCTGCCAACTCGACCACTTCATGATCGAGAAACGGCACCCGCGCTTCCAAACCAAACGCCATCGTCATGTTGTCGACGCGCTTGACCGGGTCGTCAACCAGCATCACCGTGGTATCAATACGCAGCGCTTTATCGACAGCATCGGTCGCCCCCGGCTGATTGAAATGTTGCTCAATGTACGCGCGACTGTAATCGTCTTGCAGAAAATCGCGGGTCAGCAGTTTGGTCATTTCCGTGTGATCGCGGTCGGCGAACACACGGTGATAATCATCGACTGGATGACGTGCTTCCAGCATCGGCGGATACCAGTGATAACCGCCGAACACTTCATCGGCACCCTGGCCACTTTGCACGACGCGGGTGCGCTTCGATACCTCACGCGACAGCAGGTAAAACGCCACGCAATCGTGACTGACCATCGGCTCGTTCATCGCCGCAATGGCTTGCGGCAATGCGGTCGGAATGTCACGGCTGGGAATGAAGATTTCCTGATGATCGGTTTGGAAATGCTGGGCAATCGTGCGCGAGTATTCAAACTCGTCACCGGCTTCGCCATTGACTGCTTCGAAACCGATCGAATAGGTGCGTAAATCCGGCACGCCTTCTTCAGCCAAAAGACCGGTGATCAGCGAGGAGTCAACGCCACCGGACAGCAACACACCAACCGGCACATCGGCAACCAAGCGACGACGCACGGCGGTGCGCATCGCTTCCAGTGTCAGTTCCTGCCATTCGGCATCGGAGCGTTTCAAGTCGGCTTCACCGCGCTCAAAACTCAGATTCCACCAGGTTTTCTCTTTTGTCGCGCCATCCCGTTCGACGATCATCATTGTCGCCGGCGGCAACTTTTTGATGCCCTGATAAATGGTATGCGGCGCCGGCACCACGGCATGGAAACTCAAGTAACGGTGCAATGCGACCGGATCCAAATCGGTGTTGACGCCGGGCACTTTCAGCAGCGCTTTCAAGCTTGAAGCGAAATGCAGATGATCGCCAGTTTGGCTGTAATAGAGCGGCTTGATGCCAAGCCTATCGCGCACCAGAATGCTGCGGCCGGTATCGCGCTCCCATAAGCAAAACGCGAACATGCCTTGCAAGCGATCGAGCGCTTTTTCGCCCCAGCAATGCCAAGCTTTGATGATCACCTCGGTGTCACCGGTGGAAACAAAGTTATAACCTTTGTTTTTCAGCTCGATGCGCAATTGCGGGTGATTATAGATGGCGCCATTGAACACGACACCAAGACCCAAATCGGTGTCGATGAACGGTTGATGAGAGCGCTCGGACAGATCCATGATGCGCAGCCGCTGATGGCCAAACGCACGCGGACCTTGAGTGAAATAGCCATTACTGTCCGGCCCGCGATCGGCCATCGTTTCCGTCATCGCGGTCACGGTACGGATATCGGCCATACGGCCGTCAAATCGAATTTCGCCGGCAATGCCGCACATCGATTGTTACTCCTCTGTGTCATCGGTGCCGGTCACGTCGGCACGGTGGCATGAGGGCCTGCTGCATCGAAACACTACAGGCTTGGAAATTGCGCTGGCAATTTCGGATCAGCGTCTTGCTGCGACGCTAAACCAACTCCTCACTGGAAAATAATTCGACCGGCGCTGCTGGACTGTCCATCATCGCGGCCACTTGTTGCAAAACCGTTATCAGGTGCTGACGCTCTTTCGCCGACAAGTCGGCCAAGCGCTGTTGAAACGTTTCCTGAATCAGCGATGGCGCCGACGCCAACATCTGCCAACCGGCCTCGGTCAGGTGCAGATGAATGCGTCGGCGGTCCTCTTCGTCACGGCGACGAATGACCAAACCTTTGCTTTCCAGCTGCACGACCAACACCGTCAGTGTCGCCTGGGAAATACCAATCGACTCGGCAAGCGGCGCCAGGCTGGTGCCATCGACCTCGGCCAAACGCCGCAACACGGTCAGTTTCGCCGTGGTCAACCCGGTCTGACGCTGTAACTGCGAGGAATAATGCTCGGTTGCCCGCACCATGCGACGAATCGCCGCCCAGACCGCTTCGGTCTGCTGCGTCAGGCTTTCGTTCGCAGAAGCTTGCACCGTGGACTTTCCTCCAGCATAGACCGGCATCAACAGGACACCAGCGTGATAACGGATGGGGATCCTCTCATAGATTTACTTTGATATCAAATTAGATATCTAAATAATTATGCAATCAGCGGCCGAAACGACCACTCCCCGTGGCAGTCAGCCGTGATTTGCCATGCGGTGAGGCAACAGCGACAAGCCAAGCCCGTTCAACCGACGGAATCCGGAGACGAACGCCCTCGCTCGCAAAACGCTTGAAGGTGCACTCACGTTACAGTTTCCCGGCAGGATGATGATGAAATCGAATACAAGGAAATGGACTGATGAAGCATTGCATTTATTTCGTTTTGCTCGGCTTTTTCGCCACGATAAATGGCGCCGAGGAGTCGGTGAAAAGACCCGACAACTACACCACGATTCGCCTGACGATTAGTAATGACCAAGGCGAAATCCTGACGCGCGAAACCCAGTTTGGCTGGATGACACCAGCGTTACGCTATCAATCGCGGCAAACGCTTGCGGCGCTGTTGCATGAGATGGCGGCTACGCATGGTGTAAGCATTACTGAGCCTGTGCTGTCCGGTGTGTTCACTTACCAGTACGAGTTCAATGACACGATGTCTACCCGGCTCTTCTAAAGCGCCAAATATGTTAGTGGCGATCTCAAGCCTGGTGCGGATGATCGACAAGTGCGGTGGATGAACACCGAACAGGCGCTGGAAAAACTGCGTAGCACAGTTCCATCGTTGGCGGCGATGACCAGACAGGTATTACACTGCCCGGATACCGTTTGGGGTGGCGCTTTCGAATTGCGCCGTAAAGATGGCAAGCTGGATTCGGTAACGGTTCAAAACTTTTATGATCTGCGCCAACCGCAGATGACGACGCGTTGCTCGAGCGCACCGTAACCTAATTTTCATCAAAGAGAATGTAGAACAGTGGAGGCGTCATGAACACATCAGCAAGCCCAAAAGTGAACGCCTACCTGCAGGACATGCAAACCTTTCAGCCAAACCATCTGCCATTGCTCAATACCGTTCGTAAGCTGTTTCTTGGCGCCAGCAAAGGTATTCAGGAAGACATCAAATATGGCGGCATGGTATTCAACCTTGATGGCTCATTGATTGGCGGTGTGTTTGCTTATCAGCGGCATGTTTCCATTGAGTTCAGCCAAGGCGCGCAGTTTGTCGACAAAGACGGGTTACTTGAAGGAAAAGGCAAGTTTCGTCGGCATCTGAAGCTATTCAGCGAGCAGGATATCACCGATAAGAAGGCAGCAGCATTTATTAAACAGGCCGTTCAGCTGGGCTGATTGGAATGAATGTTAATGTCTGCGTACAGCATAAATCTTGGTGAAAGGATTAGTGCTTTTCTTGCCCGGCGATTTCCAGAATCAAATAATCACGTTCGCTATCGCTTGCACTGACTCGGCTTTTGGCGCCCAAACGCCACAGCAACGCGCCTACCGTACACATACACGCAACAATCAGTATTTCTCGCGGCCAGCTCAATGCCACCGGTGAGCCCGGCAGTACCATCGCGATGATCATCGCGGCCGAGCCCAATGCGGCGATAAACGGAATCACGCTACCGCCAGGCACACGAAATGGCCTGCTCGCATCCGGCGCGATGCGACGCAGTTTCAGCACCGACAGCGACACGCCGAAGAACGCCATACTGATAAACAGCGAACCGGCATTGACCAGTGAAATCAGCGTTTGCCTGCCCATCAAGGGCGCCAGTACCGTTAGTAGTGCGACAACCCAGATTGCCGCCGCAGGGGTACCGCGTTGCTGATCCGTTTCGCCAAAACGTGTCGGAATAATACATCCGCGACCGAGCGCAAACAGCACCCGCGAGCCAGCCAGAAAAAAACCGTTCCAACTGGTGAACAAGCCGATCAATGCGGCCAATAAAACCAGGTTCATCATCAGCGGCGATTGCAACGCAAACAAAATCGCTTTCGCCGCCGGCAGATCGGCCGCAGCCGTTTGTTGCCAAGGTCCGGCATAGGAGAGCCCGAGGATCAACAACACATAAAACACGGTTGCGGCGATAACCGAGGCAATGATCAGTTTCGCCAGCGTGCGCGCCGGCACCTCGTTAGCCGATTCCTCAGCGGCTTGCGGAATCGTGTCGAAGCCAACAAACCAAAACGGAATGGTGATCAACACCGCCAGAAAGCCAGCCAGCATGCCTTGCTCGGTCGAAGCAAACACCGGTTGCCAGTTGCCGGGTTTGCCAACCATGAATGCGGCACCAACGAACAAGGCGCAGATCAGTAAAAAGCTGAAGGTCAGAAAATTCTGCAAACGCGCTGCCTGTTTAACGCCGCGTAAGTGAATGAAAGTGATCGCCGCGGTGCAAATCAATGCCAACAGTAAATGGCTCAGGTAAACGGTAGAACCGGCAAAGCTGTACAGCGGCCAACGATCGGTCGCCGGCCACAGAAAGCTCAGCACCAAACCAATCGAAATCGCTTCGAATCCGGAAATCGCGATGTAGCCAAACGCCAGACACCAACCAACGAGGAATGACTTGAATACGCCAAAGGCTCGATAGGCGTAAGCGACTTCGCCGCCAGCAACCGGCATCATCGCGGTCAGCTCGGCATAGCACAGGGCAATGCAGACCATGACCGCGCCGCCGACAACAAAGGCCAGCGCCGCGCCAAACGGTCCGGCCTGTTGCAACCAACTGCCGAGCGCCGTCACCCAGCCGACGCCAATCATGGCGCCGAAGGCCAGCGTGAAAAAGCCGACGCGCTTCAGGTCTTTCTGCAACGTCGGGCGTTTGGGATTCGGTTTCTCAAGGTTCATAGCCTGTACCCTAGACCAGGATGGGCCTTGGGTTCAAACCACAGGCTTTGCTCAGGCAAACAAAAACGCGCACCGAAGCGCGCGTTTTTTTGCATTCATGCAACTCAATGTTTCAACGTCAGCGCCGCCTCTTCCGGCCAGTGCTCCATACCGGCGAACACCACACGGAAGGCCGCTGTTTCAGCGTTTTCCCAAGCGTCGGCGGCATCGCGGTCGAAGTCTTCCTCACCTTCCAACATCGCATTGACGGCTTGATAAGCCGCCTCCGGTGCCACCCCCATGTCTTTCAGCACTTTGTCGGCAGCGGCTACACCATTGGCGATTTTGTCCTCGCTCAGGCCACTGTCAGCAATCCACAACCCCATCGCTACCCCCCTTCAAACTGCGAACACGGTCACGGTTACTGTGCCGTAAACCGCGGCGCACGACAAGCGGGGAAAGATCGGGTTCAGGCGCTGGCCGATAAACGGTCCATGTGGGCGGTCAGGTATTTGCCGAAATAACGCAGGTCGGCTTCTATCGCAGCACGGGCCTTGAAACCGTCGCCCTGATCGATGGCTTGCATGACGTCAACATGAAATTCGTTGAACGGCATTTGCAGTTCGTCGGAATCGAACAGGTAATGAAACAACGGACCGGTCTGCAACCACAGCGAATCGATCATCCGGTTCAACAATGGGTTGCCACTGGCGCGGTACAGCGTCAGGTGAAACTGGCTGTTGGCATCCAGGTAGGTTTGCGCATCGTGCTTGATAATTGCTTCGCGCATCTGGGTCAATAGTTCGCGCATTTGTCGCTTTTGTGCATCATCGAGGCGTGTGGCGCCTTTTTCTGCGGCATACCCTTCCAGCAATAAGCGGACGTCGAGCAAATGTCGATAACGACTGGCACTCATTAATGGCACGCGTACGGAACGTTGATGCTCGGCGTCGAGCACCCCTTCGGCCACCAGTCGTTGTAATGCGGCGCGAATCGGCATGGCACTCACCCCCCAGCGAGCGGCCAATTGCCGAATCTTCAGTTTCTCTCCTGGCTGAAAATCACCGCGATGCAATGCTTCCCTTAAGTTCTGATATGTACGCTCTTGGACAGATTCAATCTTCATTTAATGCATGTACTGGCGTCTTTGAAAAGCACTGCGGCAAGCCTCGCATTAGCCGCGATAAGGCGCAAGCAAAATATTGATTCTATTAGCTTTTTTTCACTTGTGTGATCACAAAGACGCGCAAAATTTGGGATCACATTTAGTGCTGAAAATTACCGTAGCAATCGGTTTTCCGATGGCGACGTACGTCGCAGATAGGCGGCAAAATCATTCGCCTTGATGGGTTTGCCATGCAGGTAACCTTGCACAGCGTAACAATGGTTCTGATGCAGAAACTGTTGTTGAAGTTCCGTCTCTACCCCTTCAGCAATGACATCGATGTTCAGATTGTGAGCCAGACCAATAACGGCTCGAACAATCGATTCGTCATTGCGGTTACCCGGCACCTCCATCAAAAACGAGCGGTCAATTTTCAGACGTTGCACCGGCAGCGCGCGCAGATAAGCGAGCGATGAAAAGCCCGTGCCAAAATCATCTATCGCCAGGCGAATACCGGCATCGGCAAAGCGACGCATGCAGGCATTGGCGTCATCGAGACACATCAGCACCGATTCGGTCAGCTCCAGTTCCAGGCGCTCACTACTGAGCTGATGGTGAATCAGATGCGCCAACACCCGGTCGGCAAATTGCTCGCTGCCCAATTGCTGGGCCGACACATTGACGGCAACCAATGGCACATTCAGCCCTTGCTGATCCCATTCGGCGATTTGCCTGCAAACCTGATCCAGCACCCAATCACCGATGGCGTTGATCAAGCCGGTTTTCTCGGCAATCGGAATGAACAGCGCCGGCGACACCAGCCCGCGCTCCGGATGCTGCCAGCGCAGCAGCGCTTCGGCGCCGATGATCTGTCCACTCAACACGTCAATCTGTGGTTGGTACACAACAAACAACTCGTCATGGCCAAGTGCGCGGTGCAGCGCCCGCTCCAGCGACACCCTCTCGCTCAGTTCCTCAGACAAACGGCGGTTATACCAGGACAGCCGATTGCGACCGGAAGATTTGGCCTGATACATGGCGATGTCGGCATAAGTCAGCAGCGCTTCGACGTCGTTGCCGTCTTCTGGAAAATAGCTGATGCCAATACTGGCACTGATGAAAAACTCTTTGTGCTCGATCTGATACGGCGCACTGATCACATTCAACAGCCGATTGGCGACCACGCTGACTTCCTCTTTGCTGGTGACGCCTTCCATAAACAGCATGAACTCATCGCCGCCAAGCCGCGCCAAGGTATCCTGCTTGCGCGTGCACAGCTGCATTCGGCGTGCAGCCTCAATCAACACTTTGTCTCCGGTGCCGTGACCGGCGCTGTCATTGATTTCCTTGAAGTGATCCAAGTCGATGAACAACAGCGCATGAATCCCGTTTTTCCGAGTGGCCACATTGATGGCGTGATCGATGCGATCAAACAGCAAATTGCGGTTCGGTAAGCCGGTCAACGAATCATGGTGGGCAAGATAGTCCAGCGTGCGTTGCTGATGCTTGATCTCACTGATATCGGAGAAAATGGAAATGAAATGCGACAGCTCGCCGTGTCCATCTTCAATACGATTGCAAGTTAGCCAGGCAGTGAATGAACTGCCGTCACGACGCGAGCGCTCAACTTCGCCCTGCCAACAGCCATCGACAGTCAACGCCGCGTCAATCTGCTGATAACGCTCCGGACTGTTGATCGGAGTACGAAACACTTCCGGTCCAGCGCCAACGACATCGTCGGCACTGTACCCGGTCAACTTACTAAACGCCCGATTGACTTTGATGATGCGTCGCTCGGCGTTGTAAACAATAATCGCTTCGCTGGTGCGTTCGAGCAAATCAGCGTAAATCGCCAATTCATGTTCCGCTTTCTTCAGCTGGTCAATCGGCACCAACGACGCCACCGTGGCGTAGGGCTTTTTTTCGTTATCGCGATACAAAGGTTGCGCTTGCGCCATCAGCCATTTCGACGCATTCGAATCAGCGCAGAAGCGAACTACCTTATGCGTCTCATCACGGGTGGCAAACGCCTGTAACGCCTGCAGAAACTCAATCGCCGACAAGCGCTTGCCTTCTTCGTCGACGACATGCCAATCCGGTAGCCAGTTCTGCTGGGAGGTTTCCGGTAATTGCAATAGCTCCCTTGCCGCCGTATTGCTCAGTGACACGGCGCCATCCAGCTCGATCTTCAACACCCCTTCGACCAGTGCTGACAAAACCGCCGGCAATTCGTCATTGCTTGAAGAGTGGGCACCATGGCGTGACACGGCGATGGTGCAAACCGCCTTTTCTTCAGAGGTGATCAAAGGAAAGCTGACCGCACGATACGTTTCGTGCTTGCCCTGCTTCGTTTTCCATTCTTCAATGAAGCTAATTGGACGCTGCTGTGCCAAGGCCTGCTGATCATAACCGGCGATACGTTGTGCAATCGCCGGCGCAAACAACTCCTTTATTGACTTGCCCAGCCACTGCGAACGCGGCGGTAACTCGAGCTGATCAAAATGATCGCTGGCTGCCAGAATCTCGCCTTGCACGTTTTTGATCGAGATCAGCACCGGTGCTGCGCGCCATATACGCTGCAACACATCATCCAGCTTGTAGAGAGGTTCGACTCGTTCAGTCATATAGTCATCTTTGGAGCACACCGAGTGGAACCAGCCATCGCCGCGCACAACGTTCCTCGAACCAATGATGCATTCAGTGTAGTACGAAAATTTTCAAAACATGCACGGCGATGGCTGTTTAGATTTTCGTGATCTCAAAATGTGCGTTGCGCTGTAAGGACGGGGCTTTTCTCTGCGCGGAAGCTTTATTGTGAGCAATGGACTCAAATACCGCTATGAACGTTTTTGCCAGGGAGAAGCATTCAAAGGTTTCTACCATCTTGTTATGGCTGCAGCAAAAGGAATTCGCTTTCGATGGCAGATAACCAAAAACGGGGCTGGCGGAACGAGATAGCGTGGTAAGGAAATCGAGAGCAAAAAAAAGCGCCGTCGCCGGCGCTAGGGGTGAATCGATAAATTTGCCCGTCTGTTCGTCGCATGGAGGTTTATTTTTTGTTGGCGCGACAATCAGTAAACTTACTGTGCTGATAGCATTCAAATGTTGTGCCAAGCTCTCATCTCCTTGTTTTCTCGGCAATTCGATGAAGTCTTCAACTCATCACTGGAAAATTTCCTGACATAAAAAAGAGGGCATGAAGCCCTCTTTTTGATTCTGACAGCTCACTTTATCAGCTGGACTTTCTGCGTAACAGGAAACCTCCGGCAATAGCAAACAGCAGCCACCCTGCCGGTGCCGGCACATCTGTTATGTCAGCAAACTGGTAGCTTCCGAAACCGTTGTAATGCATGCCAGTGTAAAGATTGTTCGTACATGTGCCACTGTAGTCGCACACAGCGGAACCGGTGTAACCCAGCTCGTAGAAAACCACGGTGCTGCTCTCACCGCTTTGCAGCGCATTCAATAAACTCAGCGGATCATAGCTGAATACCTCAGCCGCGTTGTTGACTCCGGGAAGGTGAATGACGTACTGACGTGAATAGTTGAACCAGTTGTTGATAAAGGAATCTTCGCTTTGTTCGATAGACTCATGGCCGCTGAAATTTACCGAGAAATTGATCGAGTTATTGCTGAAGTCTGTTTGTGATGGATCAGCTTGATCCCAAAAGTTAACCATCGTCGAGATGGACATTGTCATGGTTAGTGGCAACGACATCAGATTATAGGCCAATAAACTATCGGTGAGCGGTGTGCTACCCAGTGCACTGACCGGTCCGAAATCCGCCATCGCATAGGTGTATGCGTCTTCACCATACATATCCGTGATGATGCCCGAGCTCCAGAACTGCAATAGTTGGTCAAACTGGAATTGTTCGCTGAAATGCTGCACTTCAACATCAACCAGCTCGTTGACAACCTGTCCATTCTCATCGAGCGAATACATCATTGCCGAAGGCAGACTGTCGATGGAGAACTCCACCAGACCGGCCGATGCTACGCTGGAAAATCCACTTAGGGCTAACAGGCCTGTCACGCCCAATATTTTTTTAAACATGATGACTCCTTGACTGATTCCATGCCTTTTCCTGTTGTGAAGGCGCGAGCACTCTAGCTGACGGCCAATAAACCAGCAATCTGTACAATTTGATACAAAGCCAGCAGCCAGAAGCCGTTGCAGGTACAATGACCCATCGTTCAGTTTTTGAGGTGTCACTATGTCCCAAGGCCAGGCCCAATTGCCCGATATGAGCATGAATCCCGCGGAGTTGTACCGTGAGGAAGTCTTTACCGATCGTCAGGTTGGTACACTGCGCCGAATGACACCGGTTGATGGCCAAGGCAATGTCGACAGCAGCCGGCCCGTGCTGTATTCCGGGCAGACTCAATTGATGACGCCGGCCGGTGCGCTGCCATTGATGTTTGATATCGAAGCCAGCTCGTTGGAAGAAGCCGCCCGCAAGTTCGGTGAAGAAGCGGAAAAAACGTTGAAACAAACCATGGAAGAACTGCAGGAGATGCGCCGTCAGGCCGCGTCCAGCATTGTCATCCCTGGCCAAGAACCCAGCGGCGGTTTTGGTGGCATGGGCGGTGGTCTTGGCGGCGGCGGTGGCCGCATCAAGCTATAAGCCCTTCACCTTCCCGTGCGCACGATTTGGATAGATGCCGATGCCTGCCCGAAAGTCATCAAGGATATTGTCTTTCGGGCCAGCGGCCGCACGCAAACGCCAGTGACTATGGTTGCCAATCAGTACTTGCCGAAACCGGCTTCATCACTGATTCGTTGTGTCCAGGTCGAGAAGGGTTTTGATGCCGCCGATCATTATCTGGTGCAACACAGTCAGCCGGGCGATCTGGTTGTCACTCAGGACATTCCACTGGCGGCGGAATTGATCGACAAAAAAGTCGCCGCACTGAATCCGCGCGGCGAACTCTACACCTTGGACAATGTTCGTCAGCGTTTGAACATTCGTGACTTTCTCGACACGATGCGCGCCAGTGGCGAACACACCGGTGGTCCTGCCGCGTTCAGCGACAAAGATAAACAACGCTTCGCCAATGCCCTCGATCGCTGGCTGGCCAAGAAAGTCTGAACTTTCTCTTTAGTCGCGCTGCGATAATCGCGCCAGTTCTTGATCGTAAAGCTCAAAACCGACCAGCTTTTGTAGTGATTTGAAATCGAGTAAGGATTGCGGATGCTGGTCGGTTTTCAGGGCCATCAACGCACTTTGCATCGCCTGTACCGCCGCACTAATCAGTGTCAATGGATAAGCCGCGATCTTGAACCCCATTTGCTCCAGTTGCGATGGCGATAGCACCGGTGTATCGCCCTGCTCAACCAGGTTGGCCATTTTGTGGCCCGGTACTTCAGCACAAATTTTTTCCATTTCTTGTTCAGAACAAGGTGCTTCGACAAAAAGAATATCCGCGCCCATTTCAGCAAACTTTTTTGCGCGGTCAATCGCTTCATCAAGCCCGCGCGTCGCACGTGCATCGGTGCGGGCAATGACGACAAAGGCCTTGCCGCCAGCTCGCACTTCGTCGCGCGCTTCCAGCGCAGCACGCATTCGTCGCACCGCTTCATCGCGCTCGACCACTTCTTTGCCGCGAGTATGGCCACAGCGTTTCGGCGCCCGTTGATCTTCGATCATGACACCGGCAAACCCTGCCTGGGCGAAGCCATGCACGGTACGTTTGACGTTCAGTTCATTGCCATAACCGGTATCACCATCGGCAATGATCGGCAGACGGGTGGCGCTGCAAATATTACGACCCTGATCGAGCATTTCGCCAAACGAAATAAGGCCGGTATCCGGCACGGCCAAACGGGCGGCGGAAACCGAAAATCCGCTCATGAAGCTCAGCGGAAAACCGGCCTGTTCGATCAGGCGCGCGCTCAAGGCATCAAAACAACAAGGCATGCGCAACAGGCCAGGCTTGGCCAGCAGGGTTTCAATATCAGTCATTGCTTTTATCCATTTGGGCCAATACACCCATAGATGTCGACTTTTACCAGGGCAATAAAATTGACATCTTATATGAGCCCACCAATACTATTGTCATCCCAAGGGGGAGTAGTTCCCGCTGCGACTGTCGTCAACACGTAGCCGTTCACCGGCTTCCGGCACCGCAGGTGGCAGCTGACCGCAATGGCCAGCATGCTGCGAACAAGACTCTTGGCTTTTCACGCAGCGTCGGTGCGATCGGCTGCGTGGTAAGCCATGTTTGTTCGCTCGCACCATCTGCTGGGTCGTCATTATGCAATATTTGCCTTGTTCATTCTGGTCCTGTTCGATCGCTTCAAAAGCATATCCATCGCCATCATTCTGCTCTTACAACGAGGCCAGATAAATGGAAACCATTGGTACCTGGTGGATGTGGGTTGGCTTCGCTGTCTTTATTGTCGTTGCTACCATTGTCGATATCTATTCATTGCGCTCGCAAGGCGCGCACAAAGTTTCAGTCAAGGAAGCGCTGAACTGGTCGCTATTATGGATTTCGCTGGCACTGGTGTTCAATGCGCTACTTTGGTGGTATCTCGATGCCAATGCTGGTCGAGAATTTGCCAACCAACGTGCGACGGAGTTTTTTACTGGTTATCTGATTGAGAAATCCTTGTCGGTCGACAATATCTTTGTCTTCCTGATGATTTTCAGCTACTTCAAAGTTCCGGCCCATTTTCAAAAACGGGTTCTGGTCTATGGCATCATTCTCGCCGTGGTGTTGCGTATTGTGCTGATTCTGATCGGTGCCTGGCTGATCAAACAATTCCACTGGATTCTCTATGTGTTCGGAGCTTTCCTGCTCTATTCCGGTTTCAAGATGCTGAACGGGCAGCCAGATGCCGTCGACTTTGACAGCAATCCTATCTTGAGTTTCGTCCGACGCAACTTCCGCATCGCCCGCGTGTTTGTCGGCGAACAACTGACATTCATACGCAAGGGCAAGCGCTACGGCACCGTATTGGTCCTGGTGTTAATCATGATTGGCATTACCGATGTGATTTTCGCCGTCGACAGTATCCCGGCCATTTTTGCCGTGACCACCGACCCGTTCATCGTGATGACCTCGAACATCTTTGCCGTGCTGGGTTTGCGAGCGCTGTATTTTCTGCTCGCCGACATGGCCGATCGCTTCCATTACTTGTCGGTGGCATTGGCGCTGGTTCTGATGTTTGTCGGGGTCAAGATGCTGTTGGTCGACTACTACAAGATCCCGATCTTCATCTCACTGACCGTGATCATTTCGCTGTTGGTATCCGCGATGCTCGCTTCGATCATGCGGCCAAAGAAACTACCTTAGAAAAACACGTGAACGGCAGGCGTTGAGCGCCTGCCGTTTCTTACCATCTCGATCGTTTGACAAAAGCTTGCGGCTCATCCCGACGATTATTCGCCGCTTTGATACGTTGATTACGACCTAACAAAATGCGCCATTGATAAAAACTTTCGCGAGCCAGAATGGCCCGCTCATTCGGCGTCCAGGCTTTGCGATACAAACGTTTGACGGCAGCCACGGCATCCGGTGAGTACTCGACCATGCGTTTGGCTTCCTTGACCGCCGCATCCAGCGGCGAATCAGCCACACTCGTCACCAATCCGATTTGCTGAGCCTGTTCCGCGCTGAGCGTGTCACCGTTGATCGCCAACTGTTTCGCGTGTTCAATACTGAGTAATTCACGCAGTGCCAGCGTACCGCCCATATCCGGGATCAACCCCCAGCGCGCCTCCATGACTGACAATGACGCATCAGGTGCAACCATACGCTGATCGGCACCAAGTGCGATCTGCAAACCGCCGCCCCAACAGCGTCCCTGAATGGCGGCAATGACCGGCACCGGCAAACGGCGCCAACCCACCGAAACACGTTGTGCCAGATTGGCGTTGCCCGGCAACCATTTCCATAACAACCGTAGAGCCGACACCGGACTTGCCATCACCGATTGCACATCAAGTCCGGTGCAGAAATCCTCGCCCTCAGCCGTTAACACCACTGCCCGTAGCGATCGGTCGCGATGCAAACGACGAATGCATTCATCAATGGCGACAAACATCGGCAGATTCAGCGCGTTCTTTTTCTCGGGGCGATTCAGCGTCACAATGGCGATCGCGCCATCCCGCTCACAATTGACCAGTGCCATGATGTCCCCCTGTTGATCAGCAGGCGAAATTGTTACTGATGTCCGGTTTCGGCGCCAGTGAAGAATTTCCCGGGTCCAACCTCGTTCGCCGTTACAATAGCGCTTTGTTTTCTATTGTTGAGTCGCTATGCCCTTGCTTCATTTGCGCGATGTCAGTCTGGCCTATGGTATGACGCCATTGCTGGATCGCGTGCAGTTCAGTCTGGAAAAAGGTGAGAAGGTCGCCGTCATCGGTCGCAATGGTGAAGGCAAGTCCTCGCTGCTGCGGTTATTGCTTGGCGACATCAAGCCAGACAGCGGCGAACTGATCATACAAAGCGGCGTGCGTCTGGCGGCCATGGCACAGGAAGTGCCCATCGACATGCAAGGCTCCGTACGCGATGTGGTGCTGTCCGGCGCTGGCGAACTGGCCGTGTGGCTGCGTGAGTTGCACCACACCGACCCGCAGACCGCTCGCTATCACCAGTTGCAGGAGCAAATCGAGCGTGCGAATGGCTGGCAACTGGAGCACCGCGCCGAACGGGAAATGTCGCGACTGGCGCTGAAACCTGAAGCGGATTTTGCCAGTCTGTCCGGCGGCTCGAAACGGCGTGTATTGCTGGCGCGGGCATTGATCAATCAGCCGGACGTGTTGCTGCTGGATGAACCGACCAACCATCTAGATGTGCAAACCATTCTTGATATCGAGAACTATCTGAAGCAATGGCAGGGCGCGTTGATCTTCATCACCCATGATCGACAGTTTCTGCGTTCTTTGGCAAGCAAAATCGTTGAACTCGATCGCGGCACCCTGCGTGAATTCCCTGGCGATTACGACAACTACTTACGGCGCAAGGAAGAAATTCTGCACGCCGAAGAAAAAGCCAATGCCGAGTTCGACAAAAAATTGGCCATCGAAGAAGTGTGGGTGAGACAGGGCATCAAAGCTCGACGCACCCGCAATGAGGGCCGGGTACGGGCATTGAAAGCCCTGCGGGTCGAGCGTTCACAACGTCGTGAACGCAAAGGCAACGCGAGCTTGTTGTTACAACAGGCAGAGCGTTCCGGCAAAACGGTGATTGAAGCCAAGGATATCAGCTATCGCTGGTCACCGGACCCAACGCAGCCCGACTTGATTAAGCCTTTTTCATTGTTGATCGAACGTGGCGACAAACTGGCGATACTCGGCGACAACGGTGTCGGCAAAACCACGTTGCTGCGCATTCTGCTGAAGCAACTGGAGCCGACAACCGGCAATGTTGAACACGGCACTAAACTGGAGATCGCCTACTTCGATCAGCTACGCAATCGACTCGATGAAGAAAAATCGGTACTCGACAATGTCGCCGATGGCGCTGACTTCATCGACGTCAATGGCGAGCACAAACACGTATTGTCTTACTTGCAGGACTTTCTGTTTGCGCCGGCACGGGCGCGCACACCAGTTCGCGCCTTGAGCGGTGGTGAGCGCAATCGTTTGCTACTGGCCAAACTGTTCACCAAGCCCTGCAACTTACTGGTGCTCGATGAGCCAACCAATGATTTGGATGTCGAGACACTGGAACTGCTGGAAGCGTTGCTGGTTGATTACGCCGGAACCTTGTTGCTGATCTCCCACGACCGCGAGTTCATTGACAATATCGCGACCTCGGTACTGGCGTTTGAAGGCAATGGTGTTGTTAACGAGTATGTTGGCGGTTACAGCGATTGGTTGCGGCAGCGGCCGGAACCGGTGGTGGTTATCCCGTTAAAGAAAGAAACAAAAAGCGAGACCAAAACACCGCCCCCACCTGCAATGCAAAAGAAAAAACTTTCCTACAAGGATCAGCGTGAGCTGGATCAGTTGCCGGAGAAGATTGAGCGACTGGAAAGTGCAATGGCGGAGCGTCAGCAGCAATTGGCCGACCCGGATTTCTACAAGCAAGCGACTGATCAGGTTGCCAAAGCAACGGATGACTTAGCGCGATTGGAGCAGGAGTTGGCGTCGGCGTATCAGCGTTGGGAAGAGTTGGACGCGTAGAATATAAGACGCGACGTTTGGCTAATTTGCAGCGATGTGGATGTGACAAATTTGCGCAATCTTGAGGTTGGCAATAACGTTTGTTTTTCTGGATTTTGTCCGAATGAATTCGGACCTACAAAAATCATCCTCACGTGTGCGGATTGAACGAGTACGCTATCAGCCACGACGGCTAGCTAACCAGCTTCGCATTGAGTCTGGATCAAATCCAGGAGTCTGCCGTGCGTTGATGCAGGTGCGAATTCATTCGCACAGTCTCGAGATCGAGCATAGCTCCCAATTCTTCGCAGCTTGTCCGAACAAATTCGGGCCAACAAAAAGAGGCGGTTGAACCGCCTCTTTTTGTTGGATCATTTCTGCTCCAAGGTCCACAACACAAACGCGTATTCCTCGGCGACTTCTTTCATCCTTTGGAATCGACCAGATTTGCCGCCATGACCGGCCTCCATGTTGATATTAAACAGCAATGGATGCTGATCCGTTTTGTATTCACGTAACTTCGCCACCCATTTCGCCGGCTCGAAATACTGCACCTGGGAATCGTGCAAGCCAGTGGTCACCAACAACGCCGGGTAGGCTTTTTTCTGCAATTGATCATAAGGTGAGTACGACAGCATATAGTCGTAGAATTCCTTTTTCTTCGGGTTGCCCCATTCGTCGAACTCATTGGTCGTCAGCGGAATACTTTCATCAAGCATCGTCGTAACCACATCGACAAACGGCACGTGGGCGATCATCGCCTTGTATTTCTCACCGGCCATATTGGCGACGGCCCCCATCAGCAAGCCGCCAGCACTACCGCCCATTGCGAATACTTTGTCTTTAGCGGCATAGCGCTGTTTGACCAGGTAGTCAGTGACGTCGATAAAGTCAGTAAAGGTATTTTTCTTCTTCAACAGCTTGCCATTTTCATACCATTGCCGGCCCATGTCCTGGCCACCGCGAATATGGGCAATCGCGTAAACAAAACCACGATCGACCAGCGACAACACCGCTGAGCGGAATGTTGGATCCATCGATGCGCCGTAGGAGCCGTAAGCATACTGATAGAGCGGTGCTTTGCCGTCTTTGATGAAATCTTTTTTGTATAACAACGATACCGGGATTTTGGTGCCGTCACGGGCATCGGCCCACACTCGTTCGGTGCGATACTGGTTTTTATCGAAACCACCAAGCACTTCCTGCTGCTTTAGCAAACGCTTTTCTTTCGTCTGCATATGGATTTCATAGACGCTGCTTGGTGTTGTCAGTGAGGTATAGCCATAACGCAACCATTCGCTGCCAGATTCGAGGTTGGTATCAAGCCAGGTA
This sequence comes from Permianibacter aggregans, assembly GCF_009756665.1. GTDB lineage: Bacteria > Pseudomonadota > Gammaproteobacteria > Enterobacterales > Permianibacteraceae > Permianibacter > Permianibacter aggregans. Next base: position 1,846,162 of record NZ_CP037953.1, read on the forward strand.
CTGTAGGCCGACTCATCGGAATCGATGTAATAAGCTTTCTCTGGCGCACTCCAAGGAATCACGCGGATGCGACGCAGACCGTTCGAGCGCTCACCAATGACCAAGTGGCTGACAAACGGTTCAAACTCATCGACGAACACTTGGTCATCGTGGGCAATCAGGTTCTGCCAATGTTTGCGACTACCGATTTGCTCGTGACTGACGGTCATGATTTTGTAGTTCGGCGCTTGCCAATCGGTCAGCACAAACCAGCGGCCGTTCATGTGCTCAATGCTGTACTTGATATCGGTTTCGCGAGGCGCGAAAACCTTGAATCCAGCGTCTGGTTGGTTGGCGTCCAATAGCAAGGCTTCTGATGTCGTCGTGCTGCCGAGAGCAATCACGACAAACGCGCGGTCTTTGCTGTTGGCCACGCTCATGTAGAAACTTTTGTCCTGTTCTTCATAAACGGTGACGTCGGCACTGGCTGGTGTGCCCAGCACATGCTTTTTCACCCGTGTCGAAAGCAGCGTGACCGGATCATTTTCGATATAGAAAACGGTTTTGTTATCGTTGGCCCAGGCAATCATGCCGTTGCTGCCGGAAATCACATCGTCGAAATTCTTACCGGTTTGCAGATCGCGAAAACGGATCGTGTACTGACGTCGACCGCTATCATCATCAGCATAGGCGAGAATCTGTTGGTTGGTACTGACCAGGGTTTTACCAATTGAATAGTAGCCCTTGCCTTCGGCTTCCTTGTTGCCGTCGATCATGACGTGTTCCTGATCGGTGGCTAGCGAGCGCCGCACGTACAGCGGATATTCTTTGCCCGGTTCAAAGCGGGTTGAATAGGCATAGTCATGCCAGCGCACCGGCACCGAGCTGTCATCCTGTTTGATGCGGCCGATGATTTCGTTTGCTAGCTGCTCGGTCAGTGCTGTGTATTGCGCGGCGTAAGCACGGTAATAGCTTTGCTCGGCGCGCAAATGTGTGAGAATTTTTTCATCGCTACGACTGTCGTCGCGCAGCCAGTAATACTGATCGACGCGGTCGCCACTCGGCGAACTAACGGTATAGGGAATTTTCTCGGCAACCGGTGCCGGTGGCATGGCCATCAAAGCCGTTGTCATGCTGATTCCTAACGTAAGCAGTAAGGCGGGTTTCATCGAAAAGTCCCTATTGTAGAAAGCGCGTGGCGTCGGCGCCGTGGCGCGATGGTATCCTGAGCCATTCGCTATGGCCAGCCGGCGAAACATTTGCTTACCAGCGGCCGTCACGTCAGAGGAGCGCAAACAATGCAGGTCACTGTTGCGGGCAATGGCCGGCTTGGCCAGCAGATCCAGTCAGCACTGCAACAACGTGGCCACACGCTTCGACTGGCCAGGGTCGATCCGGTTGAAGGCTTAACCCAAGACAACGCGCCGGTGTTTGGCGAGCTCGATGCTCTGGTGATCTGCTTTGTGCCGCATCACAGCGAGCGCGGCGCCGGTTGGTTCAACGCATTAAAAGGTTTGCAGCAGCAAGTCAGTCGTGGCGATTTGCAGCTCGGGCAAGTGCTCTTCATCAGCTCGACCTCGGTTTACGAAAGCGTCGAAACCGGCCTGGTCGATGCTAGCACCCCGGTGCAACCGGTCAGCACCCGTTCCGGTGGTCTACTGAGCGCCGAAGCGGTTATTCCGACCTTGAGTGCCTGCTCGACCATTTTCCGGCTGACCGGTCTGGTCGGCCCCGGTTACGACAAATACGACCCGGTCAGCTACAGCGTCGACAAGCCGCGCCAGGCGGTGGACATCCGTGCCGTCGGTAATGCCGTTGCGGAGCGACTCAGCGTTCCCGAGCCTGGCCATCACCTGGAAGTGCTGACCGATGGCCTGATCTACTGGCAACAACGACCGTTTCGAGCCGCCGACGAAGAAGAATTGATGGCGCATCTAGTAAATATCCCCCGGCAAAGCCGGGGGCTTTAAATTTGTGAGCCGCTCGAAGCGGCTTGTTCGGGGTCGCTAACGCGGCCCCGCGTATTTTCTGCCACCTTGACGGTGGCCTCTCAACTCCACAGCTTCATTTGTTCGAGGCGCTCATCCTCTTTTTCCTGGTTCCGGATGTACTCTCGAATTGTCTCTTCGTCTCGCCCCACTGTCGAAACGAAGTACCCCCTCGCCCAAAAGTGTTGACCGATAAAATTTTGCTTTCGTTCTCCATATACTCGCGCTAGATGTATGGCGCTCTTTCCCTTGATAAAACCCACTACCTGCGACACCGCATGTTTCGGTGGTATCGAAATCAGCATATGCACATGATCTGGCATCACATGCCCCTCTTCGATCCGGCATTCCTTCCGCGCGGCCAGTTTATGGAATATCTCTCCGAGATGCGGTCGCAGTTGCTTATACAGCGTCCTTCGACGGCACTTCGGAATAAATACTACATGGTATTTGCACTCCCACTTTGAGTGGCTTAGGCTTTCAAACTCGTCCATTTCGGTTTCTCCGATTCGTGTTGCTTGGCGGCTCACGTTTCGGAGTTTCCGTTATGGACTCCAGTAATTGTCAAACTGCTGCTGCCACCCCGGCAGAGCCGGGGGAACTCCCGTTACGGCTTAGGACAGTACCGGTTGCTGCAGCCCAGCATCATCTGCCCCACTCCTACCTGAAATCCTCTGATACAAAACTCGACAATTCTCTACTTGACGTTTTCCGTATTCATTCGTAAACATATGTATACAGATGAATACAGCGACTCGAGGTAACCATGCTGGCCTCAACCAGCCGTACCGTTCCGTTCAGCGCCCGGCTTTCGGCCGAGGACATCCAGTTCATTGCCGAACTGGAGATTGAAGGAGCGCAAACCCCCAGCGACAAGCTGCGCGCGATTTTGGCCGACGCCCGGCGCCGGCGCGAAGCGGTGGCCGATTTCAGTGCCTACCTGCAATTGACCCAGGAAAACCTGGCGCCAGTGCGCACGTACCTGCTGGCTGCCGAGCGCGAGCAAGGGATGCATTCGGAGATTGTGCTGCGCGCCATGGACAGTCTGCCCGAGGTGCTTGCCTTCCTGTGCGCGGCTCTCGACAATCAGACCGAAATCGGCGCTCAGCAATTGAAGGAGCTGGAGCGCGGTGTCACGGAACGGATTGTCCGGCTGGCCAACGCCATCATGCAGACGGCGCTGACCGGGCAGGATGGCAGTTACGACATTTACCAAGTGAAACAACGGTTGAAACCGTTGCTGGCCTTAAGCCAACTGATGCACGAACAACTGAACAAGGAAAAGGAGACCACATCATGAAAGAATCTCTCGCCAGCCGTGTCGGCCGCCTGGTATCGGCATCGGTCAATGCCGCCGTCGACGCCGTAGAAAACCTGAGCCCGGATATGGTGCTGCAACAGACCGTGCGGGAAATTGAAGGCGCCATCGATGATGTCCGCGCGGAAATCGGCCGGGTCATTGCCCAGAAACATCTGGCCAGCAAAAAGCTGATGGAAGAAAACGCCCGTCACGCCGATCTCAGTGAAAAAATCGAACTGGCCGTCAAAGAAGGCCGCGATGATCTGGCGGAAGCCGGCATCGCCAGCCAAATGGACATCGAAGCGCGCATTCCGGTGCTGGAAAATACCGTTACCGAATCCGGCCATCGCGAACAGGAATTGAACAGCTACCTGAATGCGCTGCAATCGAAGAAGCGCGACATGGAAGCCGAATTGCGTCATTACCGTGAGCAACAGCGCAAAGCGCAAACGGCGGCCGGCACCGGCGCCGGCCAAAGCGGCAGTGTCGAAACCAAAGTGGAAAAAGCCACCGGCGCTTTCGACCGCGTCATGGAGCGCAGTACCGGCGTCAGTTCCAGCCAACGTGTCGCCGATATGAAGAGCGCCGCACAAGTGGCTGAGCTGGAAGATCTGTCGCGCAAAAACCGCATCAAAGAGCGGCTGGCAGCCATTAAAGCGAATCAATAACCATGTTCAATGCCATGTTCGCCAGCGACAACCTGCCGTTCTCGGTGGCGCTGGTTTTGATGCTGATCATGCTGGTCGCCGAGCTCGCCTCGATGATGCTCGGCGCCGGTTTGTCCGACGCCCTGGAAAATCTGTTGCCAGACGGCATGGATGCCGATGCACCGGATGGCGCTGACGTCGATTCCAGCTTGTCGAATTTGCTCGGCTGGCTGCGCTTCGGTCAGGTACCGGTGCTGATGCTGTTGGTGATTTTTCTGACCTCGTTCGGCCTGCTTGGCTTGTTCTTGCAAGGCAGTCTGCACACGGTCACCGGCATTTACCTGCCGGGTTGGCTGGCCAGCATTCCGGTGTTTTTCGCCTCGCTGCCGTGCGTGCGTTTGTTCGGTGGCTGGCTCGCGAAAATTCTGCCGAAAGATGAAACCAGTGTCGTCTCGGAAAACAGCTTTATTGGCCGTGTCGCCGTGATCACCCTTGGCACCGCCCGCCAGCATCACCCGGCCGAAGCCAAGCTGCGCGATGAACACGGCATGACCCATTACCTGATGGTTGAACCCGATAACGCCGAGGAAATGTTCACGGCCGGAACCGATGTCATCCTGACGGAAAAACTTGGCGCCGTTTACCGCGCCATTCGCAATTACAATCCGCATTTATCCAATTAAGTATTTTGGAGTAACGATCAATGATAAACACCATGGAAGTGCTGACCATCGCCGGTATTATTTTCGCCGCGTTGTTTACCTTGGGGCTGATTTTCGCGCGCTTGTACAAACGCGCAACCAAAGAAGTGTCATTCGTCCGCACCGGTTTTGGCGGCGAGAAAGTCATTTTGAACGGTGGCGCGCTGGTATTGCCGGTGCTGCATGAAATCATTCCGGTCAACATGAACACGCTGCGACTGGAAGTCCGTCGCGCCAACGATCAGGCGCTGATCACCCGCGACCGCATGCGGGTAGACGTCACCGCCGAATTCTATGTGCGGGTCAAGCCAACCGCGGAATCGATTGCCAATGCTGCACAAACGCTCGGCATGAAAACGATGAACCCACAGGAACTGAAAGAGCTGGTCGAAGGCAAGTTCGTTGATGCGCTGCGCGCCGTTGCCGCTGAGATGGCGATGGAAGAGCTGCATGAAAAGCGCGTCGATTTTGTGCAAAAGGTTCAACACGTCGTCTCCGAAGATTTGCTGAAGAACGGTCTGGAACTGGAAACGGTATCGTTGACTGGTTTGGACCAAACCGCGTTCGAACATTTCAACCCGCAAAACGCTTTCGACGCCGAAGGTCTGACCAAGCTGACCGAAGCCATTGAGTCGCGCAAGAAAAAGCGCAACGACATCGAGCAGGACAACTTTGTCGCGATTAAAGAAAAGAACCTTGAAGCCGAACGCAAGAATCTGAACATTGCCCGGGAAGAAGAATACGCCCGCTTGGAGCAGGAGCGTGAAGTCTCGATTCGTCGTGCCGCCCAGGCTGCCGAAATTGCCCGCGAACAAGCAGAGAAAAAGCGTGAGGCTGAAGAAGCCGAGATCAGTGCCCAGCGCGAAGTGGATTTGAAAAAAATCAACGCCGAGCGTGATATTCAGAACCAGCGCACTGAGATGGAACGCTCGGTCAAAGAACTTGAAATCAGCAAACAACGCGCCATTGAGACCGCTGAAATCGACCGGCAGAAAACCATTGAGTTGGCCGAACAGGACAAGCACATTGCCATTGCCGAGCGTTCACGCGCCGAATCCGAAGCGAAAGCGCTGGCAGATAAAGCCCGTGCCGAAGCCGTGCGCGAGGAAGAAGCGGTAGAAACCGTGCGCGAAACTCAGCGTGCCGAGCGTGCCAAAGCCGTGGAGATCGTTGAAGCCCGTCAGGTAGCGGAGAAAGACGCGATCACTATTACGGTAGCCGCGCAGGCAGAAAAAGAAGCCTCGGAAAATCGCGCCGAAGCGATTCGTATTGCCGCCATGGCTGACGCCGAAAAGGTACGCGCCATAGCCCGCGGTCAAGCCGATGCGGAAATCATGCGCGCCGAAGCGCAAGAGAAAAGCTATCAGGTCGAAGCCGAAGGTAAACGCGCGATCAACGAAGCCGCGAACCTGCTGTCGCAGGAACAAGTCGACATGCAAGTACGCATGGCATTGATCAAGTACCTACCGGAAATCATCCGCGAAAGTGTCAAGCCAATGGAACAGATTTCCGATATCAAGATTCTGCAGGTCAACGGCCTCAATGGCGGCACCACCGTCAACGGCGAAGCAACGCAAAATGGCGATGGTTCGCTGGCCGATCAAGTCGTCAACAGCGCGCTGCGTTACCGCGCCCAGGCGCCGTTGCTGGATTCGCTGTTGCAGGAAATCGGTATCAAAGCCAATGACATCAATGGCCTGACCAAACCGGTCACCGGCAAACAAGCCGAGTAATACAGATCGTGGCGGTCAACATCGCATCGTTGACCGCCGCAACATTCCATAAAGGATTACGGAACATGAAAAAGACCTTTCAGTTTCAAGTAGCCGAGCACGAGATTCGCGTGGTTAATAATTGGTTTTCTGGCGCCAAGCTTTATGTCGATGGTGAAGCAAGAGACCGCGACAGTACATGGATGGCGTTTTCACGAGAGACCTTGATGTCAGCCAATCTCGGCGACCAGGGCATTTTGGAGATTGTGCCCATTTCGCGCATGTTCTCGGTAGAAATGGAAGCGTATCTGCGCCACGGCAAACAGCGAGTGCGGGTATTCAGCTCCGAAACACCGCAGCCAGCGACTCCCACCGTCAGCCAATAAATCAAGAGTCCTCTTTAATTACGCTTCAACTAGCGCAGATAATTTATGCTCAGGGAGAAGGGCAATTGAACGAAAAACAGATAGAAAAGTGGCAGGCGGTTCGTGCCAAGGGCAAGCAGCATTTTGTCCTTTATCACGGCGTGCTGGGTTGGGGTTTGTGGATGTTTGTCGTGATGACAACATGGAACCACTTTCGTGCCGCCGATTACGCCTGGCAAAACGTTGAGCCTTCCTGGTTCAGTGTTTTGCTAAACCTCATCGTCTGGTCAATCGGCGGCTATGCCTGGGGCGCTTTGACCTGGACATTGTCAGAACAGAGGTTCTGGCGAAATACCGCGCATTTCGATGCGAATATTTAAACATTGAAAGGTAATGCCATGAAAGGTGAGAAAGACTCATCCGCCAAGGTGATATCCCGAATGATTGTCGGTCTGCTTGGCATGGGCTTGTTGGTTCTTATGATCCCTACGCTGATTCAGCACCCAACAATCGAGTCGGTTTATGCCACGGCGATGATCGCTTTGCTGTTTCTCGGCTATGCCTGTGGCTTTGAACAGAAAATGCTTCGTTTGCTGAAAAAATAACACTCGAATATCCAAGCTTGGTCCCAACTTGAGCACTTGCACGAACGCTTGGGCTGCGGTTTTTTCAGATGTTGCGACTTGCTTGCGCCGTTTGTGATCGTGAAATGGCGCAAGCAAATCTGCCGCGAAATTGGTTTGATGCCAAACGAATCTGGCGATAAATTTGTGATCTGATTGCCACCATGACCATTACATGACGGCGACAAAACGGATCGCCAACGATACAGTTTTCCGACAATTTTCTACATTTCCAGCGGTGTTCAGAAAGTAGCCTGCTTTGGCGGGCACTGACGTTGGTGCGCGCTTTCGATGTGTGCAGTCATCGGGATTTTGCATCACGAACACACAAGGAAATGTTTTATGAACGCATCACCTTTATCGGCAGCGCTGCTGGCCAGCGCCTTGTTTGTGCCAGCACTGAGTTTCGCCAACGGCATGACGCCATCGCGAATTGAGCCCTGCCCCATTATGCAAAGCGCTGATCAGGCGCTGCCCCTGCCAGACGATTGTTTACCGCCGCCTCCACCACCACCTCCGCCGCCTCCGGTTCCAGCGAAACCGAAAGCCATTTGGTACACGCCATTCAGTGAATCGTCGAAAGTGAAAGTGCAGTGGCGCTCGTCCAGCTACGCCAGTTATTACAAACTGAATCGCATCAGTAATGGCTCCACGACGACCGTCTATTCCGGCTCGCAAACCAAATGGACCGGCAATGTCGGCAGTGAGGGGGACTATCGCTTTACGGTATCGGCCTGTAATAGCAGTGGTTGTTCTTCGGCGGCTTCACAAACCGATGTCAAAGTCAGCTACGGGCCACGGGGAAATACCACGCAGGCGCTCGCAAACGGCAAGTTCGACGAGCTGATGACAACGCAAGGTTTTGTTGCGCAAATCGGCATGGGTTATGACCGCTTGCGTCAGGAGTTGGTCGGTGACATCTGCCTGAATACGACCAGCGCCAACGTCCAAACCATCAACAACCGCAGCAAAACCTTCAACTTGAGTCTGAGCAAGACGCGTGAGGAATACTTCCGCTCATTGAATCTTGAGGAGAACCTGAGTGTCGGCGGTGCCTACTCCAGTTTTTCCGGTAGCTTCAGCGGCAAGAAGTCGCTGGCAGCAACCGCGAAACGCGTGGAAGACACCCACATTCTTACCGCATCGTTTGTCGATCGGCATTCGACTACGCAAATGACCAATGGCGCGACGCTTCCTTTCGATTCGACCTATATGGGTTGGTTGGTCGGTGGCTTGCCTGGCCATTTCCGCAACAGTTGCGGTGACGCCTACGTTTCGAGTTACGACACCGGCCGGGAAGCGACGCTGACCTTTCAGATGCAGAGTGATGACTTCTCCAGCTCGGAAGTTCGCACCCGCACAGCGGAAATGAAAGTTGCTATCGGCAACTATGTTTCCGGTGGTTACCAGCAAACCAAGCGTGAAGAAATCAACAATAGCTACAGCAAGTACGGCGTGCAAGTGTATTTGCTGAGCACCGGTTCCGGCGCGGAAGTGGCTTCGGTTATTACGCTTGATGCGGCACTGGATTATTTGCGCCGCTTCGAGCAGGAGCCAAGCAATCAGCTGGTGATCTACAACTACGGCACAACGGATTATTTACGCCCGGCGACGGTGCCGGTCAGTGCCTGGCCGGACTACAAACCGAAGCGCAATATTCTTGAGCGCTGGTATCGCTTTGACAATCAGGTGTCGTTCCGCTGCACGGCATTCGAGCTACCTGACAGCAGCGGTCCGGAAGTCGACAAATTTCTGTTGATGAACGACTACGCCACCAGCGTTGCCGGTGCGGTGTCGAACCCGCATGTGGTTTGCCGCAACACCAAACGCGCCTTGCAACTGCAAATCCAGAACTGTGAAGACACCGACAAATGGGGCTCCTGTATTCAACCAGACAGCGCCAGCTGCCCGGTTTCTGGCTCCAGTCTTTCTTGTTTGAATTACGCCAAGCAATTGCCGGTATGGATCAATAACGATGCTACGTTGAGTCTTGATCGCGATCTCGGTGGTGGCTTGGGTGAAAAGTGCGAAACCGAAAGCGGCAGCATTTGCTTGGCCAGCAGCTCACTGAGTATTGTCGATTTGCGGCCGCGCTTCATTGACTGTGCCGGCAAAGGCGGCTGCCCCGCTGAACGCGATGGCGTGACAGTGGAAACCACGCAGCTGCACCGGGCCAGCAACGCCAGCAACAGCATCAATGCCAGCACCAAATGCTTGAGTGCTTCGGCGAAAATCTGCCGCCCCGGTTGGTGGAAGTCCGGTGCGCATATTCATCAGAAGCAAACCTTGCATGGATTGCAAATGTTAAGCTCGCGTGAATACAGCTTTTAATTCCCGCTCAGTAGAAGCGCCGTGCTCGCGCGGCGTTTCTTTTTATTTTGATACGTCTATATCAAAATGCAGCACTTCTTCCCGCTCACCAAACTTCGAGTACAGGGCAATCGCTGGGTCATCACCATGGTCGGCCTGGACGAACACCACATAAGCGCCTCGCTCAGCCGCGATCTGTTTCAGTTTTTCAATCAAGGACGTTGCCACACCTTGGCGCCTGAATGCTTTGGCAACGGCCAGATCGTAGATATAGATCTCACTTCGTTGCTGCTCAAACTTTTTCAGCTCGTAGCCGGCAATACCGCCGATCACGGCTCCATCGTTTATTGCCGCCAGCGCGATGAAGTAGTCCCTGCTCAACAGACTTCTCAAATATTCGACACTTGGACGTTTATCGCTATAGGTTTCCGGCTCATTGAAGGCCTCAGCAAATACCGACAGCAAGCCATTCATTAAGTCGATATCGTTGGCGGACAGCCATTGCAGTTGGATCATGGCACTCCCTGGAGAAATGAGAGTCTATTTGCGATCGAAACGGAGCTTGCCTTTCCAGCCGGCATAGACGCACAGAAAACCAACCAGGACAAACAGTGTCGGAACGATGATGTACCCGGGTGTGGATGGCATACTTTTTATCAACACGGCATCGGCTGGATTATCCGGATTGTAATACGCCGTGTGGACAGCCCCTACGGGATACTCAGCCAACACCTGCTGCGCCGCTTCTTCGCAGTCGTAACCGCTGCCAAGATAATTGAAGCGCTGCGAGGTGAAGGTTTTGTCATCCACCTGATATTGATACGACACCTGCAAGGTATAAACCCGGCTGCTGCTGGTCGTGCCCGATACACGGGTATTGGTTTGATTGATTTTGCTGCCGAGGATTTTTGCCGCTACCGGAACAAAATTCGATGAGGCGTCCGACTGCTGTTGATGACTCCAGTAAATGGCATAGCTGATGTACAGGCTGAACGCGGTAAACAGCAAACCGGGTAACAACAATCCCCAGTTACGCGTGGTGCCGGCAGAAGACGACGCTCGCGCTTTCATCGTTCGCTCCTTGTTGAGGTTACTCCGTGTATACAACGCCTTTTAAAACCTATTCTCTGCTGAATCGATTTGCTTCACCGATAGGACCGACCAACCCATTCGATACGGAATTTACCGGCGCGAGCAGCGTCAAGACAAGCAATTTAGCCATTATCCTCGTTATGCCATTGGAACACTTCATTCAACCGTTTGCGACATTTCACCACTCGTGAAACGCAAGGTGCGAATGTTATTGGAGATTGAACCGTCCATTACGACTGCCTACGGTAAGCAAGCACGAACATGCCGTCATTCAGCACCATCGAAAGGACGAGGGTGTACAGCTCCGAACCCAGCACGCCATCGAACAGGCATTACGCCGTTGACGGAAACTCGGCAACGAATACCGGAACCTTGCGGAATATTGTACCCACCATTGTCAAATCGGTTTGTGCGATTTCGGTATCAATTATCGCGCCGTGGGCATCGCGACCTTGGCGCTTATCGATCACCTTCAGCCCCAACTCGGCGAAGTTCAGTATAGTGGATATGAAATTGGGCTGGTTTGGCATTACCGCGTTATCAACGCGCAATGAATATCATTGATACAGCAACAATTCTTGCTCGGCGACTGCAAGTCGAACTTTTCCAGTCAACGTTAAACCAAGTTTCTCCAACACCCGTATCGATGCGATATTTTCCGGAAACACTGTCGCAATCACACGTTCAACCATTAACGTTTCTTTAGCGTATCGAATGATGCCCGCTGCCGCTTCCGTCGCGTAACCTTGACCCCAAACCTCTTTCAAAAAGCGGAAACCCATATCCACGTGAGCAAGCTCTGTTGGCGGCTTCAACCCCACTAAACCAATCACCTGGCCCGTAGCTTTTTCGACACAGGCAAATCGCCCCAAGCCAATCTGCTCGTCGGCGCGAAAGGCTGCTGAAGCGAGCACCGCTTTCGCTTCAGCGACACTCGCTAGAGGTTTACGCGCGGTAAAGCGCACAATATCCGGCTCTGAGTTCAGGCGAAAAAATGCCGCGGCATCGCTGTCGATAAATCTTCGCAGTGACAAGCGTTCGGTTTCCAAGATGTGCACACTCATCCTTAATGATTCAGCCGGACTTGTTTCTTGATCGGCCATATTTCTTTAGCTCGTCGTTAATCGGCATCCATTTCACCTGATTGTCGGTGTAAATATGGTAATTCGGCGCTATGACGTTCGGATCATCCAGCGAGGTAATGCTGATGGTGAAATACTGCGGGTAATCGGTATGGCGATAACTTAATGAGCAACCGCAATTGGCGCAGAAACCCCGCCGCACTTTTTCCGAGGATGCGTATTCTTTTATTTCGCCGGCGAGCAAATGAAACTGTTCGGCCTTGAAATCGGCCCAAACACCAACAGGAGCACCGGTGGTACGCTGACAGTCACGGCAATGACAAAAATCGGCATCGAAAGGTTCACCGATCACTTCGTATCGGACTGCACCGCAATGACAACCGCCTTTCATATACACTCTCCCCGCCTATGCAAGATTGGCAGCTTATCGCAAATAGTAGTGCGGTAGCGGAAATGGATTGTTTATGACTGGAAGTCATTCCATATCATGTTTCGCCACGCTATACGGAGACCAGATCAAAAAGTTACCTCAGTCGCTCCAATCGCCCTTTCCTTTTTACCAAGTTTTTATAATCCCACTGCACTTCGCGCGATTCGGCCAACCAGCGCTGTAATTGCTTTTCATCAACTTGCTCGACGGCCGTGTAACGCGCCTCTGCCGCTTTAAAGCTGCCTTCTTTCTCCAGTCCTGGCTCGTTAAATGATTGACCGCTCCAGAACAGCAGACACACATCATTTTTTAGTTTGCTGTAACCGACGACCGGATTGCCATCCAGGAACCACACCGGATGGCCATGCCAGATCTTGTTTTCCGCTTCGGGTAAGCTGCGGTCGATTTGTTCAGCCAGCTTTTGGCAAATCGCTTGCTCTTCCGGCGTTTGGGCATCGTTATAGCGAGCGGTATCGGCATGCATGACAAGCTCCTTATTTCGGCGTGGTGGCAGGCACCTCAATCAGCACAGCGGTTTGTGGCGCGTTTACTACAGCGCGACGAAGATAAATGCGAGATAGGCATTGAATGGCGAGCGCGGTGGTCAACGCTAATGAAAAAGCGGCGGCAATATTCGTATGAGGCAATACCAGCGCCAATACCAGACAGAAAGCGGCAAACGCGTAATAGCCAAATACCATGCTGCGCAGTTGCTTGATGGTAAACGCTTTACCCGCGTTGATGTGCGAAAACACCGTTAGCACCAAACCAATAGCGGGAAACATCGCGAACAAACCACTGAGCCTGGACCCCAACTGAGCGGAGAACTGGGTAACGATAACGACCAGCGCGGCCCCCGTCAGCATACGCAGCCAAATATCATGACGGGCGGTGCTTTTTGTTGATTCCTCGGTATCTGGCGGCGTCGGATAAATACTTGGCACCAGCACCAGTGCCAGGAATACGCTTAGCGCCGCAACCATCAGTGACGGTGCCCAGGCATTGAGCGCGGCAACCGCCAACAAATAACAGATAAAGCTGAACAGCAGGCTGATCGTCCATGAGTAGCGCAGCGCCGCCCAAGCATAGCTAACGCCAAACACCAGAATCGCCAACACTGCAGACAGTGTTGCCGCGGAGGCATCTGCCGCGAATGGCGCGCCCTGCTCCATCGCGATAAACCATAAAAGTGGCGCCGATACCACCGGGAACGCCGACAACCAGCCGGCTACATCCGGCCCCCAGCGTCGACCGGCGAGTGTAACGCCGCCAATGATGGACGGAACCAGAATGATCTTCAGTACAAGAATGAGGCTCATGAATACGCTAACAATCGATAGGTGGATCGTCGCTCGCGCCTGATGCAGGCCAAAGCGTTCATCGATTCCTGAGTCGGTCGACAATACACCAGAGCACGGCGCGGATTCGGGAGTGTACTCGAATCGTGACTACCGTGCCTGGGTTAGTCTGAACACACGGAAAGCGTAGAAACGGCAGCTACTTCGCCGACTTCGGTTTTGCCTTCTTGGCACAGTTCAATGCAATGGCGGACCGCACCAAGGCTTTGAACGCCGCCTCATCGATTTGGTCGCCTTCACTGATATCAATGGCGCGCCTGACATTGCCATCAAGGCTGGAATTAAACAGGTTTTTTGGATCTTTTAGCGCGGCACCTTTGGCAAAGGTGAATTTCACTTTTGCCTTATAGGTTTCACCAGTGCAGATAATGCCATCATGCGACCACACCGGCGTGCCCATCCATTTCCATTCTTCGACAACATTAGGATCGGCTTCCTTGATTAATTCACGCATACGGCTCAGAGTTTCGCCGCGCCAATCACCGAGCCCGGCAACTCGCTCATCAATCAATGCCGATGCCGATTGCTGTCCGTTAGAAGCAGATTTTATCATCTCATTCTCCTATTGAAATGTTCCCTGTTTGCTGCGAGAGAACATCTGTTTAGCTGGCTACCGTTACCTTGCGCTCGTTGCGTGCTTTACTGAAATACGGCAGCGCAAAAAGATACAGGCCGGTGAACAGCAATAACGCCAAAGGCAACAACGGCGAATAGGTGATCCAGGCTGGCGGCATCGCGCCGCGGCTTTGTGCCATCGCGAAAAAATTGGCGATAACCGTCAGCGTAAAAATAATGGATATCCAACGATGAAATTGCCGAATCCAAAGACTAGCTTTCACAAGAACCTCCATTGCAAATCGTGATGATGAATTTGCTGCTATCGACAGCTGCATAGGTCAGCAAGCCGAGATGCAGCGATAATTACCGCGCCTGAATCATTTTCCAGCCATTGCCGAACGGATCGCGAAAGCTGGCATCGACACTGCCGTAACGATCAACCGGTTCTTGCGTGAATTCGACGCCACGAACGCGGTACTGTTTATAGGCCGCCTGACAATCATCGACGATCAGCACCAACGGCGGCATTGCGCCTTTGGCGACGGCCGCTTCCAGACTCTGCGCAGTGGCTGCATCAACCAGCGGCGCTTGCGGCTTGAACAGACCGAGTTGAAACGATGGCTGTTCCGGATGCTGCACCGTCAGCCATCGATAGTCACCGTTACGCACATCGGTGTGCACGCGAAAACCTAGCTTTTCCACATAGAACGTGAGGGCTTCGTCTTGATCATGAACATACAGGCCAACGACACCGATACCCTGAGTCATTTTTCACTCTCCGTTTCATTTGACTCGGCGATGCTACCGTCTGCTTGTTGCCGACGCTTCTCCAAAACTGCGATCGTTAAGTCAGGCCGGTTGGCGGCGTTTAAATAACAGGCCGGCACTTGCTCCAATTGATTAGGGGTGTTTTGCTCGCGCTTGCGTAGCTCACTGGGGCTCTCACCCGTGATATCACGAAAGGTCCGGCCAAAGGTGCCAAGGCTTGCCCAACCGGTTTGGAACGCGATATCGATGATCGGCAAATCGGTATCGCGCAACAGGGTTTTGGCCCGTTCAATGCGCCGGGTCAACAAATAGCGATGCGGCGGCACACCGAAGGCTTCTTTGAATGAACGGGCAAAATGCGCTTCAGAAACGCCGCTGACCTCAGCCAAGCGCGGCACCGGCCATTCTTCGTGCGAGGCGGCGTCCATGCGGTCCTTGGCGCGCAATAAACGCCGTAGCAACTTTGGCTCTTGGCTCATCGGTAATCCGTCTCTTCTGCTCGCCTCAATAGCTTACTTGCCGTTCAGCCAGATCACTCACGGTTATAGATCACCGGCATCTGGCCTTTCCAAGCCTGCCATGTTTCGTCATCGGTGATGAGCTTGGCCATGAAGTTCGCGACATTGATGCGGCTGGTCTTGCCGGCATCAAAGATCGCACTTCGAGTCGGCGAGCGATGCAATTCATAATCACTTACTTGCGGTGCGTCAATCAACGTGTCAGGTCTGACTGCCGCCCACTCAATATCGGGGTCACTTTGGCCAATCTGAGTGCGCAGGAAGTCAGCAGCTTTTTCATTGTCCGAATGGGGCGGCAAAGTTAAGCGCACCAAGCCAATGACACACTTTTCCGAAAACGAAATACGCTCATCCAGATCGCGATTGCGGTTACCGGCGGTATTCATCAGCACAAACTTGCGTGGCGTTTCGTGTTGAGTCGCTTTCATCGCATGACACAATCGCTTAGTAACCTCCGTTACCAAGCGACGTGGATGACCGTAAATTCCTCGAAAACTCAGTGTATGCCCTAAGCAGGATGCGACCGCATGGCAATCACCAACATGCTTGGCCATTTCGCTGTCGGTCAAATCCAGAATGCTGGCGAGAATTATCGACAATTTTTCGTGATGCCTGACCGCATTTGGCAGCCTTTCGGCAGAACGCACTACGACTTTAACGTGCTGCCCTTGACTCAGCAATTGCTGCACCAGCAGGCGGCCCGTTGCTCCGGTTGCGCCAACAACCAACGTGCTCCTTTCCATAAGCCTGTTCCTTTCATCCATTTATCTGACGAGTACGCGCCTTTTCTAACGGCGCATAGACCGGGCTTTGCCGTCAGGTCTTACTCATCGCATGTACAAATGCTGCGTAATCCAGCGCGGTATTCTGGTCGTGCACGATTCGCCATTGTCCTTGCTGTAACTGAAACACATAAGTGAGCCAGCTGACCACCGGCTCTTCTTCGGCCTTTGTCCGGTAACGATACTTGATCAGCGCCATCGCCATGTCTTCGCCAACCACCTTATGGACGACTTCCGCCTGCCAAATCCAGTTCTTGTCCTGAAACCACTGCCGATGGATATCAACACATTCTTTGGTCGTCGTGAAGGCATGGCCATTCTGCACAATCGCATAAAGCGTTTCATCACGTGTCAGATGCGACGTGAAGGCATCCAAATCGCGATTGGCGATGGCATTGAAATGCCGCTGTAAAGCGTCGTCAAAATCCGGTTTCATCTACCTGTCCTTTTCGAGACTTCCGCTCATTATCTACGGTGTGATAATCCGAGGCTTTATTACTTGGTTTACGGTGCAGAGATGGATTGCTTCTCAGCGCTCAAGCGCTCGGCCAATCCCCTTCTCGCCTTTTCCACCAACAAACGACAAGCCCCGGTATCAACATAGGCACTTTTACCTTCCGTGTTAGCTCGCTGCTGACGACCCCAGAGATCATTTAACTGCGGGTGCGCCGCAATCAGGATATCGCATGGTAAGTTTTCGACTTTGGCAAAGCTCTGCTGCAGCGATGCCACCACATCAGGGTGCTCAGAAAACCGATACCGCTTTGCCGAGACAGCACTGATGCTGTCGGCAAAGACTACGGACTTGCAGTCGTTATCTTCGCAGGATTGCCAAGTCCAACTGATACCACCTGGCGTGTGGCCGGGTGTGGTGTGTGCGGTTACTACCATTGAGCCTAACGTAACCGTTTCGCCATCGGCGATGGCGTGTACATTTTCGGCACCAGGAAAGTTTGGCAATCCGCCAAATTGCGGATCATGTTTTGGTGATATGCCGGTGCGCAACGCGTCGACATTCCCGGCACCGCCAAGCACTGTCGCGCCGCTCCACTTCTGTAGCGCCGCGATACCACCTGCATGATCGACATGCGAATGTGAACTCAGAATGTATTTCACGTCTTCAATGTTGTAACCCAGCGCGCGAATGTTGCTGGCGATAACCTTGGCGCCCTGCTCTGTTGCGCCATCGATTAACACGTGGCCTTCAGGAGAAGTGATCAACACCGCTGCTATGCCAGCGGTGCCGACATAATGGGTATTGCCGTAAATGGTGAATGGCTCTTGCGGATCGCTCCAGCCACGATCGGCATGGGTAACTCCCGTAACGGCGATGGCGATCAGGGAAGTGAGGGCAAACTTTTTCAACGTAGTTCCTTGGTAAAGTTAAGCTAAACAATCAGTGCTACACGAAAGCCTCTGGCGGCATAGTAGGAATCCGCGCCATTGTGGTAAACAAAGACGTGATCATAACGACGGTCACAGAATAGCGCGCCACCGCGCTTTCTGATTCCGGCAGGGGTTTGAATCCAGCTCGAGGTTTTAGTGTCGAATTCACCCAGCGTTTGCAGTGCCCGGTATTGTTCTTCGGTCAACAATGTAGCGCCCATTTTCTCGGCCAGCTCCACAGCACTACCGTTTGGTTTGTTGGCTTTCCTCGCTGCCAATGCCGCGGCATCAAAACAAAGACTTCGGCGGCCTTCCGGGCTTTGGGGCGAACAATCCATGAACGTGACTTCGCCGGTCTTTTTGTCATAGCCGACGACATCCGGCTCACCGCCCGTTTTTTCCATTGCTGCAAGTGTGCGCAGCTTATCTGGAGCGGACTCCAGCCTGGCCGCCACCTTTTGCCAGGCCAGATCTTTGTGCCGGCTGATGTTTTGCTCAAAACGTTTTTGCAAGCTGGTCAGCAATGCGTCCCGTTGTTTGGCATTCATGTCAACCCTCCCTAGCTCGTGAGTCTTGTTTGTTTCAACGCCAGTCCAACGCGGCTTTGCTTGCTTGTTCCAACGCCTTCATTGCCTGCCGGTACGGCGCAGGGCCATAACTGATACGCGCGACACCGGCATCGGCCAATGCGCTGGTTTGCAGGTTGGGTAGCATCATGATGTTTACCGGTAATGGCGACTGCTTGCACAACGTTTTGATGTGCTCCAGATTACCGAGTGCTGGTGCAAAAAAACCACTGGCGCCAGCTTCAGCGTATGCTTGAGCACGTTCGATGGCTTGCGTCAGCAATGCCACATCATGCTGGGCAGCATCGGTTGCCAAAAACAAATCGGTGCGGGCATTGATGAACAGCAACACACCGGCTTGCTCAGCGGCCTCACGAATGGCGCGAATGCGCTCGCACTGGTTGGCAATTGAGTACAGCCCTGCTCCGGCAACAATCCGATCTTCAACATTGATACCGACTGCACCCGCTTTGATTACCCGGCGAACATTTTCCTGCAACGCCGGTAAGGCTTCGGCGTAACCGCCTTCCATATCAAGCGTTACCGGCACATCGACGCTGGCGACAATGCGTTCCAGATTGGCGACCGCCAGTGCAAATGGCAGCGCTTCGCCGTCATCAAAACCGTGCGCGGCGGCGACCGACCAACTGCCGGTGGCGATTGCCTGAGCACCACTGGCCGCCACCGCACGTGCGCTGCCGGCATCCCAAGCATTGAATAGAATCAAAGGGTCGTTGCGACGATGCAAGGCGGCGAATTGGGTTGCGCGTTCACGGGTGTTCATCTTGCTCTCTCCTAAACTTGTTCAGATTGCACTCACATTGGAACGAAGTTGGGAAACGTCACAGCTAGAGAATGCCTGAATGATCGAAACGATATCAGCTACGATTAATTGACCGTAGAGAAAAATTCACTTTTCGCTAACTTGAAGCGGCGTTGGATGGCTGAAACAAAAATAACACGCCAAGTGTTTTGCCGGCGACAGTTAGGGTGTCATCAGTTCGGACGGCAGCGTGGTAAAAGCCGTTGCGGCGTTCCTGCCGTGGTTTTTTGAGTGGTACATGGCTCTATCGACTCGGGCCAGTAAGTCCTGAACGGTATTGGCGGCAGAGGAATCGATGACGCCAAGGCTAATCGACAGACGTTCCTGATGTTCAAAGGTATTGGCAGCCACCAATTCTCGACAACGCTCGGCAAATTGCAAAGCACCTTGTTGCGTTGTGTTGGGCAGTAACACGAGAAATTCTTCACCACCCCAACGCACGAGATGATCCACATCGCGCAAGGCTGAATCAATTAATCGGGTGATTTGCTGAATCACGCGATCGCCGGTCGCGTGGCCGTAGCTGTCATTGATGCGCTTGAAATGATCGATATCGAACATGATGAGGCTGTACGGTGTGCCATAGCGCGCTTGCCTTTCCTGCTCGGCGACAATCAGTTGCATACCATAGCGGCGCGAACAAGTTCCCGTCAGCGGGTCATGCTCGCACAGATCTTTCAGCTCATCGATCAGCTGGTCACGCTCCGCCGACACCATGCCAACCAGCGCCACCGAAGTAACGAGCAGCGTCAAAAACAGTTGCAGTTCGATCAGTGCAAAAAGTTGTTCGGCTTCTTTGAATGGCCCGAGGTTGTTACTGGTAACGTAAACCGTCGCTGCTGCCATGCAGGCAACGGAAACAAACGTCACGCGAAAACCCAGGCGCAGCACCGCCCACAGCAACAAGGGAATCATGACAAACACGGGGCTCGGTAAAGGCGGTGGCCAGTGCTGATGAAAAACTGCCGCCAGAGACAGCAACGCCAACAGCGTGACGTGCAGGCCCAGTTCAAACCTTCGCTGCTTTGGCACAACACGGTCTTTGCGGAAGTAAAAACTCAATACCAACGGTGCAATCAATAACACGCCCACCGCATCGCCCGTTGCCCAGGTCAGTAAGGCCATACCGTACTGCGACCACGGCAAGAAACCCATCGATGCCAAACCGGTCACGCCGAGGATGGCGCTGACGACGGAGCCACTGATGACACAGTAAATGCCAAATGCCTTGAATGCTGAAAGGCTCTCCAGCGGGTTGTCGCTGACTACTTTACGCTTGAACAGATACACAGCGCCCGCTGTAGCAAGCACATCACCGATACCATTGAGACTTGCGGAAACCAGTGCTTTACCAATCAGCGTCGCAGAGCTGGCGTCAAAATACGCCCAGATATTGCCGGCAAACGCGCCCAAGAAAATGCCCGGCGATATCCGGTATCCCCAAATAAGCACCAGCGCAACCATCAGGCCTGATGGCAACCAGACAGGCGTGATGTTGCCGGGCGGCATCGCGAAACTTTGGCCGATTCTGGCGGTAAAGAAATACAACACCGCCACCAGCACAATGCGCACGATGGTGTCTCGGTTCCACACCGGCTTTTGGGTTTGGATTAGCACGCTACCTCGTTCGATACTCGCGACCGGTTCCGCCGACCAAGACACGCCGAATCCATCGAGTATAGAACACCGACGCTGACTTGCCGTGCGCGCGAAAGGTAATAATCTGATTTAATGTGGCGGACAATCGTGGAACCTGCTGGGAGCTTCGCCTTCTAGTTCTGTTGTCGATTGATTCATTAATGGCTAGCTGGGTCGGCCAATGCTCTATGCCTTGCTTATTTGCGAGCGCTGATACGCGATCAGATTGCCAAGTGTCGCTCGGATCGATAAGCGTTTTAGCCAACACCTGGAACAGCAGGCCGCCATACTTTTCGAAAACCGTCATACGTGAATTTTGCATCTGCCCGCTTCAAGCACCCCTGCTCCTGAATGCCAAAACCATCGTGCCGTGAACCAGTAATGGAGAAAGATTCTCCATCCACATCAATAAAAAGCAGTTCCCACGTGCCGTCATCGGGATACCCCTGAGGCTCATACACTCGGTCATACTGCTTTAGATACAACGGACCAGAATACGGATGGAGAGAACAAACCAGCTCCCAGTCCTTGGTCACAATTTGTGAGAAATCCGCTTCATGATCATTCTTGGCAATTTTATCGTTCAACGATGAGATGAGTGATTTTACTTCCCAAACCCAAACGAGGTAGATGCCGGTAATGAGTGCCATGGAGCAGAGGATGAGGAGGTTCTTGATTTTCAGGCTTGCACCATCGGAGATTGTAGTAAAGGTTACTTCGGACAACGAATCCATTGATCTTGATTCTGAATTGACACCCTGAATCATTTGTTTCATACGTACGATTACGCATCCGCTAATCGTACCTACCAGAACTAGAGCTAATCGTGCCTACGAGAACTCAGCTTACTGCGTTTCTTCCCAGCAATTTTGATATCCAATGCGTAGGGTCTGTGTTTGGAGCAGTCCAATCGGCGATACTCGGATGCGTTGCTACAACAACAATAATTCCTTGTGTGTTTTCAAATGCCTGGCTTCGCCAACGACGATTGTTTTTCTCAACAAAATCATCTCCATTTGGCTCATGTGCACCAAGCTTCTTGCGTACAATAGTTCCTGCAGTCTTTCCAAAGCATAGCACTGCTTTAGGTTGTAGTTTCGCAATTGCGAATTCGTGAAATGACCAACACATTTCGATAAGATTGGACATCTCACTCTTGAGATCGTTCTCCCGCCTGGACCGAACGAAAATCAGATTGCTGCATGGCACAGTTCCAGGATTTACGCCGAGCTTAGCGAAAAGATGGAGGACGCGAGGGGCCATGCCGTAGGTGCCAGGTGCGGCTCCTTCCCATGACTCATCCCGGTAGGCTGACCAGTCAGCGGGATACAAGTTCAAGACATCATTGGTGTGGCTGCCGATGGTCTCATCCTCATGGCTTTTTGGTGCGCCACCAGGGTTAACGCCAAGCACATATAAATCAGACCGCGTGGCGAAGGCATTACGTCCGGAATAGAAAACTTTTCCCGATCTCGCAAACAGCGACTGCGGTATTTGTTCGATAAAATCTTTCATAGCAGAACCTAGCGGTTTACTTTCAACCTCAACAAGAAAATATTGTGGTAAATCGCCAAACTCGATAATTACGGTAGCTCAGTACGCAGGGAAAGTCGTTGGGCTTCGTACCTCAGCCCGAACCTACCGCCTGCCATCCAGATAAGCTACCGCCCCCAGCCCAGCCCGTAAACCAGTACTGAAACACGCTGTCAGCAGGTAACCGCCGGTTGGTGCTTCCCAATCAAGCATTTCACCGGCACAGAATACACCGGGCATGGCGTTTAGCATTAGTTGTTCGTTCATCGCTTCGAACTTCACGCCACCGGCAGTGCTGATCGCTTCGTCGATATCGGTAGTACCGTGCAGAGTGATCGGCAGGTGTTTGATCTGCTGACCAAGGTACTGGGCATCTTGAATGCGATTGCGATCGACTTGCTCGAACAGTAGCGCGCATTTGCCGGCGTCCAGGCCTAGTTGGGTTTTCAGGCGATTGCTGACGGATTTTTTTCCTGAAGCACCTAGCGTTTTCTCGATGGTTTTGGCCTCGCGATCGGGCGCCAGATCCAGCCAGATGGTTGCGCTGCCGGTTTGCTCCAATGCATCGCGTATCGTTGCCGCGTGCGCATAAACGAGGCTGCCTTCGATGCCATGCTCGGTCAGCACGAATTCGCCACGGCGCTGTTCCAGCTCGCCGTTCTGCTTCAGCGTTTTCATGATGACTTGTTTGATCGGTGCGCCGGCAAAATGGTTTTTCAGGTGTTCACTCCACTCGCATAGAAATCCGCAATTGGCAGGGCGTAGTGGAGAAAGCTCCACACCGCGTTGTTGCAACAGTGTTTGCCAGGCGCCATCGGAGCCGAGCTTTTTCCAACTGCCGCCACCAAGCGCGAGCACGACGACATCGGCATCTACCGTTACGCTTCCTTCTGGACTTTCAAACAACCAGGCATTTTGTTGCCAACCGCGCCAGCGATGGCGAGTGTGGATGACGAGCCCTTGTTTTTTTAACCGGGTTAGCCATGCACGCAATAGCGGCGCCGCTTTCATTTCGGTCGGGAAAACGCGACCACTGCTGCCGACAAAGGTTTCGATACCCAGTTCGCGTATCCAGGCACGCAATGGTTCAGCACCGAATTGTTCGAGCATGGGTGTCAGCACATTTTCGCGCTCACGATAGCGACGGCAGAATGGTGCAAATGCTTCGGAGTGGGTGATGTTCATGCCGCCAATGCCAGCCAACAGAAATTTGCGACCGACCGAGGGCATGGCATCGAAAAGCTCGACCGCTATGCCTGCATTCAATAGTTGCTCGGCGGCCATCAAACCTGCGGGGCCACCGCCAATGACAATGGCACGTTTCGAGCTTTGGTTGGCTGTTGAGGGCATTGGTGGAACGAGTGGCGAGAGATTTGGCTATTGTAGGGTGTGTCGCTACGCGAAACTATGTTTTTGCGTTTCGTTGGTTTTCTTCACTGATTTGTTTTGCCGGCAGGCTGACGACAAACGTGGCACCGCCTTTTTCACCAGGACGATAACGCAACTCACCTTGGTGCATCGCGACGATGGCGTGGCTGATGTAGAGACCAAGACCTGAGCCTTCGTGGGCGCGCGCATCGTGTTTGTTTTGCTGGGTGAATGGCTTGAATAGTTCTTCAACAAATTCTTCGGCAACCCCTTCGCCTTGGTCATGCACTTCAATTTCGACATTGCTGTTATGTTGCAGCAGACGCACGCTGATGACGCCGTGCGCCGGTGAGAATTTGATCGCATTGGACAGCAGGTTATGAATGACTTGGGTGATGCGGTCAGGGTCGGCCTCAAATGAAACCACCGGAGCCAAATCCAGCTTGAACACCAGCGCTTTTTTTTGGCTCAGGTTCTCAAAGGTTTTTACCGCTTCTTCCACGAGTTGCTGCAGATTGCATTGCTCATAGCGCAAGCGCAGTTTGCCCATGCGCAGGCGTTCCATGTCCATGACATCGTTGACCAGCCGGGTCAGCCGCTGATTGTTGCGATAAGCAATTTGCAGCATTTCGCGGGCATTGGCCGGAATGTCGTGCAGCATGGTATTGACCAGCAGTGACAACGAGCTGTGCGTGGCGGTTAACGGCGTACGCAGTTCATGGCTGACCACGGACACCCATTGTCGCTGCATTTCATCGAGCAGTTCGCGGTCGCGTTCGATTTGTTTGCGCGTGGCTTCGTAAAGCTGGGCCAATACCGAGACCAGGGCCGTCGAAGCGAAAAACGCGAAAGTACGGCCAAAGATGGGGCTGTCACTCAAGCTGCTGATGGCGCCGCGCTGATGCAGCCAGAACAAGATTGCCAGCTCAACGGCAACTAAAAACAGCGCGAACCAGGCACGAATGCGGCCGCCGAGAAAATTGGCGACCAGCGGAATGATGGCGAGCCAGGTCATCGAGCGCGAATACAGACCACCATCGAAATAGGCGATACCGCCGATGGCGAGCAGCACGCTGATGATCATCATGTCGGCGACGAGTTGCCGATTGCGCCATAGCCAGAACGCCGCCAGCATGACGAAAAACAGCAAGCCGGTAATCGAGACAACCCCCAGCGCCGCCGTCCAGCCTTCATTTAACCAGCGCACCAGAATGCTGAGCAAAATGACGACGATGCCGTAGAACAACATGCCGACCATCAGCCGTACACGACGGCCTTCGTTAGCAGAGGTGATGGTTCCGGGTGGAATGAAATGATCGAGCAGTGCCAGCAACCACATGTTTGGTACAACGCTGTCCCAATATTTTTAATCAACTGTCAGTGTAGTTGAGAAATCTTGTGATCACGCTTGCTCCGGCCCGAAACACACGGCTGCCACTGGCGGCAGATAGTTCGACAAGCACTGCCAGCTCCTGCCTTGATCGGCCGAAAGCCAACAGTTGCCGGTAGTTGAGGCCATCGCCAGCGCTTGCCCGCTCTGGTCGATGGCCAGCGCATGCCGATAAATAAGGTCGTAGCTCGGCTCGGTCGGCAAGCCTTGGCGATGAGCCGTGAAGCTTTTGCCGGCATCGCGGGTTTCGTTGACCAGCAATTGCTGATCGACCGGCAAGCGGCGCTCGTCTTTGATGCCCGGCACAAACCAGGCGCGCTTGCCATCCTCTGGATGCACAGCAACGGCAAAGCCAAACACCGAAGGCTTTACGTCCTCAACTTCGCGCCAGCTTTCGGCGCCATTGTCGCTGACAAAAATGCCGTTGTGATGCTGAATCCAGAGCCAGTCCGGCTGGGCTCGACACTGCACCATCAGGTGCGGGTCCTGGACGATTTCGTCATAGGCGCGCTCTGGCGGCATATAGGCATTGCGCAAGCCCTTGGCCCGGCTGTGCCAAGTTTTGCCGTCGTCCTTGCTGAGCCAAACGCCGCCACAGGAAACGGCGAGGCGCAGGCATCGACTGTCACGCGGGTCGACACAGATGGAATGAATACCGGGCTGATCGTAGCCGCCGCCGAACCATTGTTTGCGCTCCTCGCGCTGCCAAAGCGACTCGACCAGCTGCCAGCTGTCGCCGCGATCATCGGAACGGAACAGCGCACCCGGAATGGTGCCGGCCCAAATGCGCCCCGGCTGATCGGCACCGCCGGCGGCCATGCTCCAGATCATTTGTACTGAGGCCATTTGTGCTGAGGCGGATTTATCCTCCTCCCCTTCCTTCTGCTCTGGCAGCTTTGGGCAGGCGATTTCCTGCCAGGATTTACCGCCATCATCGGAGCGATGCAGTTTCGGGCCGAAATGACCGAGATTGAGCGCGGCATAAACCGTGTTGTCGCGGCCATCGTGCAGCGTGAAGCTGACCGGGTCGCCAAGAAAATGGGTCGCCACCGGCTGCCATTGCAGGCCTTGGCGGGTGTATTGAATCAGACCTTTGCGGGTCGACAACCACAAGGTATTGCTCATTGCCTCGCTCCCTGTTGTGCTGGGTATCATCCTCGGCACCGGTGCCGGACTGCGGGTAACTGTCTCGCCTTATCCGCCCGACAGGGCTTGGGCGACAAACACCTCGGCATTCGCCGGGGTGAGATCTTTGAAATGCCGACGATCGCGGATTTGCTGGCCGTCGATAAATATCGCCACGTGCTGGCGCAAACCGCGTTGATCATCGAGCAGGTAAGTTCGTAGTGCTGGGTAGCGTTGGAATACTTCGTTCAACACTTCAGCCAGCGTCGCACCATTGACCGTCAATGGCTCAATCGCCAGATGGCGCTGCAAATGCCCAGTGAAGCTGACCTTGGCCACGGTTTGCTCCATGCTCGTCAATCGCTGGAGTATAGCGCCGGAATGTCGACTGGGTTCAGGTGAACATGACCGGCTTTTGCCGTCCGGATAGCGACCGACTCATCGCGATACCACTTCATCCTGGAAGCGCTGCAACAAACGCTGATGTTCGCCGGACTCCAGCATCTGCTCGAATGCATCATTGGCCGCGGTAATCAAATGCTCATCAACACTGTCCTTGTTCCAGGCGAGATACACCGGCGTCATCTCCAGCGGTTCGCCAAAAGGCCGCACGACGTGCTTGTACTGACTTTGTTGAATGACATAAGCACCGGCGTATCGGTCAACCAGATAAAAGCGGGCAACGCCCATGTGCAACATGCGCAGGCAATCACTCTGGTGATTGGCATTGACCCGTTCCATCCAGCCGGTCTGGAACAGCTCATCGGCACGCAGACCAATGCTGAAACCCTGTTGCACACAGACACGTTTATTGCGCAGGAATTTCAGCTCGCTATCGAAGGCGATGGCCTCATCGCAACGGCTGAACAGCATAACGTTCTCGTTGGTCAGCGGCTCCGCCATGAACACCATCTTCGTTTCGCGCCCCGGTGTTTTCAGCACCGGGAACACCGCATCCGCGGCACCCGTTTCCAGTTGCCATAAGGCCCGCTTCCACGGCAGTACTTCAATCCGGTGCTCTTGCTGCAGGCGCTGCATCAAAGCTTCGACCAACCAGATCGAGAGACCATCGGGCTTGTCGTCTTTGATTTCGACATAGGGAGGATATTCGAGCGTAACGAGGCGCAACGATGACGGCTGTTCTGCTGCAGTCGCCGCAAAACAAAAAAGCAAACCGGCTTTCCAGCTTACGCCCAGTCGAAACAAGGCCATACATCCTTCGCGGTGATGGCAATACCGTCATCATAGCCGAACGGAATAATCATCTGGGTGAATGCACAACAAACTCCATAAGATTCTGTCGGACGATCGTATAAATAACAAAACCCCGCGATAGCGGGGTTTGCTGAAGTAAACGACCACGCTCATAGAACGTGGTCTTGCCTTCTGCCCCCTATAAGGGGGCACACCTAGCGACCCTTCTGAGAAGGCTCGCTGTTCCGTGCAAACTCCAACTGCTGCTGATGTTGTTCCTGCTTTTCCTGATATTTCACGTACTTCTGAATCATCTCTGCGTTCAGGCCGACCGTATCGGCGCAATATCCTTTCGCCCAGAAATGATTGCCCCAATACGGCTTCTTCCTTAAGTACGGAAATTCACTGAATATCCGTATCGCAGTGCGGCCTTTCAGGACTCCCATCAGCTCTGATACCGATGTCTTTGGCGGAATCTTCACCAGTAAGTGCACATGATCGACCTGCACATTTAATTCAACTACCTGACAGCCTAGCCTCAAACAAAAGAGCATCACACATTGATGAATCTCTTTTGCTATCGGCCCTTTCAATATCCGAAACCGATACTTCGGCGTCCAGACAATATGGTATTGACAATGCCATATGACATGCGACGCTCTTATAAACCTGCTCATGCTTGTTTCCTTCTGATGTGTTGTGGGGACAACACCCGGAAGGTACTTGCATGGGCAGGCGCTCTAACAGGCGTAGCCGGTTAGGCGATGACCACGTGCACAGCACGTGGGTTTCTTTTTGCTACTAAAGGTCGATTCGATTCAATCTTCCGAGTATTGGGATTCCACCTGCGCCGCTTGCGCGCGTTGCGTGTAATCATGATAAGCGGGAATGGCGATGGCGGCGAGAATACCGATGGCGGCAATGACTGGGCCAATCAAGCCCACCACCCATAACACGGTCGGGGTTTTGCCTGGCATAGGCCCATAACTATTGCTGGCTTTGGTTCCTGGAGCAAAAAGCACATACAAACCGAAGATTATGTTCACAAGCGGGATCAGCGCCAACAGTATCCACCATCCCGACTTGTCCAGATCATTCAAGCGGCGACGCATCAGGATAACCGACGCAACGATCATAAGGAGGTAAACAAGGATCATCACCACAAGTGCCGTTCCGGAAAAGCCCTCCATACCACTTCCAGCTGCTGCCAAGCCAATACCAAACATCAGCATGACCACAACCAAGGCCGCATAGAACATCAGGCCAATCAAGGTTGTGTAAGCAAGATAACGAATACGGCCAATACGACCTTCGACCGAAAACATTGTCGGGTCATAGGTGTCGTTACCATTGCTTGTGTTGTTCATCGGCGCATTCGGCGCAGAATAAGGATTGCTCATTTACTTCCCTCTCTAAAAAAAAACCACCACTATTGTGCAGGCCACCGTTACAGTTGCCCGCTCTCTTTGATGTCCAGATAGCGATTGACCAGGCTACTGCTCAATCGCTCTGGTGTTACATCAATCCATTGTCCGGCCGGTAAACCCAAACGCCGGATCGCTTCCTGACGTTGTTGCAGGTACAGGTTGGTACCGGCAACGCGCAATGCCTGCTCGAAGCCTTGTACCGGTTCTCGTAGCACCTCATCAAGAATTTTTTCGCGCATGCTGGCACACAGTACCAAGTGTTTGCTGGACAGCATCGCGCAAGCCTGACGTATCGCGGCGTCGTCTTCGTCGCGCAAATTGGTGATCAACACGATAAACGCGCGCTTTCGGAGTTTGCGTAACAAGACGCTGGCCGCCAAGGTGTAGTCCGGTGCTTGCTCGGTCGCCTGCAGGTCGTAAACACCGGTCAGCATTCGATCCAAACCAACTCGACCTTTCTGCGGGCTGAGCCAACGCTCGCTGCCGGCGAAACTCATCAGGCCGACGGCGTCACCTTGTTTCTGGGCAATAAAACTCAAGGTCAGCACGGCATTCAGCGCATGGTCGAAGTGGCTGCCGCCTTGATCGCGGGCCAACATTCTTCTGCCGGTGTCGAGCAGAAACACCACTTGCTGATCGCGTTCTTCCTGATACTCGCGGCTAATCAATTTTTGTTCTCGCGCCGTCGCTTTCCAATCAATGGTGCGTTGGCTATCGCCAATACGGTATTCACGCAGTTGGCGGAAGTCCGTACCCTCACCACGTCGGCGTTTGCGAATGATGCCTTCCGTTGGTGAACGACGATCAGTAGCGGTCAGCGTATGGCCGAGTAACTTTGAGAAAACCGGAAAAACCTTGACCACTTGTTCCGGACCACAGCGCTGATAGCGCCACCACAAACCGAGCGGCGAAGCGATGCGCAATTCCGGTGCGGCAAAGTGCGCGTCACCGCGTTGGTCCGGTGTCAATAGATAATCGAATTGCAAATAATGGCCGGGTTCTATCATCGCTGCGTGTGGCAAGCCTTGCATTTGCCAACCGCGCGGAAAATGATCGAAACACTCAACGTGCAAGGCCTGCGTTTCATCATTGTGTAGAATCAGGCTGACACGATTCTCAACATCGACCGGCCAAATACCCGCCACTTGCCGTTCGACACGCACTGCCGCTTTACCACGCACTAACCACGCATCGCTGAACGCCACCAGCGATGACACCAGCGCCGCCGCATAGAACGCTAGCGTCAGCGCCGGGAAAAAAGCGGCCAGCAATGCCAGCGCAATCAACGCGACCAGCAACGTGATTAAACGACGCGATGGCGTCATGCGCGCGGCGCCGCGATGTGTTCGATCAATGCTTGCAGCAAATGATCGGTATTCAGGCCATCGAGTTCGCTTTCTGGCGAAATCGCGATGCGATGACGCAGCACTGGCAAGCACGCCGACTTGATGTCATCGGGAGTAATGAAATCACGACCAGCCATCAATGCCATCGCCCGGGCCACACGCACCAAGGCAATCGTTCCGCGCGGGCCAGCACCAATGGCAATGCCTGGCCAGTCGCGTGTCGCGCGCACCAAGCGTACGGCGTAATTGGCCACTGCCTCATCAACTCGAATGCGGGCAACCAGTTGCTGTAACGCGACAACCGTTTCCGGTTTGATCAAGCTGGCAACCGGTTGCACATCCAGGCCGTCGCCAATGCGATTGCCGGTGACCAAAGCCAGCATCGCCAGCTCTTCGGCTTCGCTCGGGTAATCAATGCGCACTTTCACCAGGAAACGGTCCAGCTGCGCTTCCGGCAAAGGATAGGTGCCTTCATTTTCCAACGGGTTCTGTGTAGCCAGCACCATAAAGGGCGCACTCAGTGAATGCGTTTCACCTTCAATCGTCACCTGCCTTTCCTGCATCACTTCCAGCAATGAGGATTGGGTTTTCGCCGGTGCCCGGTTGATCTCGTCAGCCAATAGCAAATGCGTGAACACCGGACCTTTGCGCACGGTGAAGGTTTGATTGCGCATATCAAAAATGGAATGCCCCATGACATCAGCCGGCATCAGATCAGGTGTAAATTGAATGCGGGTAAATTCGCCAGCAAAGGTTTTTGCCAGCGCTTTGACCAACAAGGTTTTGCCTAACCCAGGCACGCCTTCGATCAACACATGGCCGCCAGCCAATAACGTTGCCAACACTTGATCGACAACTGCTTGTTGGCCGATCAACGCTCGGCGAATTTCTTCGCGCATACGGCGGACAATATCAACGGCTTGCTGCAATTTCTCGGCAGGAATCGTCACGGCGGTGCTCGCGACCTCAGTTTGCTCATTCATAATGCGATCTCAGCTTTTGCAGGGTTTGTAATTGCGCGGTGAATCGACGCGGCTGATTGGCCGCTGGCTCGAACAACGCCTGTTGCAGGTGGTCAAGAGAAATGGTGGTTTCGCGGTGCAGCCTTTGTAACTTCTCGCCATCGGCAAGGCGTTGCAGCTCTGGCAACCGGCGTTTCAGTTGTTGCATCGTTTCCGTGCGTGCGGCATCAAGCAAGCGCTGGCGACCAGCGGGTAAACGCCACAACCAACGGGCGCTTGCCATCACATGTTCCATTTGCGCACGCCGTTCATCGCCCGGCTCAGCCAGCAGCGGACCAAAGCGACGCAGTGACAGCCAAATAATGAGTAGCAGCGTGATCGCTGCCGCGATCAGTGCCAAATGAAACTGCTGCCAAAGCGCCTGATACCAGTTCGGCATTTCCACACGCTGGATAATCGTCAGTTGCTTGCGGTCTGGATTCAGTTGCAACAATTGCCAAAGTAGCTCGCCGTGATCCCGATCGCGTAATGTCGCGTTAGTGAACGACATCGTCGCCAGTACCACGATATAACCGCGCCCTTCACGATACACGCGGATCACATCGCCTTTGGCATCATGGAGAATTGGCGCTTGATACTCGTCCTGAAAATCCAGATGCCGCCAATGTTGCTTTGCGATTAATAATGGATATGACAACGCCGTAAACTGAATGCTGTCGCTTGCGGCGAGCGCTTCGGACCTGGGGAGAATCGGCCGGAAGGTATTTTCAGGTTCTTCGATTTCTTCTTCGTCCTGCTCTGATGCTTCGGCATCAGACTCTGCCTCATCCTGCTCTTCGCGTTCTGTTTGCCGGCGATCGCCCAGATAAACGCCAAGGTAATCGCCAATCGGGTCGGTTTCGACCAATTGATTGACCTCATCCTGATCGCGTTCTTCCTCATCCGTGCTTTCGGAATAGGCAACATACTGCGGCACCATGATCATGACGTTGCCGTCGGCGACCCAATCCAGAATGTGTTCCGCAGTATCACCGGTCATCATGCCGGTGCCTTGAGCGAATAACAACGCGCCACCAGGCAAGGTGTCGCGCATCGCGGCCGTCAGATTGTCATGGCTATGCACCACGTAATCACGCTGTTGCAACCAACGACTGGCGGCCAGAAAATCATTGCGCATGGCTTCGGTTGAGTGATGCGGTACGGCAATCGTGCGCTTTTCCAGAAAATAAAACCAACCGGCAGCAATCAGTGCCAACAACACGACCGTTAATCCAAACCACAGAAGCTGCCGTTGCCGATCGGTCATGATCCGAGCTCCGCCGACGCCGGCTCGAACTGCTGCTGCCAACGATGTAACAGTGCCACCAAGGTTTCGCTATGCAACCAGCGCTGACCATAGGCGCCATTGAGCCAATGTGTCGTGACCTCTTTGCAGAGTCGCAAACAATCGGCAGAGATCTGCTGCTGTGTTGCTGCACGCTCGGCATAGCGCACGCAGTCCTGCTCGGTGGCGCCGCGACCAATACGGACATGGTATTCATTGACCAAGCGCGATATCGTTGCGCGGTACAACAAGGCCAGCGCCGCCCGCTGTTGCCCAGCAGCCCATAAACGATTGACTTCGGCACAGATATCATCCGGCAAGGATTCCGGCCGGATATCCATACCGGAAACTTCCGTGGCAACAAAACGACGCTCAGGAATAAACCAGCGCGGCATATACTCGCGGTAGCGGTACAACAACCAAGCCAGCAAGCCTATGCCCAGCGCGATAAGCAGCACTTTCAGAAACGCCGCCAAGGCGGACAGATCCGGTGCGTCGATTTTTTCTTTGCTTTTTTTCTTTTTCTTTTCCTGGTTCTTTAGCACCCAGGTTTGCACGCAGCGATAACCTAGCAAGTCTTCATGCTGATAAACCGCATCCAATTGTTCGCGGAGTTGCTGCTGGGTTTCGTTGTGAGCTTCGCTGCGCTGGCCCTGTTGCGCGACCAGGTAGTCCGGTTTCTCGCAGGCCAACGCCGATTCATTGCCATGACTTGCTGGGCTATGGAGTAACATGCCCAATAAGAACAAAGGCAACAAACCGGCGACGATCGCTGAACTGGGTGTTGCCGACGATGGCGGCGGTGTCAGTTGCCGTAGCATCAATTCGACATCCCAGGCCTCAAGCGTCGCGCGTCGATTCAGGTACAGCGTAAAACAACAGGCAGTATACATCGGCGCAATAATGGCAACAGCGACACCATAGCAAATCAACAGCGACAGATTGTTCCAGAGGGTATTGGCGTTATTGTCGATATCCCAAAAGAACGCGAAAGGATTGATGGCATGTTCTTCGCTGAGAAAGAAACCAATGAAAGCGATGAATCCAAGTTGCAGAATCAACTCAAAATGAGCACATGCCAAACCGAACCAGTACGCCGCTTGTCCACCATCGCGTCCAATGATTCGGCGGCGATCGGCGGCAGCTTTCCCGCGTAACCCTTCCAGTAACCAAATCGGTTGATACAAACCGCGATTCGGCAAAAAGAATCGCCACCAGGTCAACAAGCGAAACCAACCACCGCGCAATAAGCTGGGCCAAGCACGCACCGCCTGACGCCAGGAAATTTTCTCGCCAAACACATTGCGTGACAGCACATAGAGCGGCGCGCGCTCCAGCAATGGTCGTAGCCACCAGACAACGAGTGGCGCAAAACCACCGTAATCGGGAAACACGAATATCGCGGCGGCAGCCAACAACAGCAGAGGCAGCCACAGCGCCAGAAATGCCAGATAGACCTGAACACCATCGACGCGCAGCAAAGCCATGCCGAGATCCAACGCTTGCGCATTTGGTCGCGGCCGCAACTCCAGCTGCAATTGATCAAGCCGCATCGTTGCGACCCCGACCGGCGAAAACAAAGTAGGCGATGACAATCAGCCAACCAATACCGCCAACTACGTACTTGGTCTGTGCCGAAATGCTGGTACTGGCCGACCAAAAGCCCTCGAAGAATGCGGCAATGACGGTAAGCATCGCGGCGCCAACCAGCACCGGAAACATGCGCTGACTGGCGGCCATCAGTGCATGCCGGCGCGTCATCCGCCCCGGACTCAGCAGTGAAAACCCGAGCCGCATACCGGCAACCGCCGCCAACAATAGACCGGCTACCTCAAAACTGGAGTGGGTAATAACAAATGACCAGAAGGTTTCGCGTGTACTGTCATCAAGCGAAAGCCAGGCGGCAATGACGCCGAAGTGCATACCGTTGCTGGCCAAACTGATCAGTGAGGGCACACCGGCAAAAATACCGGCGGCGAAGGTACGAAAATCAATGGAGACGTTATTCCAGATGTAAAAGCCAAACATCGCGACATCGCCTTCGCTACCGCCACGGCCAATCTTGATGTTGTCCGGTTGATACATTTGCTGAAACTTCATTAGCTGATGCGGCTCGGCGAAACTGTAAGCCCAATGCGGCTGAAACCAGACCAACAAGAAAACGCCAAGGCCGATACCGAAGAATGCGACGATCGCCAGCAACATCAACCGCCACTCTTCGCGCACTCGTTGCGGCATTGTTTGCAGCAGCCAGCGATGCAACACCATCGGCCGATCGACGGCAACACCATATAATTGCAGATGACCTTCGTGCACCAACTTGTGCAAATAGTCGGTCAACGCCGGCGAGTAACCGCGTTGTCGAGCCAGGGCAAAATGTTGGCAGAGTTGTCGGTACATTGCCGGGAAATTTTCTTCGGTGTTTTTCTTGTCGGCCAACGACTGTTCCAGTTGCTGCCAGAACGCCGCATGCGCGTGTTCAAATTGCTTTTGCTTCATCGGCTTAAACCTGCCGCAATACCGCGCAATTTTTCCAGCGACACGGCGCCGGTTTCACCGGTCAACGGTTCGGCAATGCTGGCCAGCTCCTGCAAGCGTTCCGGTGGCAATTGCGCTTCGCGCTCAAATAGTCCAAGCAATGTGCGTTGTTGTTCCGGCGTCAGAGGGATCGGTGAAGGCACCGGCTCTACTTCGCGCAGCGGCTTGCGCACCGGAGGTTTATCAAAATAAATCACTTGCGTGCCGGCAACGATATCGCCGATTCGGCGAAAGTGCTGATCGGCCAGCATGCAAAGCAAACCGGTGGCATACATGAACGGCAGAAAATCGGCGACCAATAATAAGTTGCGCAGCACCGATTCGCGCCAGCCAACGGGCAAACCATCGGCTCGCACGACCGCGAGTTTCATGACCCGCTTACCTGGCGTACGGCCGGAGAAATACACCTCGAACAGCACCGGGTAACCCCAGTAACTGACGAACAGAATAAGACCGATCAGGCCACTGCCAAGTTTGCTCCCGCCAAAAATCCACAGACAGATCCAGATAAATACCATCCAGATCAGCAAGTCGATCAGCCAGGCTGCCGCGCGCGGCGCTGGCCCGGCTGGCGTCAACGCCAGCCTTACGCCTTCGGGGGTGGTCAGGGATAAACGTCCATCTTGCACAGCGGTAATCCGGCTTGAGATCTTATTGGGAGACTTGCACGACTTTTGTCCCGGCGATCAGGTCATGCAGGCAGCGACGATCTTGACGAAAAATAAACAGCACGTCGAGCAGCGGTAACAGATTACCGAACAGGCTAATCAGATGAACGGGTGCGTGGCGCAAAAACAATAACCGCAGTAGCGGCGGAAGCTGATTGTTCATATCGACAATGGCAATTTTCATCGCCCGCTTACCGATGGTTTGGCCATAAGCATGAAGAAAATAACCATGAACCACGACGAAAACCGCAAAGCCAAAAACGATAAAGATGAATTCGTCCAGCCAGGGATTATTGCTGATCGAGCGGTTGTCGAAAACGCCCATCAGATAAAACATGGGCAGCACGATGATCAGTTGAATGGCGGTATCGATCAAGGCCGCGACAAAGCGCTCACCTCGACTGGCCAACTCAATCGTAACTGACTCAGGAATGGTCTCCAGTCGCGCCGCTGGTACCTGATACGGATTGATGCTCATCTTCGTCCTCTGAATCGGCAAAACTTCTATTGTTTTTCTAAGCGGTAGCCATCGTGGTTCCGCTGGCAACAACGCGGCTGAGCGTACACGAACTGGTGGTGATTGTGCAGTGTTTTGTCGCGTAGTGGCGGCGAAGCAGTCTTGTTTTCATAACACCGTCACGCTCCGGTCGCTGCAGGGCAACATGTTGAGCGCCGCTTCAGTTCGCGATCTTGCGCTATAGTTCCTGCTCACCTAATCACCAACACTGAAGAAAGCGGAGTGACTGATGCCTCGCACCACACATAAGCTGTTGACACTGTTGTTCACTGCCCTGCTGCCCTTGACGGTGGCTCAAGCGGCAGAGGAGAAAGACCCAGCCAAGGAGGCGGCGGCACTTTATCAAGGCATGGCTTGGCGCGGTATCGGCCCGGCGTTCATGTCCGGCCGAATTGCTGATATCGCCATTGACGCGCAGAACGAAAACCGCTGGTTTGTCGCCGTCGGTTCTGGCGGCGTTTGGCGCACCGAGAACAACGGCGTTACCTGGAAGCCGGTGTTCGATAACGAGAACTCCTATTCGATTGGCGCGGTAACGATTGATCCGAACAATCCGCATACGATTTGGGTTGGCACCGGCGAGAACGTGGGTGGCCGCCATGTTGGTTTCGGTGATGGAGTTTATCGCTCAGTTGATGGCGGCGAAAGCTGGAAGAATCTTGGCCTGAAGAATTCCGGGCATATCTCAAAAATCCTTGTTCACCCGAAAGACAGCAACATTGTTTGGGTAGCGGCGCAAGGTCCGCTGTGGTCGAAAGGCGGTGAACGCGGTTTGTTCAAAACCACCGACGGCGGCAAAAACTGGAAACAGGTGCTCGGTGATAAAGAATGGGTCGGCGTTACTGATATCGCCATTGACCCGCGCGATCCGGATCGGCTTTACGCGGCAACCTGGCAACGTCATCGCAACGTTGCTGCTTATATCGGTAGCGGTCCCGGTAGCGGCCTGCACCGCTCGCAAGATGGCGGCGAAACCTGGGAGAAATTGAGCAAGGGTTTGCCAGAACAGCAGATGGGCAAAATTGGTTTGGCAATGTCACCGCAACAACCGGATGTGTTGTATGCCGCGATTGAACTGGAACGTCGCACTGGCGCCGTCTATCGTTCAACGGATCGCGGCAGCTCCTGGGAAAAGCGTTCTGACACCGTCGCGGGTGCTACCGGTCCGCATTACTATCAGGAACTGTACGCCAGCCCGCATGCGTTTGATCGCATTTATTTGGCCGACGCCCGCATGCAGGTTTCCGATGATGGTGGCAAAACCTTCCGGCGCATCAATGAAAAACTGAAGCATCCGGACAATCACGCGCTGGCATTCAAGAAAAGTGATCCAAATTATTTGTTGATTGGCACGGATGGCGGCTTGTATGAAAGTTTTGATTTGGAAAAGCACTGGCGCTTCATTCCCAACCTGCCAGTAACGCAGTATTACAAAGTCGCCGTTGATGATGCCAAACCGTTTTACAACGTGTTCGGCGGCACTCAGGACAACGGCACGCATGGTGGCCCTTCGCGCACCTTGCATCCGCACGGTATCAGCAATGATGACTGGTCGATGATTCTGTTTGCTGACGGTCATCAACCGGCGACCGAACCGGGCAATCCCGATATCGTTTATGGTGAATTTCAGCGCGGCCATTTGTTCCGCATTGATCGCAAAAGTGGCGAAGTGATGCTGATTCAACCGCAAGCGAAAATTGGCGAACCGGCCGAGCGCTACAACTGGGATGCGCCGATTCTGGTCAGCTCGCATGATCCGAAACGCATTTATTTTGCTTCGCAAAGAGTCTGGCGTTCCGATAATCGTGGTGACCAATGGGTGGCAATTTCCGGTGACCTGACCAAAAACCAGGAACGACTGGCGCTGCCGATCATGGGCAGCACGCAAAGCTGGGACAGCTCCTGGGATCTGTTGGCGATGTCGACTTACAACACGATTACTTCACTGGCTGAATCACCGAAGCAGGAGGGCCTGCTCTACGCCGGTACCGATGATGGCCGCATTCAGGTCACCGAAGATGGCGGCAAAAATTGGCGCAAGATTGACGTCAGCGCTCTGCCGGGTGTGCCGGATACCGCTTTCGTCAACGACATCAAAGCCGATTTGTTTGATGCCGATACCGTTTATGTCGCGCTCGACAATCACAAGTTCGGCGATTTCAAACCGTATTTGCTGAAAAGCTCGAACCGCGGCAAGAGCTGGACATCAATCAGCAATAACTTACCGGACCGGCATCTGGTCTGGCGTATTGTGCAGGATCATGTGAAACAGGAATTACTGTTTGCGGCAACGGAATTTGGTGTGTTTTTCAGCGTCAATGCCGGCAAGCAATGGACCGAACTGAATGGTGGTGCACCGACGATTGCGTTCCGCGATCTGGCCATTCAGCGCCGCGAAAATGATTTGGTCGCGGCTTCATTTGGCCGCGGATTTTTCGTGCTCGACGATTACCGGGCATTGCGCGAAATCAATGAAAACCTGTTGAAGTCGGAAGCGCATTTGTTCACACCAAGGGAAGCACTGTGGTACATCCCGAAAGCCAAATACGACTTTGATGACAAGCCGGGCTTTCAGGGCTCGAGTTTTTACACGGCACCGAATCCGCCGGATGGTGCGTTGTTCCGCTACTACCTGAAAGAAGAGTTCAAAACCGCGAAAGCGGCGCGTCAGGAACAGGAAAAAACCGCACGTGAGAAAAAGCAGGCGATCGGTTTTCCTGGTTGGCCGGCAGTTGAACAGGAAGCACTCGAAACTGAGCCGCAACTGGTGCTGACCATTCGCCATCCGGAAGGTGAAGTGGTGCGCCGTGTTCAGGCAAAAAACAAAAAAGGTTTGCAAACCATCAACTGGGATATGCGCTACGCGCCAATGGATGTACTGGGTCTGCAAAAGAAAGCGGCAATGGACGACAGCCCGACACCGGGCATGCTCGCTGCGCCCGGTAGCTATCAGGCCAGTTTGAGCATTGAACAGAACGGCAAGGTGCGACAGCTTGGTGCACCAGTGACGTTCCGGATAACGCCGCTTAATAACAACGCCCTTCCGGGCGCGCAGCCGGAAGACGTCGTTAAGTTCTATCAGCGTGTGCGTATGGCGCAGCGAACCATCAGCGCCAATATGACCGCGCTGAGCAGTCAGCAAGAACGTTTCGATGGCATTCGCGAAGCCTTGCAACACAGTCAGCGCGAACCGGGAGCACTCGATCAGGAATGGGCGCAGATCAGCCGTCAGTTTGATGAGCTGGTCAGCCAGTGGAGTGGCAGCGAAGTGCGCAATCAGATCGGCGAGCAAGGCATCGTCACCGTCAGCGATCAATTAGGCACGTTGATGATGGCAACGATGTTCAGCACTTATGGCCCGACACCGATGCATATCGGCGTCATGAATGATGTCGAGCAGCGTCTGGCCGTATTGCAGCCGCAAACCAAAACGATGCTGGAACAAACGCTGCCGGCATTCGAGAAGAAATTGCTGGAAGCGAAAGCACCATGGGTAAAAGGTCAGGAATTGCCCTGACCGGATCAACAGTAAAAAGAGGAGGGGCAACCCTCCTTTTTTTCACGCACGCCGAAATCGTTTGAAAGATTATCGCAAACGTTTTGTCTGCAGATTGAGGAGTGACATGGCATGAAGATCACCTTCCGGCCAGCCGAGCAACAGGACTTGCCAGCACTGGTTGGCATGCTCGCCGATGACAAATTGGGCGCAACCAGAGAAGACTTGGCAACGCCATTGAATGCTGCCTATTTATCGGCGTTCCATGCCATCAACGCTGATCCAAATAATGAATTAATCGTTGCCGATTTGGCCGGACAACCAGTTGGCATGCTGCAGTTGACCTTTATCCCCTACCTGACCCACACCGGTTCCTGGCGCTGCCTGATCGAGGGCGTCAGAATTCATCAAGCGTATCGCAGCAAGGGGCTCGGTCAGCAGCTGCTGCGCTGGGCCATTGAGCGTGCCAGGCAAAGGCATTGCCGTCTCGTACAACTGACCACCGACAAGCAGCGACCGGACGCCATGCATTTTTATCAAGGCTTGGGCTTTTCGCCTCTCACGCAGGCATGAAGCTGGCGCTAGGGGCTGTTGACCTTTGCCAAATCGCTGCGTTGCCGCCCAGAAAGGCGCCAGGCAAGGCGCGAGGAGAGAAGTTTAGTGAGCTAAATGAATGACGAGCAACGCGGCATGGCGTCTTTCTGGGCGCAACCCGAAGGGACGGGCCGCCCGTAGCGCATTGCCGCGTTATTCGTCACTCATGTACGTTCAGTACACTACGCTCCTCATTCCTGCGCCCCACAGGGACGTGGGAAGTGTCGCAAGCGCGTCAGGAACGCGCGCGACCACTGCGCTACGGGCGACTCCGTCGCAGCGATTTGGCAAAGATAAACAGCCCCTAATCTGGCTGATTGCCGGCTCGCTATCGCCACGCTGAAAAAAAATGGGAGGCCGAAGCCTCCCATTTCTGTTTCGCGATCCGTTCAGAATTTGCGGCGCTTGCCCGCCAACAGAAGCGCGCCAAAACCAAACAGAGCCAGAGCACCTGGGTTGGGCAGTTCGACAATCAAATCCTGACGATTGTTTTTGTCATTCGGATTATCGACCAGCACGGCCAGGTTCGAGGCGCGCGGGCCTTCGCCGTTCAGGCTGTTCAGCCAGGTGTTGGCCAGTTGGAAGGCGTTGCTGCCGGCATTGTTGACGCTAAACGCGCCTTGCGCCAGGTTGATGCCATTGGACTGGTCATGGGCCAATTCCCACAGCGCCAGCTGGAATGCGGCGGCAGTCAGGTTATTGGTCACGGACGAACGGTAACGACCCCAAAGCTCGGAAATGGCGGCATTGTTGTAGCCGGCCGAAGACAGGGTGTGCACCGTGTAAGGATTCGAAAACGATTCCAGGTTGACATGCGGCTCCAGGCAGAAGCTGTAGAACTGGAACCATTCGCCGGTCGAGTTATTCAGCGTGTAGGAATAATCGAGGACATACATGCCGGCATTGGCCGTGCGGTTGCTGCCGTTAACGTGAAAGCTGACCGAGGTATACAGGCCGTTGTTGTCGCCAAGGATTGGCGTGGGCGTGAAAACCGTGCCTTCCCGGTTTTGCACTTGCACGACATCGCCGTAACTCAGCATCGAGGCTTGCGCATCTGTGGCGACCGCCGCCAACAATGCCGTGCCCATAAACAGCGTGGACAATTTCATTTTTACTTCCCTTTTATAAGCTCTGCGAGGAGGTGTCTCGGGTGCCTCGCGACAACGAACCGTTGGCATTAACGGCGACCGATGCGGCACAGCAAGTGTCGGGCCAGGTAGTGTCGGGTAAAAAATGTTCAATTTATTCAATGAGTTACTTCGTAGTCACCAAGATGTCGGCGGGCAGTGAATGTAAATTTTTTTGACTGGTTGTAAAAATTCTGGACAGCACCGTGCCGGGCGCCAATACGACTGCACCAAAAGGGCAACTATACTTTCGCGGATTGGCAAGGAGGATGCCCATCATGGCTGGATTTCGCGACCGGTCTTTTCGCCAAATTGTTGCTACCCATCGTTATCCTGGCGGTGATGTTGATTGTCCTGGCCTGTGGGGTAGGCATGCGCAGCAGCGGCCGGCTCGGAGAGCTGGCCAACGACGTTTCCGGCCAGCTGTTACCAAGCGTTAATCCGGTGCTGGAAGCTGACCGCGACTTGTATCAGGCGCTGACCGCCGAGCTGGGAATGGTTACCAGCAGCGGTGAACGGGCCGCATTGGAAAAAGCACATCTGGAAAACCTCCAGCAAGCGGCTGAACGCATCGAAAAGGCGGCCGACCTGCACCCGGACCATCGCGAAATTCAAGCCGAACACAAAAACTTCACACGCGCCTTTCAACAATGGAAAGCCACATCGTTGGCCATCATCAATGGGCAGCGTGACGCGGAAACCTTGTCGCGCGCCAACAGCGAGTTCGAAACCGCCCGCGACAGTATCGACAGAATGACCGGCTTGACCATGGGTGTCGCCGTCGAAGCCGATAAACAAGTCAACGACACACGTGCTACCAGCCAGGCAACACAGTTGACGCTGATGATCATCGGTCTGGCCGTTTGCTTGGTGCTCGCTGTGTTTTTCCCGCGCATGATTCTTGGCCCGTTGAACACACTGCCCAATCGCTTGCAGCAAATCTCGCATGGCAATGGCGATTTGACCCAGCGTGTCGAGGTGCACAGCCGCGATGAACTCGGCAAGCTCGCCGAAGCCTTCGACGAATTTGTCGCCAAGCTTCTGCAAACTATCAGCCGTATCGTCAAGCACTCCAATGATTTAAGCGCGGCGGCCGGATCACTTTCCGGCATCACCTCGCGTACCGATACCTTGATTCATGATCAACACCAAGCGACCGAATTGGTCGCGACAGCCGTCAATGAGATGGCCGCAACGCTGAATCCATTCGCAGCATCGCCGAACAAAGTGCCGACGACGCCAAGGCCAGCGCCAATACCGGCCAATCCTTGCAGCAACTGGCGCAGGCCATGCACGTAGAAGTGTCACATTTCCGGGTTTAAACGCGACACCTCAACAGCAATTGTAGATTCGAATTTATTCGAACATTCTTCGGTGACTTTTTCGCGCGCAATACTTTCCAAAACCAAAGAGTTTGTGCGAATAAATTCGCACCATACCTTATGGCGATCCTTCTTCAGATGTTGACGAAAGCAACGGCTCGCGCGTGGCTGCGCGCAACAACTCAGGATGCTCAGCTTCCAGCCGGCCGCGCATCAACTCCAGTTGCTCCAACGCTTCCAGCGCTTCACGATACTGTGCTGGTGTGATGCGCGGATCATTGGCGCCTTGATTGACTTTCTCCCACAGCAACGGCAACTGATCCAGAATCGCGGCATAGCTGGCGATCACCGCTTTCGTTTGCCGTTGCTCGTACGCAGCGTAGGATTCGGCATCGGCCAGCTGTTCGGCGCTGGCGCGTTGCTCCACCGCTTCCCGCTGCATCAATTGCGGTTGCCGGGCATCACCATGTTCGGTCGAATGCTGCATCATAGCCAGCGCTTGTTCTGGTGTGTACGACGGTTCTTGCTCGTCTACTTTTTCCGGTTCGATAGCAGGCTGGATCTTTCTTGAGAACGCCTCTGATTCGGCTGTCGCCGTTGGCGCAATTGGTGTCGCGTATGCATCAATGATCGGTTCGGCTTGCGTACCAGTTTGATACAGAGGCAATGGCTCAGGTATACCGAGCATATGTAAACCTGCACCGGCCAATGCCACCGCCAATAATAACCAGCCAAATGCTTTCATCTGCCCTCTCCTGCACGCAGCTCACTGATGCGCGCTTCCGTGCGTAGTCGCATGCGTAATGCCTCAAATTCCTGTTGCGCTTGCTGCAATGCAATCGCGCGGGCACAACTGTGTTGCACGCTGGCATCGCTAAGTGGCAATACACGGTCTTCACGCGTCTTGATATCGAACATCACCCAGGCTTGTTCAGCACGAAAAGGACGCGATATACCCGGCTTTTGTATCAGCGCCAGTTTCTGCAACAAGGATTTTTGTCCTGCGTCGTTACTGACCTCCAGCGTATACCTTTGCAGCTTTTGCTGCTGAACAAGCTGGTCCAGTCCAACGCCATTTTGCACTTGTTGGAATAGCGCATCAGCCTGTTGCTGCGAACTCAACATAAAATAACCACCGCTTACCTGCTCGACTTGCCGAAACTGGTCGCGATTCTGTTGGTAGAACTGTTCTATCTGCGCCTTCGACACCTGGCGCCAGCGTTGCTCGGCAACTTCACTTTCATGATGTGGATCACCAGTCAAGCCTTGTTCCAGTAGCCAGCGCTGCTTCAATTGGTGGTCGCGCATCAATCGCTGAAGACCTTGCAAGACTTCGGCACTCAACATGCCACGCTGTTGCCACTGTTGTTGTTGCCAACGCCGCTCTGCGAGTTGCTGCGCGCGTTCGAGCAAATAACGGTGATTACCGGCTTGCAGCTCAGCCAACCCCTGAATGGTTTCGTGCATGTATACATCCAACAAGCTGACTTGCACGGCTGTTGATTCTGGCTCATCAATCGACACCAGCACTCGCTTCGCCACCGCTTGTTGCTGCGCTGCGGTCA
Organism: Permianibacter aggregans; assembly: GCF_009756665.1. Taxonomy (GTDB): domain Bacteria; phylum Pseudomonadota; class Gammaproteobacteria; order Enterobacterales; family Permianibacteraceae; genus Permianibacter; species Permianibacter aggregans. The sequence continues at coordinate 1,890,284 of NZ_CP037953.1, forward strand.
ACGTGAAGGCTTTATCGAGGTCAGTTTTCAGCAGTTGTCGCAGTTCAGCGGCGCTGATTGGCTGCACGGTTGTTACCGGCTTCTCGATAGTCGGCAACTGCCCAAGCAGCACTTCATGCACCGCATTCTCGACTTCCATATCGAGATGCGCGAGCGCATGCGCCGTCAGCCGCGACTCGGCCCAATGGGCAATCAAACGATTGTCGATCACACTATCGCGCAGCGTTTTCTCATCGACCGCGCCGAGCGCTGAACTGTGCTGCAACAACTGCAGGCTTTGCGCCGGAATCACCGCTTCATTGATACGTAAGCCAGGCATCGCTGCCTCCGCCATCCATGGCAGGGCAACGAAAATTAGTGCGAGAGGAAGTCGTCTCAAAAACGATTCGGGCGATGGCAAGCTGCGTGAATAGGAGCGGAAAAATTCATCAGGAATGAATTTTCGTGCAAACCCCAAAGGGGTGAGGCGCAAGGATGCGCCGAACATCAACCGCAGTTTACAAATAGTAAATGAGGATTCCGAGCACCGCATTCGCGCGGTTGGCCGAGCACCGAGCGTTTTGGAGATGGCTTCCGGCTTACTGACCGCCTTGGCCATAGACATGATTCACACCCTTGGTTAGAACGGCAACAGTGGTCGCGATCGCGTGCGGAATCATTTCCTTGGCAACGCGTTTGCGAGTCGCGTAATCCGTTGCATACAGCGGCTCCGGAAATTGATAGGCGCGCTCTGCAACTTGCGTGATCAAGCTACGAATATCGTGCTGACTGTTATATTGACCGACGATATTGGCAACCGCATTCATGTCACCAAAATTCTCCGCATCGTAATAGTCACGGACCCAGGTTTCCCAGCCGCCGTGATTGTTCGCAGAGGTCACGTAAACATGATGCGGCTGCGCTGCATCGCCGGTCGCGTGCAGACTGAAACCGATCGTCTGCAATGACGGCGATTGCTTGAATTGATCGAACCAGTACTTGGCCAGGTTATCGATAGGCTGAAACGCCATTTCCTGATAATCGGCGTAGTGCTTGTCGCGATTCGAATAGCTGCCCTGGCGGTAGTGCGCTTCGGTGGTGTTGTAATCTTCCTGCTTCAGATCACGGTTATACAAATAGACCATTGCGTACCAATCGACATCTGACCAAGAACCATCGACGGTGTGATAGCGATAATCGTAACCACCGTGATCGTTGCCGTGCACATCGCTTCCGCGGGTCAGATTCAGGAAGTGCCAATATGAGGTGTAATTGACCAGCGAGGAGGCGAGATTGCCGACAGGCGCATACTCGTAACCAACCCACCAGCCGCCAAGACGAGTATCTCGAAAATCGTCTACATCGTAAGCGGCTTGGCCGAGAATCTCAGCGGCATTGGCCTGTGAGCCGGCAGCTTGAGTATAAAATTGCGCGGCGCGCTTCATATCGGCCGTTGCACTGCTGGAGTTCATGAATTTCAGTGCATCGGCGACGATGCGTTTATGGGTTTCCTGTGACCAGGCATGAGCTTCAGCACCGAGCAGCAAAAATGCCGGCGCGAACACCATCAAAGCGTTTTTCATCGCTGTATCCTTTTATTGCAATCAGTTTGAAAGGCGCACCGACGTGATGACATCGAACTATCTGGCGGTGCTTTTATGGGCTATGCCCTTGCTGCGGTTTGATGCGAAAGAAGCGGCTGAACACAACGGAAGATAGCCGCAGATCAGCGCTTCTGTACTGCCAAAGTGCCACGAGTTTGTTGCAGTTCTATGTAAACCTCTGCTTAGCTAACTTGTATCGATTTGTACACTACTAGCAGGCACTTGACTGGCCGTAACCGAAACACGGGCAGTTGTCGTACTGTTTGCTCTACGCTGACGTCAAACTCGTCGCGTGATGACCCAAAAAGGCCCTTTCTCCCGTCATATATCGGAAGCATTAACAATTTGATGCAACTTTTATAGTTCAGAAAAGTCTTTTCCTCTACGATTAGCAGACTTTATTTCGCCTTCACCGTACCTAGAAAAAGGAGTTCGCCATGACACCACTCTACCGATCTGTTTCTCGCCTCTTCTTTGTTGGCTTGCTGTCGGCATCGGTTTCGGTATTCGCCGAATCCGAACATATGGGTACCTGGGGTTACGAAGTCGATCGTGTACATAAGCAGGCAGAACAACTTTTTGAGTCCGGTGACTACCGAACCTCTTACGCCACCTATCAGCGACTGGCGCGTGTTGGTGACCGCTACGCCATGTATCGGATGGCGCATGCACATGAGGCTGGCCTTGGCGTAGACAAGAGTAATGTCAATGCTTGGGTCTGGGCTAAACTGGCGGCTGACACCAAGGTTCCGGTTTTCGAGCAGAACCAGGCCCGCATTTGGCAGAAACTTTCAGAGTCGGAACGGGCAGAGGCCAAAGAGCTTTATAAAGAGCTCAGCCACGACTATTCAGAGATGGCCATTGCTTACAAGGCAAAGAAATACACCGACAAGCAACTGAAGAACATAACCGGCTCACGGGTCGGCTATGTAAACCCAATGTTGAAAATTCTGCGTGATGGCAGCACCGTTCGTGGTGATGAGTATTACGGAGAGTTCAAGGAAACCTCATCGGAACTCAAGGAATACATTGGTAAGATGGGTACCGTGGAGGTTCGAGATGAATCAAATAGCGTGACGCCGGAAGCGAAGGAAAATCAATCGGAGGCCAAAGAGCCAAAAGAAGAATCTACTTCTGAGGGAAAATGAAGTACGACGAAACTTGAACACCCGGCCGCATTTACGTTCATCTTGATATCAAAGTCGTTGGTTGGATTTTCTGAGCACCGCATGGAGTGCGAGTTCTCAAGTGGAGTATGCCCAGCTCCGCAAGTCGGGATCCAAATAATGGCCGCATATTGATTGTTTACCAACACGCGGCCATTATTTGTCAGAAATACGCAGCAAAGCTGACGCTGACCATCCGCGGCTTACCGCGCCGTGTCAGCGGTGAGCCAATGGCATCACCGAGGCCGCCCAAGCTGATCAAGTATTCCTCATCAAGCAAGTTTTGCGCAGCAATGGCAAACTCCCAGCCACCGTGACCGGGCACGTAACTGACGCGTGTGTTCATCAGGTCATAACCACCAACGGTCGCGTCGAAAATGCCGTTGCGGCTGATGTATGACGAGACGTGGGTATTGTTCAGATACCAGAGCAAATCACCATTCCATAACGGCGTGCTGTATTCGAATCCGAGGTTCCATTTATCCGGTTGGTCGGAAAACTCCTTGCCGGTCAAATCATTGGCGGCGGTTTGTCCCGGAAACTGATTGACGTCATAACGAGTGTATTCGCTATCCAGTTTCGAATAGTTACCATGCAAACGGAACTGGTCAGCGACGCGCCAACTGAACTCGGTTTCGAAGCCATCACCCTCGGCATCAGCATTGCCGATGTTGTAGGTGGGAATGGCGCCTGATGGGCCACTCAGCACCAGCACTTGCAGATCGTCGTAGGTGTATTGATAGGCAGAGAAATTCCATTGAAAACGATCATCAAACCAGCTCGACTTCAAGCCGAACTCGTAGTTCCAGATATCCTCTGGATCGACCGATTCCAGACGGTTATTGGCAATGTCAGCGCCGAGACTATTGAAGCCACCAGACTTGAAACCGTTGGCGGCAGTGATGAAGGTCATGACATTCGGTGACCATTCGTAATCAACAACGAAACGCGGGGTGACCGCATCCCATTCTTCGCTATTTTTGATGCCCGGGATCTGCTCGACAAAAATCAAACCGAACGGTATCGGTTGCGCTACCAGAGGCACCAATGGCGTATCGAAAATCAGCACTTGCGCGTAATTGCCGCCACCGAAATCCATACAGCCCGGTGCCGGCCCGCCGCAGTTCAAGATCGTGCCCGGGCTCAATACGCCGCCACTTAAATCCAGCGTATTGGTGTACTCGGAATCAACCTGGAAGGTTTTCTCATCGACGGTATAGCGCACACCCAAGGTGATATCGAGTTTCTCTGTTGCGGACCAGGTGGCATCGGCGTAAACCGCATAACTTTCGAAATCACCACGGTCATGCATTTGCTCCAGCCAGGGTTTGCCAAGATTGATATTGGCATAAGCGGTTGCCGCCGCTAGGCCGGTCGGCATACCGAGCATCATTGCAACATCATCCCAGCCATTCGGCAGACCGCCGGCCATCAGTAACGGGTTCAGTTGCTGATAGAAAAATCCGCCAATGCCAAATCCGGCCGGCACTGAAGGAATCATCGTCGGTGGCACGCCGCCATCGCTCAAGAAAAACGTATCGAGCACATCGGTGCTGGCATGAACATTGTGCGTTTGCCTGGCTCTTTCTTTCGCGTACATCGCGCCGAGCGACCATTTGAACGAGTCGTTGCTTCCTGTCAGCCGAAACTCCTGACTCAGCGCTTCGAAATCTTCCACGTTATTGGTCGCCAAGAAAAAGCGCGGGTCAGCGCTGCCGTCTTCTTCTTCAAAGTTATTGCTATCGAACGTGCGATAAGCCGTGATCGACGTGAATTGCTGATTATCCATCCGGTGTTCCAAGGTCAGGCTGGCGCCCCAGAGGTCGCGACTTTCATTGGAGTCCATATCGGTAGCGTAAGCACCGAATGGGTCGGCCGGCGCGATAGCCGGGTTGGTGCTGGCGCCCTGCACGGCATCCTGATCGGTGCTTTCGTATTCGCCACGGAATATCAGATCGGTGTCGTCACTGGCATTCCACAGCAATTGAAAGCGCGCGCCTTCGCTGTTTTCCAAACCGAGTTTGGTATCGCTGCCGACTTGATCTATGTAGCCGTCCATTTTGTGATCGACAAACGAAAAGCGCGCATGCAAATCATCGTTATTGGATAGGTTGACCGCACCTTCCAGCGTCTGGCGCAAATACTCGCCTAGCGTTACCCGCAGCTCACCGCCATTTTCGTTGCGCGGTAGCCGGCTGATGATATGAATGGCGCCCGCACCGGCGTTGCGACCAAACAGCGTACCCTGTGGCCCTTTCAGAATTTCCACGCGCTGAATGTCGTTGAAATTCATTTGTGCGGCGCCGCTGCGACCGACATAGACGCCATCGATATAAACCGCGACAGCCGGATCAGAACCGATACCAAAATCGCTGGTGCCGATACCACGAATCTCGAATCGCGGCTGGGTCACCGACAGGTTGTCAGCATCCATACCGGGCGTAATCGCACCCAGATCCTTGATGTTCAGCGCCCCGAGGTTTCGCACCGTGCGCTCACTGTAGGCATTCATCGTGATCGGCACGTCCTGAATCCGTTCGGTGCGCTTTTGCGCGGTAACGGTAATCACTTCGGCGCCTTTGCGGTCCTGGTTTTCTTCGGTGGTGGAATCCTGGTCAGGCTGCTCTGCCGCCGTAGCGACTGGTGACAATAATGCGGCAACGCAGAGACTCAGCAATGAAAGGGGAAATTCGCAACGGCGCTTGATCATGGGCGGGTCCTTCGTCTTGTTGATTAATTTGGACTGACGTTTTCCGCGTTTTAACCAATGAGTTGATATTTGCAAAGTACTTTGTCAGACGACAGACCAGTTTGCTGCGGCGCAAGCTGGGTAATCAGGCTATTTTTCGGGCCAGCATGGGTTGCGGCGCAGCAAAACAAATCCTTGAGCCGCCCGCCAAAATGGGGGATAAATAGTCGAAATTATCTAGGACTATAGAGCGATATAAATTGAAGTCGCGACTTTTTGTGCTACTGCCTCTGCTTTTCTGCGGCCATGGTAACAGTGCAGATGTGCAGCTCTGCACCAGCTGCCACGGCAACGCCCTGCAAGGTGACGAGCAACAAACCGCGCCGCTACTGGCCGGTCGCGAAGCCTGGTTTCTGGCTGAGCAAATGCGCGCGTTTAAGAAAGGCTGGCGTGGAACCGGTGCCGATCAGAGTGGCGCAGCGATGCGCGCCATCGCGATGACGCTCGATGAAAAAACCATCAACGCGCTTTCAGCTGAAGTTGCGGCGATGCCGGCGCCTGCACCTAAAGCCAACCCAAACAACGCCGAGATCACGGCCTTGGCAGCGCCGCGCTACAACGCCGTTTGCAGCGCCTGTCATGGCAGCAAGGCGCAAGGCAATAAACGCCTGAAAGCACCAGCGCTCGGTGCCTTGTCGGAAAGCTACCTGCTGGCTCAGATTAACAAGTTTCGGCAAGGGATTCGCGGCGCCCATCCCGACGACAAAGCCGGTGCCCAAATGCGGCGCAGCGCCGCCAATATTGCTGACGACAAAGAAGCGCAAGCGCTCGCCCAGTACATTCGGCAACTGAGCCAAACGCCATGAAAGCGATAACCTTTGCAGCGCTGTTTGCACTGCTCGCAACAAACACCTTCGCCGCAGCGGAAGCTGACTTTGTGCTGGCAAGCGATTGTCCGCCGGGTTTCCAGAATGTTGCTCAGCGCTGCCAATGGCGTAGTCCGTATCTCCTTTACGAATCATTGCAGAATAGCGGTGTCGGTGGCTTGAAAACGGCGATGCCGAAGGTGCGCGACGGCTTTTCGCCGCAGCAAATTGATCTGGGTCGTTATCTGTTTTTTGACCCGATTCTGTCCGGCAACCAGACCCAAGCCTGCGCTTCCTGCCATCAACCTCATTTGGGGTTTTCCGACGGTCAGGCGCGCAGCACCGGCGCCAACGGCACGCGCTTAAATCGTTCAACGCCGTCGCTGTGGAATGTCGCCTTCATGCAGCGCTTTTTCTGGGATGGCCGCGCTCACGATCTGGAAATCCAGATGCAAGGGCCGCTGTATGACCCAAAAGAAATGGCGGCAACGCCAGCGCAGTTACTGCAGCGCCTGAATGATTCAGAAAACTATCGGCGCCTGTTCCGAGAAGCTTTTCCACAAATGGAAAACCGCATCGAGCTGGATCAGCTTTACCAGGCACTAGCTGCGTTCGAAAGCTCACTGGTTTCACTGAACAGTCGCTATGACTGGTACGCGCATGGTTATGCTCAGGCACTGAGCGCCAACGAGATTGAAGGCATGAATGTATTCCGCTCGTTTGTTGCCCGCTGCGCCGAATGTCATACACCGCCGCTGTTTTCCAATCAACAAATCGCCGTGATCGGCGTGCCAACGCCCAGCGACTTACCGTTTGATATCGGTGCGGAAGCAATCAGCAAAGAGAAAACCCAGCGCGGCGGATTCAAAGTGCCCAGTCTGCGCAATATCAGCAAAACCGCGCCGTATATGCATGCCGGGCAGTTCAATAATCTGCGCGACACCGTTCAGTTCTACACCAAAGGCCGCGGCCATGCCGTACCCGCCGATCAGCAACTAACGCTGCACTGGCATATCTGGGAACCAAACTTAAGTGAACAGGAAATCGATCGCTTGGTCGACTTTCTGCAAACGCTGACTGATGAATCCTTTATGCCCCGCGTGCCGGAACAATTACCGTCCGGTCTCGCGCCCATCTATCAAATGCCGTCACAACAATAACGCCCCGGAGAATAGCCGATGAAAAAGTTTACCTATCTATTGCTGCTGATTGCGATTGCGTTCGGCGCTTACTGGGCCGGCGGCCACTTCAACAAGGCACGCACGGCACCGGATTTGTCGCGCTCCTCCGACATACTCGGCAGTCAGCAGCGCGGCGCCGTCGATAAAGCCGGATTGAGCACCGAGTATGCGACGGCAAAAACCATAGAAGTGCGCGCCGGACAAGTAATTCAAGATGCCGTCGCCGCCGCGCAACCCGGCGACACCGTGCTGGTCTATCCCGGCGTTTACAAAGAAACGATTTACATCGACAAAAACGACATCAGCCTGCTCGGTGTTATCGACAACGGCGAATGGCCCGTGCTCGAAGGCGAAGGCTTGCGTAATGATGCGATCTTGTATTCCGGCAACGGCGTACGCATCGAGAACTTCAAGATCACCCATTACAAAGGCAACGGCGTCATGGGTCAGGCCGGCAACAATTTCGTCATTCGCAATAACTGGGTAGTCGACACCGGCGTCTATGGCATTTTCCCTCAGTTCGGCAAGAATGGGTTGATTGAATACAACGTGCTGACCGGCATTGAAGACGCGGCGATTTATGTCGGCATGTCCGACAACATTCATGTCGCGCATAACGAAGTGTTCGGCAACGTCGCCGGCATTGAAATTGAAAACACCCGTCACGCGATTGTCGAGAACAATATGGTCTACGACAACACCGGCGGCATTCTAGCCTTCATCACGCCGGGCCTGCCGATCAAAACCGCTTACGACATCATCATTCGCGATAACTTTATCGTGAACAACAATCACAAAAATTTCGCCGCACCCGGTTCAATCGTCGGCGGCTTACCAAGCGGCACCGGCATGGTGATCATGGCCGCCGACGATGTCATCATCGAGAACAACGTCGTGCGCGGCAACAAGAACACCGGCATCATCATCACCGACCACGCCACGTTCGGTAATATCACGCTGGATCCGGAATCCGAACCGAATCCGGATCGGGTGCAGATTCTCGATAACCTGTTTATCGATAACGGCTACGAACCCATCGATGAGATCAAAGCCCTGAAGCTCGCGACACTGACCAGCGGCGCACCACAAATCGTCGCCGTCGGCGGCGGCAAAGACAGCTGCATACTCGACGCCCACAAATACCCAACCGTCGGTTTAAGCGCTTACAGCACCTGCACCCGCACCCATACCCGCGATACCGTCAGCTACCTGCTAGCCAAACCGGTCACCGACGAAGCGAAATCCCTGCTCGATAAAGGCGAGCTGACGTTCTACGCGGTCTGCGCCGGTTGTCATGCCCATAATGCCCGCATGATCGGCCCATCGGTCGTCGCAATCCAAGCCATTTACGGTGACGACGCCCAAGCCATTGCCGACTACGTCGCCAACCCGGAAAAAGTACGCGAGGACTACCCACCGATGCCGCCGCAAGCCCATCTGGATGCCGAAACCCGATTTGCCGCAGCTCGTTATATGTTGAAAGTGAAGGAAGCAGCGGCGCCAGCGGCTCATTAAGTCAAAGTCGCCATCGCTGTTAATTTCACAACTTACTGAGATTCGAAATGAGATGAGTGTTTCCCCGTTAGAACCCACACGGCTCTGGGCAAGCCACTCATCTCAATAGGAACTAAAGATTTGGGGTTGAGGTCCAGGGCATTACGCAAACACCCTTTACCAATCAAACACTTAATCTGATAATGTGGTGTTTCGGATACTGACGTATACGAATCCGTTGGTCCGTGTATTAGATGTTATAAGGCATATAGGCAATGCTCAGCTTTCTCCGAAATATGTTTCAGAAGAAACTTGAATGGTATTCACCTAAAGATCCAACGCCTCGCGTGAAGTGCCAATGCTGTGAGTACATTAGCCTTGCTGAAAGCGGCAACTACCTAATCTGTCCTGTTTGTTTCTGGGAGGATGAAGGGATGGGTTGGGAGCTTGATACGCCGTCAGGCGCTAATCATGGGTTAACTATTCGAGAAGGGCGGGCAAATTTTCTAAAGTTTGGAGCCTGTGAGCCTGAAATGGTTAAACATGTAGTGTCCACGGAGCAACGCAAATTATTTGAATACAGGCCAGACTCCAATGCCATATAACGCGGCGTTCAACGCGCTCCCTTCGGTCGCACGGATTGGCCTACTCTACGGCCAGCCGATTAGCTTTGCGCTAGAGCTTTCTTGAGGCATCCATGGCGGCCAAGATCACTCCCAGACTGATTGAGCTGACATACGAGGCCGCACTGAAGTCCTTCTGGCGGAAAGAAGCACTGCGCAAGTTTCTGCGCGCCTGTCACGTAGCCGAATCTCACATAGCAACTTGGTCCACTGACGAAAGCAAGCGCGACTTCCTAGACAGAACCTTCCACAAACTTCAAGCGTCTGATCGAGGGAAGGCTCTGGCCTACCAGATGGCAAAGAGCTTGTCTGAGCAAACTAGTTTCCCTGATCTGCGCAACTGGGAAGACTCCGCTCAGAAAATTACTGATGCAACAAAAGCCGTCTCGGAACTCAAGGCATACCTTAGGTCACAAGACGAGGAGATTCGCAGCGAGCGTGAGCGTGAAGAGGCGAAAGCGAGAGCTCGTGAAGAGCGGCAGCAGATCCAGCGGAGCCTTACAGACAAGAGCAATCTGCAACAACGTCTGGATGCGCTCCACCCGGCGGTCGGCACGCAGCAGGGTGGATACGACTTCCAGGATTGGTTCTATGACCTCCTAGACTTCTCCGAGATTCAGAATCGAAGACCGTACGTGAGCAATGGCCGACAGATTGATGGCTCACTCACGCTTGACGGCACAACCTATCTCGTAGAGCTTAAGTTCACAGCCGGCCAAGCCGCAGCTACCGACATTGATTCGTTGCGTACAAAAGTCGACGACAAAGCCGATAACACCATGGGCATTATGGTTTCGATTTCTGGCTACTCGAGTATCGCAGTCTCTGGAGCGTCCGGCCGCCAAACAAAGCTTATGCTATTGGACGCAATGCACCTGTACATGTTTCTGTCTGGATCCATCTCCTTCTCAGAGATCATTTCAAGAGTGCGCCGTCATGTCTCGCAAACAGGTGAGGCTTATCTACCTGCCGCCGACTTCAATGGGTGAAAGGTCTGACAATTCGTTCAAGCCGATGCCGGATTGGGCACTGCTCCTCTAGGCGTGATAATCCCGCGTAGGTACGATTGGCCGAAGGCGTAATCGTACGAATGTGTTTTGAAGTTGATGCAATTGTTTACTTGGTATCATATGGTTGGTGTGGTGTTCATGCGTACGATTGCGCTACGCCGATCGTACCTACGCGAGCTAAAGCGCCCCGATTACTTCAAGCTATAAAGGTGCAGAACAAGGTATACATGGATACTCAACAATTAACACAAAGAATTGATGAACTTATTGGGCTTGGCGATGAAGCATTAGCCACAGAGTGGTCAAAGAAAATTGCGGGAAGAACAAAGTGCTTTCTTGATTTGGAGGCATTCTACAACTTCCGGGCATCAAGCATATCATTCATCTTGAAGTTGTTTGGGTCAGAGCATCCATATTACAAAGATTTTTCACAATTAGTTGAATCAGCACAGCCAAGCTGCGTGAAACGTGGCAAAGGGTGTCTAAAAGCCATAAAGGGAGAGATCGAAAAGGGCTGGCTAAATACAGCCAAAGGTTTGATCTCAGCGGATATCTTTGGTGACTTCATTGAAATGGCGGAGCATCTTTTGGAAGAGGGTTACAAGGATGCTGCTGTAGTAATAACTGGTAGCACACTAGAGCAACATCTAAGAACATTGGCGGAAAAACATGGGATTGATCTTGAGGTAGAGAAAAACGGTAAGAAAATTCCAAAGAAGGCAGATGTAATTAACGCTGATCTGGTTAAAGCAAATGTTTACTCAAAGCTAGATCAAAAAAGCGTTACATACTGGCTTAGCATCAGAAATGATGCAGCTCATGGAAACTATGCCGCATATAACGCTGAACAAGCGCGGCTATTAATATCCGCTGTTACAGAGTTCATGGGGAGAGTGTCAGAGTGAGATCTGAGAAGGCGATCAGCCAGACCACTGGCCGACTACTTGGGCAATACTAAGTCGGTCAGTCTTATGAGTATTGATAACGTCAAGTGCGGTGAGTGTGGCTCAGTTTTGAATGAGTCGGCTAGCTTACCAGTACAAGAAAGAATGCCATGTCCCGCGTGTGGCTCGTTTAAACGTACATTTTCAGTTCACTTATCTGCCAGCATCTCCAGAAGTGTAGGCTTCCGAGCCAAAGGGAAAGAACTTGGACGCAAGAAGCCATTCGTCGAGTTAAGAGATGAGCCTGCCCCCAGTCACAAACTCGGGCGTAATGTGAAGCATGAACGCCTAATAGATCGTCGGAATAATCAATACATAGAAAAGGTCACCGATCCGCTGACAGGGGAGGTTCTCCATGAATGTAATGAGTCTTTAACAGACCATATTAATCACGGCTCAGCGAAGAAGAAATCATGAGTGATTATTCGCAAATATCTAAGGATCTTGAATCCCAGGGATTTGTTTGCAAGGAAATCTACTGGGGGTTAGGTCCCTCACTTCGAGTAAGCAAAAGGGAAAACCACTCCGAAGGCGACCTACAGATAATCCAAAACACGGTTTTCGTTGCGCCTGACACAACCGGTTGGTGTGTTATCGCGGATGGTGGGAATCAAATCAAGAACTCTGTTGCGTCATTGGACGAGGCGGCAAATCTTGCAGCCAGTTTTCTGAGTCAGAAACAAACATAGAATTTGAACCAGAACCGACCACTCGCTAGTCGCGGGCTAGCACCCGCAATGGATGATCGAGCTCCCAACGAGTAATAGCCTCCACTAACTGTGAGGCGCCGCGCTTAAATCAACACTGACAACAATCGCCTTAACACCACCACACAGTGCTCTTTCGATGCCGGCGTATCGCCAGCCAGAATGCGCTGATACTCCAAGTACAATACCGTGCTGTAAACCAATTCAGCGTCGGCTTCTGGTGAAGGGCTGCCGATCATTTCCAGCAAGGCTTTGGCGGGTTTTAATGTTGAGGCTTGGGATTTGGTTTGCGCGTCGCGAATGGCTTCATGATGCAAGGCTTCCAGCCGGAAGCTGTTTTCAATCAGGCGACGTTCGCGGTTTTTCACTTGCTGGTCGATATGATTCAGCAGCGTGATCAGCACGGTGTTGCGCAGCAATTCGCGGTCGTTCAATGACTGACTGCCATCGCTGAAGCGGGCCAATGCGGCCGCTACAGCCTGGGTCATATGGCCGGTTTCCTGCGCTCCCTTTTCGGCAAAGTCGTAGAACGCTTCCGAGATCAGTTCGAGGATGTCTTTGAAGTAATAAGTGGTCGCCGACAATGGCACCCCGGATTCTTTCGCCACGGCCCGATGACGCACCGCGCGCACGCCATCGCGAGCGATGATCCGCAAAGTTGCCGCCAGAATCTGTTCACGACGGGCCTTACCATCGACTCGTTTCGGTTGGCGACCACGCGGTCGCGGCGGACGGGCTTCACTCATGGTTCTTGCGGTTCAGCAGACAGACAACGGCGGTCAGTGTGCCAGTTTTCATTGGCTTGTACAGGGATTCCGGCCGGGCTGGTCGGGGCTTGTCAAATCCGTGATTCTGCGCTTAACTATACTGACTGGTCAGTTATTTAAGTAAGTGAAATGCCTAGAGCCCGCAGCCCCGAAGCCAAGGACGAACGCCGCGCCGTGCTGTTGCAGGCGGCGCTTGATGAGTTCTTCGAGCGTGGTTTCACGGCGGCGCGCATGGACGATATCGCCCGCCGGGCCGGCGTCTCCAAGGGCGCGCTGTACCTCTATTTCGATTCCAAGGAGCAGATGTTTTCGGCGCTGATCGATACCGTCGCATTACCCAACCTGGCCCTGATTGAGCAAAAGCTGGCGCAGGCGGCATCGGCGCGCGAGGCGCTGTTTGGCTTGCTGGCGATGTTGCCGAAGGTGTTGCAGCGCAGTTCCTTGCCGCGCCTGGCGAAAATCCTGATTGGCGATGCCAATCATTTTCCGGACATGGTGCGCGCTTATCGCGAGCGGATGATTGAGCGCGGACTGAAGGCGCTGACCGGGTTGGTCGAGCGCGGCAACACCAATGGCGAATGGCAAGTGGCCAATCCGGCGCTGACCGCGCGCCTGATCATGGCGCCCGCACTGTTTGCCGGTATCTGGCAGGTGGTGTTTCAACGGCCCGATGAAAAGCCGCTCGACGTTGACGCCTTGTTTGCCCAGCACGCTGAACTATTGGCGCGGGCATTGGGCGTTGAACGCCCCGAGACACAAAAACCTGCGCGGGAGAAACGCTGATGCGCCAAATGATTTTGTCGTTTGTCATGGCGACGATGGTTGCCTGCGCGCCGGATGAGCCATCACGTCAGGTAACCGGTTACAGCGAAGTGGAATGGGTGTATGTCGCGGCGCCCGGCAATGGTTGGTTAACCGAAATGGCCGTGCAACCCGGACAACGCGTCAACAGCGGCGATTTGCTGTTCCGGCTCGATGATGAGCTGCAACAGGCGCAAGTGCAGCAAAGTGAAAAACGCGTTGAACAAGCGCGCGCCAAAGTCAGCGATTTGTCGCTCGGCGCACGACAACAGGAAATCGATACGCTGCGCGCGCAGAAGCGCGAAGCACAAGCAGCACTGACGCTGGCTGCGGCCGAAAAGGATCGCTGGCTGGCCTTGGTGGAACAGCGCATTGCCTCGCGCTCGCAAGGCGACAAGGCCGAACAGGAATGGCAGATGGCGAAAGCCAAACTCGCCAATATCGAAGCGCAAATCAAAGTCGCCGAACTTGCTGCACGGCGCAACGTGCTCGATGCCGCCGAAGCTGAGCGCGCGGCCGTTGAAGCGGAAAAACGACAAGCCGATTGGCAGCTTGGTCAACGCATCGTTGAGAGCAAACGTGCCGGACGTATTGAAGAACTGATTCATCATCAAGGTGAATGGGTCAATGCCGGTGCGCCGGTACTGGCGTTGTTGCCGGATGATGGCTTCAAGATTACGTTCTTTGTGCCGGAGCAATTACTCGCCGATGTGGCGCCGGGAAAAGTCGTTCAAGTCAGTTGGTCCGGGCAGGAAAAAGCCCAGCCAGCAGAAATTCGCTTTGTTGCCAATGAAGCGGAATACACGCCGCCGATTATTTTCAGCAACGAATCGCGCAGCAAGCTGGTGTTTCGTGTTGAAGCAAAACTGCAGAGCGAGCAACGACCAGCCGTAGGTCAGCCAGTGGATGTGCTGTTGCCATGAGCGATTACGCCATTGACGTCAAACACCTGAAAAAGCATTTCGGCAAAACGGTGGCCGTCGATGACGTGTCGATTCAAATGCCGAAAGGCAAGGTTTGGGGATTTCTGGGTCCGAACGGTTCCGGCAAAACAACAACCATTCGAATGATCTGCGGCCTGCTGAAACCCACCGATGGCGAAGGCACCGCGCTCGATTTGGACATCATTGAGCAAGCCAGCGAAATCAAACGCCGCACCGGTTACATGACTCAGCGCTTTTCGTTCTGGACCGATATGAGTATTCGCGAGAATCTGGAATTTGTTGCCCGACTCTATCAATTACCAAACCGAAAAGCCCTGGTCGATGAAACCATTGCGCAACTGGGCTTGAGTGATCGCCAGCAACAATTGGCTGGCGCCTTGTCCGGTGGCTGGAAGCAGCGCCTGGCACTGGCAGCAGTGACGATGCACCAACCGGATTTGCTATTGCTTGATGAGCCGACAGCCGGTGTCGACCCGCAAGCCAGGCGCGATTTTTGGGACGAGATTCATCGGCTGACCAACAACGGCGTCACGGTGTTGGTGTCGACCCATTACATGGATGAAGCGGAGCGCTGCGACAAGATTGTCTATCTGGCCAATGGCAAACTGATTACTCAGGGCCGGGTGCAGGAAATTATCGAGAAATCCGGCTTGATTACCTTTCGCGCCCGCGGCGACGCTGTGCGTGATTTGGCGCCAAAATTTCAGCAGCAGGACGGTGTTGAACACGCCGCTTACTTTGGCGCCGCGCTGCATGTCAGCGGCACCGACGCCGACAAGCTGAAACAAACCATTGAACGCATCGCACCGGATGCTGA
The DNA here is from genome assembly GCF_009756665.1 of Permianibacter aggregans. Lineage (GTDB taxonomy): Bacteria > Pseudomonadota > Gammaproteobacteria > Enterobacterales > Permianibacteraceae > Permianibacter > Permianibacter aggregans. The sequence goes on from NZ_CP037953.1 coordinate 1,905,876, forward strand.
ATTCAAGCAAGTGGAAACCAGCTTGGAAGATACCTTTATCGCGTTGATGCGTCGTGCCGGCCAGGATTTACGGGTGCATCAATGAAGCGTCTGCGAGCAAGCCTGGCGCGCATCGGCGCCATCATGATCAAAGAGCTTATTCAGATGAAGCGCGATCGCTTGACGTTCGCGATGATTCTGCTGATTCCTCTTGTCGAGCTTGTGTTGTTCGGTTATGCGATCAATATGGACCCGAAATTCCTGCCGACGGCCGTGCATCTGGAAGAACAAACACCGATTGTGCGTTCGCTGCTGAAAGGCATGGAGAATTCACGATACTTTGATTTTGTCGAACACAGTGACGATCCGCGAATCAGTCAGAGTTTGCTGGCGCGCGGCGAAGTCTCGTTTGTCGTGTCGATTCCAGCCGGCTTTACCGAACGGCTGTTGCGCGGCGAACGCCCTGCATTATTGGTTGAGGCCGACGCCACCGACCCGGTCGCTGCTGCCGGTGCGTTGTCGCATCTGCCTGGCATCATCGAGCGCGTGTTGCAACATGAATTGAAATCGTTGCCCGGCTTCTCCGCACAAACCTCGCCGGTGGATTTGACCATACACCGCTACTACAACCCGGAAGGGATTACCCAGTACAACATTGTGCCGGGTCTGCTCGGCGTCATTCTGACAATGACGATGGTGATGATTACTTCGATGGCGATGACTCGCGAAACCGAGCGCGGCACGATGGAGAATTTGCTGTCGATGCCGTCAAAACCGCTGGAAGTCATGATTGGCAAAATCACCCCATATATTGGTGTCGGTGCCATTCAAACGCTGGTCATTCTGGTCACGGCGCATTTTCTGTTCTCGGTGCCGTTTGTTGGTTCCATGGCCTTGCTGATCGCTGGACTTACCTTATTCATCCTGGCCAACCTCGCTTTGGGATTTACCTTTTCAACGCTGGCGAAATCGCAGATGCAGGCGATGCAGCTGACGTTCTTTTTCTTTTTACCGTCAATCCTGCTATCCGGATTCATGTTTCCGTTTCGCGGCATGCCAGTTTGGGCGCAATGGCTCGGCGAAGTACTACCGCTAACCCATTTTCTCCGTATCGTTCGCGGCGTCATGTTGAAGGACAGCAGCTTCATGGAACTCGGTGTCGATTTTCTGGCCTTGATTGGCTTTCTGCTGGCCATTGGCCTCATTGCCATCGGTCGCTATCGCGATACGCTAGATTAACCATATCGACGATAGCTGCCGCCAGACGCTTGCGGTAGTTATACTGGCGCTCTGCTCATCCGATTTTTGCCCGCCATGAAACCGATTTCGCTGTCCAATCAACTGTCCGTGTCACGCCTGGTTTATGGCTGGTGGCGTTTGATGAGTTGGAACCTCAGCACAACCGATATTGTCCGGCGTATCGAGGACTGTCTGGAGCTTGGCGTAACCACCCATGATCACGCCGATATCTATGGCGATTACCAGTGCGAGGCGACATTTGGTGCGGCGTTGAAACAGGCGCCGCAGCTGCGCGAGAGAATCCAGCTGATCAGCAAATGCGGCATCAAGCTGGTTAGCGCGTCGCGCCCTGAACATGCGCGCAAAGCCTATGACACCAGCTCCCGCCATATTCAGCAATCAGTTGAGCAATCACTGAAAAACTTTCATACCGATTATCTCGACCTGCTGTTGATCCATCGACCCGACCCGATCATGAATGTCGATGAAATCGCCAGCGCCTTCAACCGCTTGCAGAAAAGCGGCAAAGTGCGCGAATTCGGCGTCAGCAATTTCACGACCAGTCAGTTCGCGATGTTGCAGAGTCGACTCGATTACCCCTTGGTGACCAATCAACTGGAAATCTCGGTGCTCTGTCACGATGCCTTTCATAACGGCACGCTCGACCAGGCCCAGCAACTGCGTCGTCCGCCGATGGCCTGGTCGCCGCTCGCTGGCGGCAAGCTGTTTACTGAGCTTTCCTCACGTACCGAACCGGTTCGCGATTGCTTGCTGAAAATGGCAGCGCAATACCATTGCAGCGAAGATCAGATTGCCTACGCTTGGTTACTGCGTCATCCCGCGCAGATTATTCCTGTTGTTGGTAGTCAGAGCCTGCATCGTTTGAAGCAAGCCGTAGACAGCACGCAAATTAAGCTCAGCGATAATGATTGGTATACGGTTTGGGAATCGGCGGGTGGCAAGTTGCCGTAGCCCTATTTTTCATGGACTTTGATACAGAAGGGTGATTTGGTATGGAAGAATCCCGATTTGAGTACTGCCGCTATATTTATGACCGAGAGTTTGAGTTAAAACAGCGACTCGAGAATAAGGCATCTGCTGTTTTCGCAATACCAAGTGCCATCATTAGTGCAACATTTCTGAATATTGATTTGATGACAGGAATTTCTCATCTTATTAAAGAGGCTCAGCCCTTCGTACTTATCGCACTTGTTTTCTTCATTGTTCTGTTTTCTGTATCCACGTTTACATCAGTTTTTTTCTCATTGGCGTCCATCCTCATTCAAGATTATGCCAAAGAGTACCCAGAAAAAATTCATGACTATTTATTCAATCCAAAGTCATCGCACTATTCGGACTCGACAGCATTTTTTAGGGAAGTGTCGGCGAGACTGGCAATGGCGACTCAACATAACTCCTTGGTCAACAAAAGGAAGGCGAAGAAACTTTCTGTTTCTGCGTGGTCGCTCGTTTCAATGCTGCTATCCTTAGCGATTTTCTTAGTCATTTACATACTGGCAGGAGCTTACTGATGGATACTTCAATAAATGAAACTCATTTTCAATGGATTATTGATAATCTTGAGAAGACTTCCGTAGGGCAAGTCATGAAGAAGCTACAGTATGACATGGGCATTGATCTTCGGGGAGGTAGTATTGAGACGGAGATTGAAGAAAGGATAGGAAGGAAATTAACTGAAGAAGAGATGTACAAAGTAAGACCGATAGTTTTTAAAATTAATGACACCTTATACGGCGAAGAGTAGTAATTATCAATTTGGGGCGAGACGAGGTGCGAAAGCAAAATTTTTGCATCTCGTCTAGACCCCAGGCTTGGTTAATAATCCAACTGATATCCCAATTCCCAAAGCTGGTCTTCTTCGCGGTCAAACGGCAGCTTGCCGGTGGCATAGGTCAAACGCCAACCGCTGTCCATTTCCAATGAATAGAAGATGGCTTTATGGGTATCCATATCGGCCGCTTCGATGGCAGTTGGCGGATCCAGTTCTCTGAAGTAACGCAGCGACGCGGAAAAATTGACACGCTTTTCGCTGAACGTTCCCACCGCTGTTGAAAAGCCCAACTCGATATTGAGCCGATCGTGATCTTCGGAACTGGCGCCCAACACTTCTTGACGCAGCGTATCCTTATCCGGCGAAACGCGTTCCAGATTCAGCAACAGACTCGGCATCGATTGGCGGATGGGCCGTGGGTCGTCACCGGTAGCTTTGCGGATCATTCGGAATGGCCAATCCAACGGATTGAATTTCAATACTGCACTGTCCCGGTCCGGCCACCAGGAAACGTGTGCGGTGGCTCCATAGGTGTAATTGACGTTTTCGCGCCGCTGATCCGATTCATAACTTGCCGTTAAGCCAGCGTCGACAAAGAGCGAACCCAATGTCACCTGACAACGACCAGCCGCGATGTCTTCCGGCTTCAAGCACAAGCTGCGATCGACAAACTGTTTGTCTTCCCGATACCACTGATAAAGTCCATCGACTTTGGCTTTGATAAAGTCTTTACGCGGCGTGTCTTGGTCGAACGCGTAAGTACCATTGGCGTGAAAGTCCAGATGGTATTTGTGAAAGCGGGTAATGCCATCTTGCTTGTCCACACCGGCCTCGCCTTCACTGTTCAGCGAACCGGTATCCCAGAGGGAATATTGCAAATCGTAAGTTACCCCCAATCCACCACTTAAGCCGTTGTTGTTTTCGCTATCACTTTCCGGTTGCAGGTAAACCAAATGGAAAAGAAAACAACTGGTGTCGGTCTGACTGGCATCGGCTGCTTGTTGTTGGGCGGGGCAAAGTGAAGACTCAGTTTCCGCGTTTGCTTCATTTTCCTCTTCCGCTTGCGTAGGCATGGCAAAAGACAGCAACGCCAAACAAAAGCCCACAACGGGTACCATTGGGTGTTTTGATCGCATGATGAGTTTCCTGTCAGTAGTTAATTGTTTTTCTTTTTGCTGGCTGCTTTCTTTTTCGGTTTCGACGCTTCTGCCGCCACCGTTTTTGCCGATTTGGCTTTCTTCGGGTTGGCTTGCGCCGGCTGGTCGCTCACTATCGCTTCGCGTATTGCGCGGCTGGCACTGGCAAAGGTTTCGGCCTCGGCTTCTTTTGGAAACTGGAAAATCTCATCGATAAGATTGGCCAGGTCCAAACAAGTGGCGTCTTTCTTGGCCAGCAACAGACCAACGGTTTTGCCGATGTCACCGAGTGTGCGGTTGATCCAGTCTTCGTGTGGCACCGCTTCCCAAGGGTCTTGTGCCCATCCGCAAATTTCCAGCGCCAGATGGGTCAGCGAATGCGCAGCGGCAGTTGGCGAACTGGTGCTTGGATAGCCGGACAGTTTGCTGATTAGCTGACTGCCCATGCCATCCTCGCCTTCAAAGCCGCGACGGGAATAGCCAAAATTATAGAGATAGCCGAATACGCATTCGTGTGCGGAATTGCCGGGGGTGAATCCTTTGCTGCCTGCTGCCTTTGCCATGTTGTTACTCCTTTTCCATTTGTTTATTGCGGGTATAGCACAACACTGAATTTTTCGATCTGATGACATCAATCGCGACGCACGACTTTCAGCCAGACAAACCATCCACCACTACGGGCGTGCGAGAACTCCACCTCCAGCACTTCGACACGCTGTCCAACTTTGACCACCGACTGTACCGGCGCTGATGCTCTGGCGTTTGAAGCACCATCGGCTCGCAAATAGACATCATCGCGTATCGTCACCACCTGACCGGCTTCGATCGGCAGTTCCGTTTTGGTTATCGTGGTGGGCGAGCCGGCAAGCCATGAGGATTTTTCCTCGTTGATTTTGCCGACGTAGATCCAGCCGGTTTCTTCCAACAATTGCGGTGCAAACTGGGTGGTGAGTTGTTGTTGCACGACAAGGCTGCGTTTGATCGCCTGATCCGCACTGGCCAACTCCGAGCGGGAGTCCTTGGCTACCGAGTTGATTGCGCTCAATTCGCGCTGCACACCAGGGTCATTAACCTGTTTTTCGAGTTCATTGATCCGCTCGATCAATTGGTCGTAGTTTTCGGTTGCCTGCTCGATGGTTTGGCCGGCGGTTCTGGTGGTTTCGGCGGCCGACTGAATCTGCGCCTGCCATTCAAAGCCCGCGATATTGCCTTTGGTAAAGCCAGCGGCCGTCAACCTTTCATTGATGATGCCCGGCGCGAATAACAGCAACATGAAAATTAGAAAGATAACGGTGTCGCGCAAGATGGCAACCAGATCTTTCATCATTGCGCTGAACTGGGCAACTGCACTTTTGTTTTCCGCCATGAATCGCCTCCTTTGCGAAGTGATAAGTCGCTCAATCCTGAATCAATAGCTTGAGTTGATTTTTCACCTGCAGGACTTCGTCAGGCCAGCTGATCGGGTCAATCAGGTTGGCATGACCACCTTGCGACAGTGTCGTATAGCTTTGCAGCAATGCACCCAAAGCCTGAATTTTTGCCGCACGCAGAGCCGTGTTGGCATGTTCGGTTTGTGCTTGCGTTTGCCGGGCGAATTCGGCGCGGGTTTCCTTGAGTTCGTGACGTTGCAGACATAGTTCTTTGCGCTGCAAGTTCAATGCAAAAAATAGCGCCGCAAAAGCCAGGCCGGAAAACAGGGTATTGGCCGCTCCAAACATGTCGCCAAATTGGCCGCGCTCTGCCCAACCATCGACCAGGTTCCAAACGAACACCACGTAAGCCAGTAGCACAAAAGCGACCAACGCGATAAAAAAGAGAAACGGTTTTAACGGTTCTTGCTCAGGGCCTTGTTCAAGGCTTTGGCTGGCGCTGAGGCGAGATGCTGCGGTGGATGCAGCGGATTGGCTTGCCATACCCCTTACTCCTTCGGATGAAGGCGCACCGGTACAGCAATAAGGGCGCGCAAGTCGTTTGCACGATGGCGTACAACTTAGACCAACTTTGCTCGCCGGTAAATAGCGGCTTAAGGTTGCTCGCCCAGGCTTAACGTAACGCTATGCTGCGGGCCGCTGAAACTGACTTGGCCGTCCTGAATCAGGCATTGCAAATCCATCGTGCGCTCGGCGAGTTGGCCCAATGCTTCGACGCTGTCGCTGTCCAGGTGGTGAACGGTCAGGTTATCGAAGCGTTTGATCACCTCCTGCATCTGCTGCCACCAGACGGCGGCACTGCGCGATTGATAGGTGTAAACGACAACCTGCTTGGCGCGGCCGCAGGCTTTGCGCAGGCGCTTTTCGTCTGGATTGCCGAGATCAATCCATAACTCGATTTCATCGGACAATGACCTCTGCCAAAGATCTGGCTCATCTTCAGTGCTGATGCCCTTGCCAAACTGCAACGATTCGCTGGCGTGCAAGGCAAACGCCAATACCCGCAGCATCATCCGCTCATCGGTTTCTGATGGATGGCGGGCGATGGTCAACGCATGGCCTTGATAGTAATGCCGATCCATATCAGAAATTTGCAGATCGGCTTTGTAGATGGTGGCTTTCAGCGCCATACCCGTTACCCGTTGTGGAAAAGTCGCGCAGTGTAACCGAAAGCTTACCGTGATTTTTCGTTCAACAATGGCACTGACTATTGTTCAGCACTTCATCCCAGTACGGCTTTTCCCCGAACACCTCGCGGAAGTAATCAATCGCCGCTTTCACTTTCGACGGCAGGTGTTTGCGATGCGGATACAGCGTGTAGATGCTTTCTGGTTTGTGGGTGAAATCATCGAGCAAGCATTTCAAGCGGCCGGAAGCCAAGTCATCACCAACGCAGAAACTTGGCATTCTGGCAATGCCCTGCCCGGCCAGCACGCTTTCGCGCAAACCGAGCAGGCAGTTGATTTTGAACGGCCCCTGCACATACACCGACTCGCTGCCGTTCGGGCCGATAAATTCCCAATGCGAATCCTGCGAGCAATTGCCTTTCAGGCAAGCGTGCTTTACCAAGTCGCTTGGGGTTTGCGGCGCGCCGTGTTTTTCCAGGTAAGCCGGGCTGGCGACAATGACGTTGCGCGAGGTGGTCAGCCGGCGCGCGACAAACGAGGAATCGCTCGGCTCGCCTACATCGATCACCAGATCGAAACCGCCGCCAACCAAATCGATTTTGCCGTCGACCAGTTCCAGCTCGACATCGACATCCGGGTAGCGGCGCTGAAATTCCGGCAGCACCCGCGTCACTTGCGCGAGGCCAAACGACATCGGTGAAGCCAGCTTCAGCATGCCGCGCGGCGCCGCCTGCAACTGCCCGAGGTGCTGTTCGGCTTCATCCGCCTGGGCCACGACCTGACGGCAGTAAACGTGGAAGGTTACGCCAGCCTCGGTCGGCGTCAGCTTGCGCGTGGTGCGGTTCAGCAAGCGCACACCGAGATGGCCCTCAAGCCGCGCTACGGCCTTGCTGACCGCGGCTTTCGACAGGCTCAAATCCCTGGCCGCGCTGGAAAACCCGGCGCTTTCGACAACGCGGGCAAAGATGGCCATATCCGATAAACGTTCAGTCAACGACATGTCGGCAACTCCCTGGGCAGAAGGTGCCAGCTTACGCCTGTGTATTGCGTTTATCAGCACCTATTTGGAAACAGTGCGTGTGCAAATTACCTAATTATCATTTTCACAACCCCCAATTAGCCTGAAAAAAGGCGTCACCCCAGTCCAAGGAGCCAGTCATGAACGCTTTGTCAAAACTCAGTATCGGCCTGCTGTTTTCCGGTGGTTACCTGTCGCCGGCGATGGCCCAGGAGCTGCTCGAATCCGCGGAAAAACCCGCCAAGCCGCAGCCTTTGCCGACGACAGCGAAACCGGTTTGCTGCCCGAGTCCGGCGGCTCTGCCCTGCTGCTGAGCCCGCACGCGCTGAACACGAATCCGGTATAAAGAGCGCCTACCCGCTTCCCTCTGAAAGGAATACCGGATGCTGTTCAGCGCATTGATTTACCTGGCCGCCGCGGTGCTATCGGTGCCGATCGCCAAGCGGCTGGGCCTCGGTTCGGTGCTCGGCTACTTGCTGGCCGGAATGTTGATTGGGCCGTATGCGCTGCACCTGGTCGGCGACCAAACCGACGTCATGCATTTCGCCGAATTCGGCGTGGTCATGATGCTGTTTCTGGTTGGGCTCGAATTGCAGCCAAGCCGGCTCTGGCAGATGCGCCGTCCTATCATCGGGCTCGGTGGCTTGCAGGTGGTGCTGACGACACTACTGATCGCCGCATTGATGTTGCTGTCGCCGTATTCCTGGCAGTCCGGCATCGCCATTGGCCTGTGCCTGGCGCTGTCGTCGACGGCGATTGTGCTGCAGTCCTTGAGCGAACGCGGACTGCTCAACAGCCAAGCCGGCAACAACGCTTTCGCCGTGCTGCTGTTTCAGGATATTGCCGTTATTCCGATTCTGGCCCTGCTGCCCTTGCTGGCGTTGAATGGCGCAAGCGCCGATGCCGTAAACGTGCACCCAACGCCGATTGATGGCTTGCCGGTCTGGGCCCAGGTCGGCGTCACCGCGCTGATCATTGCCGCGATTATTCTTGGCGGAAAATTTCTCTCGGCGCCGATCTTTCGCATCATCGCCGAGACCCGTTTGCGCGAATTGTTCACGGCATTTTCGCTATTGATTGTCATCGCCATTGCCGTGCTGATGCAGGCCGTTGGTTTGTCTCCGGCACTCGGCACGTTTCTCGCTGGCGTGGTGCTTGCCGAAAGCGAATTCCGCCATGAGCTGGAAGTCGATATCGAACCATTCAAAGGTTTGTTGTTGGGACTGTTTTTCATCACCGTCGGTGCCAGCATTGATTTTCCGTTACTGGCCGCCGAGCCGTTGTTGATCGGCGCTGCTGTACTCGCGCTGTTTGCCGTGAAGGCTTTGGTGTTGGCCTTGCTGGCGCGGCTGTTCACAATGCCATTCCGCCAGGGCTTGCTGTTTACCGTGGCGCTGGCGCAGGGCGGTGAGTTCGCGTTTGTGCTGGTGTCTTCCGCAAAACAGTTTCAGGTATTCGACATCGAACTCGGTAACTTGATCACGCTTATCGTGGCACTGTCGATGCTGATTTCACCGCTGTTGATCGTCGCCTACGAAAAGCTGCTGAGCCGACCGGGACAACAAGCGAAAAGTGACGAGGCCGATCAATTCTCCGAACACAGCGATGTCATCATCGCTGGCTACGGCCGCTTCGGTCAGATCGTTGGCCGCTTGCTGAGTGCACAAGGCTTTCGACTGACCATTCTTGATCACAGCCCAAGTCAAATCGATTTGGTGCGCCGCTTTGGCAACAAAGTGTACTACGGTGACGCTGCGCGCCATGATTTGCTGCAGGCTGCCGGCGCGGCCGAGGCAAAATTGCTGGTCATTGCTGTCGATGAACCAGACAAAACACTGGAGATCATTCACACCGCGCAACAGCACTTTCCGCACCTGAAAATTCTGGCGCGTGCTATCGATCGTCGTCATGCTTATCAAATCATGCGCTATCAAATCGATGGCATTCGCCGGGAAACCTTTGATTCCGCGCTGCATGTCGGTGTGCAATCGCTGAAACTGCTCGGCGTTAACGAAAACGATGCCGAGCGCGCCGGCGAATTATTCAGTGAACACGATCATCAGTCATTGCAGGTATTGGCGGAAATCTGGGGCGACGACCGCAGCTACGGTGTCGCCGTCAAACAGCGACTCGAAGATCTGAAGCAAGTGTTGTTGAACGATCAGCAACAACGTCAGAAAGCAGAAAAAAAGCGCGCGTGAAACAACAGAGAACCATTCGATTTGGTCATTCTGCGATGCTTTGTTAGCATCGGGCATGGATATGACGCTAAAAGGAAAGGACGCATGATGGCATTTTCGCGCGTAACAGCGCTGCTCGTTGCCGTGCTGGTCGGCAGCAATCAGGTGGTAGCAAACGATGCTGCGGAGACGATTCAACGTCTGGATGGTAGCCAGATCACCGCCTCCGAGCTCGATGCGCGCATCAAAGCCATTACCGAGGCAGCAAAGGTACATGGCTTGGCCATGGCGGTGTTCAACGAGAATCAAGCGGTTTACACCCGTGCCTTTGGCTATGCCGATCAACCAAGCCAGAAGCCTCTGCGTTTCGACACTGAGTTTTACGGCGCCTCGTTAAGCAAGGCAGTGTTTGCCGTGCTGGTCATGAAACTGGTTGAGCAGAACGTCATTGATCTCGACAAGCCACTGCAATCCTATTTGCAAGAGCCTTTATGGAAAAATCGCGGTAGCGACTGGCATGAGAATCTCGCCGATCTCGAACACGAACCCCGCTATAAAGACATCACGGCACGCATGTGTCTGAGCCACACTACCGGATTGCCGAACTGGCGTTGGTTTGAGCCGGACCACAAACTGCGCCTGCACTTCGCACCGGGCGAGCGTTATTTATATTCCGGTGAGGGCATGGTGTTATTGCAAATCGTTTTGGAGAAACTGACCGGGAAATCCATCGAGCAATTGGCGCAACAATTAGTTTTCACGCCGTATCAGATGACGATGTCCAGCTATCAATGGCAACCGCGATTTGAGCCAGATTACGCACTAGGCCACAACCCGCAAGGCAAAACCTACAAGAAAGACAAAGACAATTCGCCTCGCGCCCCCAGCACACTGGAAACCACACCGGCCGATTACGTGCGCTTCATGACCGCAGTGCTGCAACAAAAGGGCTTGTCGAAATCATCGTGGCAGGAAATGTTCAGTCGACAAATCCGCATTCGCTCACGCACCCAGTTTGGTCCCGGCGCCAATGAACAAACAGACGCTTTTGATCCTCTGCAAATCAGTTACGGTCTTGGCTGGGGTTTGCTGCAAACACCGAAAGGCATCGCCGCATTCAAAGAAGGCCACGGCGACGGCTTTCAGCATTACACGATTATTTTTCCGCAACAAGGCATCGGCGTCATGCTGATGAGCAACAGCGACAACGCCGAAAGTGCCTTTGGCTATTTGCTGGAAGCCAGCATCGCCGACCACTACACACCGCTGAAATGGCAGGGATACATCCCTTTTGATCAGCGTTGATTCGCTGTGCCGTTGTTACGCAGAACAAACGTTAATCGCGCGCTTTCGAATACTGGAATTGCGCGACCGAGGCCAGTAACTCATCGGCCAACGTTTCCAAGGTTTCACTGCTGTCGACGAATTCTTTGCTGAGTTGCTGGGTGCTGACCGACACGGTTTGAATTTCGCCGATATCGCCGTGCAATTTATCAGCGATATCGACCTGCTTTTTCGCCAGGCCATTGATGGTCTTGTTGCTGTCGCGAATGCCGGTGACGGCACGTTCGATATCGCCCAGCGATTGCGAAGCACGCGTCGCCTGCGCTTCGCTGGCGCTGGCCCGATCGACGCTGCCGTTCATCAGCAACACCGTTTCATCGGTCGTATTCTGCAGCGCTTCGACGATGGCGCGAATTTCTTCGGTCGATTCACCGGCGCGACGCGCCAAATTGCGCACTTCATCGGCGACGACCGCGAAGCCGCGACCGCTTTCGCCGGCACGCGCGGCTTCAATCGCGGCGTTCAGTGCCAGCAAATTGGTTTGGTCGGCAATTTCGCGAATGACGTTCAGCACGCTGCCGATGCGCTTGCTGTCTTCGGCCAAACGCGAAATCAATGCTGAAGACTGCTGGACATCGGTGGCCAGCGCATGAAAGGCCTTGGTCAGATCGGCGACAACGCCGTTGCCGGTGCGCACCAGCTCATTGGCTTTCTCGGTGTTTTCCAAGGCCTGCACGGCCTGATGCTGGACCGAATGCGAGGTGTCCATCATCTGTTCGACTTTGCTGACAATCTGGCCGGCACTGCGACCCTGATTGTCCATGCCTTTCGAGGTTTCCAACGCCGCGACGTGAATATCATCAACGGCTTGTTTGACTTTGCCGCTGGCGGTTTTGACGTTGTCGACGACTTTGCGCAGGCTTTTTTGCATAGCGTTGAAAGCGCCGGCCATTTCGCCGATTTCGTCGCGCGAATGCACGGCCACCCACTGGCTCAAATCGTTTTGCTGCTCGACCGCCTGCATCGCCTGACGCAGCGTTTGCACATGACGCTCGACAAAACTGATCAGCAGTTGCGAACCGGCCAACACCAGCAGCATCAGCAGCAGCACGACGCCGGCATAGGCCCAGAACTCGTCGGCAAACACAGTCAGAAAATCGGTCGGCTTGCCGGCTTTTTCCAGCGCCGCCTGTTTGCGCACCATGGCAAACAGGGTCAGCATCGCCATACCAAAAAAGCTGATCACATTGACCAGCCAGAATTTGTACTTCAGAGGCAAATCACGCATCGCGGGCAGAAAACCAAACACAGAGCCTTTAAGCCTAGAAGAATCTGGCGTAAATGCTGGCGCTGTGGCGCGTTTTTTATCAGCGGATGATCCAGCGCAAGTTCCGGACGCTCGCCGTTAAGGCAGCCAGGTGCGAATAAATGGCGCCAGGTTCGGCAGCAAATCGGTCCAGCCATGCAGCAGCACCAGCAGCCAGAGGTTGCGGGTACGAGCCCAGAGCACACCGAACATCAATCCTATCGGCGAGACGACGACGATGGTGTAAGCCATTGCGGTCAGCACGCTGGGGGCACTGCCCATGCCTTCCATCGCATGGGCGCCGCGCAGCACATAGCCCGGCGCGTGCACCAAGCCGAAGATCACCGCCATCAGCACGATCGCGGCGAGTTCAGAGCGGAAGAACGCGGCGGCCCGGGTTTGCAGCAGGCCGCGGAACAAAAATTCCTCGGTCAGACCGGCTTCCAGGCTCATCCACAGCAGCGCCGGCAAGGCCATCAGTGCGATGATCCAGACCGGTTCATCGAGCGCTGCCACGCGCTTGCCGCCCTGGCCGATCAAGAGCTGCATGGCCAACAGTAGCAGCGCCATGATGATCAAGACCCGGACACTGCCTGCATCGAAACGGAAGCTGCCGAACAGTTCGCGCCAGCGATAACCTAGGCGCCGGAACAACCAGGCCGGAATGGCGACCATGACCGCCAGCTTGGCCATCAGAGTGAGCACTTCCTGCGGCTGCTCAGCCGATGTGGCGGCCTTCAGCGCCGACAGACCCCAGCCGAGAAAGCCGATGGCAAACAGCAGCAAAAACACCATGACGAGGCCAAATTCCTTGCCGGGCTCACGCACCGGAACCGGCGCGGCTTTGATACCGATCGTCGACAGCCAGGCGGCCAGGGAAAAGCCGAGGCCAAAGATCAGCAGCACGGCCAGGTATTCTTCGGCGGCGAAGCCCGGGTCGCGGGCCAACAAAAATAACGAAACCAGATAAATCAGCGCATAGGCGCCAAGCGCAACCAGCGGCGCCAACAAACGGGACATCGGGGAAAACTCCAACGGAAAACCGTCATTTCGGTGGGACGGCCGTAAACATAGTCAATGGACCGGTTAAAAGCTTTTTGTTTTTGTAAGCAAATTCAAGCGCTTGCTGAACCAAAGCCAGCCGCAACGGCTTGCTGCAAGTCCTCTGGCGTATCAATGTCGAAAGCCAGTTCTGGCGCCTCTACTGCACGGTGAGGCTGCTGATGCCAAAGAGTTTTCAAGCCCTGTTCGCCGTGCAGCAAATGAGCCTGCTGCAACAGCGTCATCGGCAGCAGCGCCGGCAAACCTTCGGCGCCACCGTAATCAGTGACCACCGTTGACGCGGTCGCCGCCTCCGTCAGTAAGTTATCCAAGTGCGCGCTGGACAGCCGCCATTGATCACAGGCCAGTACCAGCACCGGCCCTGGATGAGCACGCAGGCTTTCTGCCGCCGCCTGCAGCGAACTTGCCAAACCCTGTGACCACAATGGATTGAACACAGTCTGCAAAGGCAAACCCGTTAACGCGGCGCTGACCGCTTCGGCCTGGCAGCCGGTGATGACGATCATCTGCGTCGGCGCCGTGGTCAGCGCCAGCTCGGCGATATGACGGACCAGCAGCTTGCCATTGATGCTCAGCAGTTGTTTCGGCTGGCCGAGCCGGCGGCTGCCGCCAGCGGCCAATAACAGCACAGCATGGGGGTTCAGCACTGGCATGCTTCGGCCGACTGCGGCCAAGGCAGACTGACGACCGGCTCGGCCATATGGATAGGTTGCTGGCGCTGCTTCAGACTGCCGCCGACGCGGCCGTTCAATGCGGCCTGCGCTTCGGCCAGAATCGCCAGCGCCACTGCTTCCGGGGTACTGCCGCCCAGGTCGAGCCCAACCGGTGCATGCAGTGCAGCTATCGCTTGTTTGATGGCCGGGTCGGCGCTGTCGGCAAACTCGCCGAGCAAGCGATCGGTACGGGATTTCGGCCCCAATTGGCCAAGATATGGCGGCGAACGGCTGAGAAAATGTCGTAACCAGGCGCGATCTTGGGCGAAGCTGTGACTCATGATCACGACCGCTGCATCGCCGGGCAAGTGAGCGCTAGCCGGGTCATCCGCTTGCAGGCAAAGCACCTGCCGGGCCAGCGGAAAGCGCTCCGGTCGGGCGAAGTGGCGGCGGCCGTCAATGACGGTGACCCGCCAACCCATCGCCGCGGCCATTTGCACCAGCGGTTCGGCATCGTGACCGGCGCCAACGATAATCAGCTCCGGGTTTGGCGCCAGGTATTCCAGCAACAGCTCGGCGCGGCCCTGCTCGTCTTGCAGTTGCAGCAGCCGGGAACGGCGGCTGCTACACACTTCTTGCATCTGGGCCTGCAACAGCGCAGCCAAAGCCGGTTCCTTGGTCTGAATGTCGGCTTCGTCAAAGCAGTCGCCGGTCATTAAGGATTTCGAGCCGCGACTTTCGATGACCAGCGCCTGCGCCGCTGCCTGGCCTTGCTCTTCTACCTTACGTAGTCGCGCGAATAACGGTGCCGATACCGATAAACGCTGAAACAGGATATGCACCGTGCCATTGCAGCCAAGCCCGAATTGCAGCTCGGTTTCTTCATCGAGCGGCTCTTCATCCGTCGACTCGCTCTCGTTATCGAGACTGGCCGTCGAATAACGGCGCAGCACGGTCAGGCCGCCTTCGGTCAGCCACCAGGCTTTCTTGCTGACTTCCGATTCCAGGCAACCGCCGCTCAAGGTACCGACGCTACGTCCAACACGCGGGATCAACATGCGAGCGCCAGGCCGGCGATAAGCCGAGCCTTCGACTTTGACAACCGTGGCCAAAACCACCTCGTCATCAACCGGCAGTTGCGCCAGCGTTGCCAGCAAAGCTTGTCGTTCGCTCATCGTCGCTGTGCTCCCGTTCGGCATCGTTATCATGCCGTCTTGAAATGTTTGCCGCGCGCGTAATGAACTACGCTTGTAGCGGTCACAATCACAGGTGTAGAGTCGGTCGTTCGCAGTTCCAGAACTTCCTCTCCAAGCAAGCGAGGCTAGCATGAAACTGAACGTCAATGGCGTCGAGCATAAAGTCGACGTCGCCTCCGATATGCCACTGCTGTGGGTGGTGCGCGATATCTTGAATCTCACCGGCACCAAATTCGGTTGCGGCATGGCGCAATGCGGTGCCTGCACCATGCATCTTGATGGCTCCGCGATTCGCTCTTGTGTCACACCGGTATCGGCTGCTGAAGGCAAAAACATCACGACGATTGAAGGGCTGTCGAAAGACGGTTCGCATCCGGTGCAGAAAGCCTGGGCCGAACACGATGTCGTGCAATGCGGTTATTGTCAGAGTGGACAAATCATGGCCGCCGCCGCGCTACTGGCCAGCAATGCCGCACCGACCGATCAAGACATCGACAACGCGATGAGCGGCAATATTTGCCGTTGCGGCACTTATCAACGCGTGCGCGCTGCTGTGCATCACGCCGCCAAATTAAGCAAGGCTTAGACATTTTTCTCCAGCACGCCAAACGGCGTTAGCTGCCATGTTCAGGGAGAAAACGCATGAAGGCGAACATCGATTTATCCCGCCGTAAATTTTTGCAATCGAGCGCGGTTGTTGGCGCTGGTTTGATCATCGGTATCCCATTGTCTTTGCACAAAGCACTAGCCGCGGACGCACCTGCTGCGGCAAAACTGCCAGCGCCAAATGTCTTCCTGAAAATAGGCAGCGACAATCGCATCACGGTATTGCTCGCCCACTCGGAAATGGGCCAAGGCATCTGGACAACGCTGCCGATGTTGATCGCCGAAGAACTCGAATGTGACTGGCAACAAATCGAGGTGCAGCACGCACCGGCAGCACCGGTGTATGCGCATACGGTGTGGGGTGTGCAAGGTACTGGCGGTTCGACGACCACCTGGTCGGAATTTGATCGTTACCGTCAGGCCGGCGCGATGGCGAAAGCGCTGCTGATCAGTGCTGCCGCGCAAAAATCGAACATGAAAGCCAGCGACTGCAAAGCGGAAAATGGCAAGGTTATTTGCGGCAAGAAATCGTTCACGTTTGGTGAATTGGCCGACGCCGCCGCGAAACTGCCGACACCAACAGAAGTGAGGCTGAAAGACCCGAAAAACTGGACCCGCATCGGCAAGCCGACCAAACGGCTCGACACGCCTGAGAAAATTACCGGCAAAGCCAAGTTTGGTATCGATATCCAGTTCGACGGCCTACTGACCGCGCTCGTTGCCCGTTCACCAACCTTTGGTGGCAAGGTAAAAAGTTTCGACGCCAGTGCCGCGAAAAAAGTCAAAGGCGTGCGTCAGGTGGTGCAGGTGCCGAGTGGTGTCGCGGTTGTCGCCGATCATTACTGGGCCGCGAAACAAGGTCGCGATGCCTTGAAAATTGAATGGGATCGCGGCCCGAACGCCAGCATCAGCACTGACGAACTGCGTAAACAATTTCAGGCCTTGTCAAAAAAGCATGGCGCCACCGCCCAGCTAGCTGGCGATGTCGAAAAAGCACTGAGCGAAAGTAAAGACGTGCTGGAAATGGAATATCACGTGCCTTACCTGGCGCATGCGCCAATGGAGCCACTGAATTGCGCCGTCAAGATTGGCAAGGACAGTTGCGAGATTTGGACCGGCACTCAGTTTCAAACCATTGATCAAGCGACGGCAGCAAAAATTCTTGGCCTGAAGCCAGAGCAAGTGACACTGCATACCACGTTCCTCGGTGGCGGCTTCGGTCGACGTGCCAATCCAGTCGCCGATTTCGTAGCCGAAGCGGTGCATGTCGCGAAAGCCGCGAACGCGCCGGTAAAAACCGTGTGGAGCCGCGAAGATGATATTCACGGTGGCTACTACCGTCCGATGTATGTGCAGCGGATTCGTGTCGCGCTCGATAAAAGCGGTTTGCCACAGGCCTGGGATCATCAACTCGTTGGTCAATCGATTCTGACCGGCACACCGTTTGAAAGCTCGGCGGTCAAAGATGGTGTGGATCATTCCTCGGTCGAAGGCATCGCCGGTTCGCCGTATTTGAAAGCCGTGCCGCATCACCGCGTCGGCCTGCATTCACCGAATCCCGGTGTCACCGTGCTGTGGTGGCGTTCGGTCGGCCACAGTTATAACGGCTTTATCATGGAAAGCGTTATCGACGAGCTGGCGAAAAAAGCCGGTAAAGATCCACTGGCTTATCGCCGCGCGTTGCTCAGCAACTCACCGCGCCATTTGGCCACGCTGAATCTTGCTGCCGAAAAAGCCGGCTACGGCAAAAAGCTGCCGAAAGGCCGCGCGCACGGCATCGCCGTACATGAATCGTTTGGCAGCTTTGTCGCGCAAATCGCGGAAGTATCCGTTGAAAACAAACAAATCAAAGTGCATAAGGTGACTTGCGCCATTGACTGCGGCATCGCCGTCAATCCGGAGGGTATTCAGGCGCAAATGGAAAGCGGTGTCGCGTACGGCTTGGCGGCAGCGTTACACAGCAAACTGACGATCAAGAATGGTGAAGTGCAGCAATCCAACTTTCACGATTATGTCGTGTTGAAACTCAATGACATGCCGGTCGTGGAAACGTTTATCGTTGATAGCAAGGAAAAGTCCGGCGGCGTCGGTGAACCGGGTACACCACCGATTGCGCCAGCGGTGGCCAATGCCGTGGCCGTGTTGACTGGTAAGCGCTTGCGGGAATTACCGTTGAATCTGTCAGCTTAGCGTCAGGCTCTCACCGAACCATACGCTTCGTCGATCAAATTACTTTTGTTAAGGGTTTGACCGACGAAGAAAAAACGAATCACCGCTTCTGGTTTGTTTTACTTTTTATCTGTAGCGTCTTGCGGCTTTTCACAGGCACACACCCTGCAGCCTTTATCAAACACCACTTTCCAGACGCCTGGCGCTTGCAAGCGCCAAACCGAATTGAAATGGGCGACGACATTGCCCTTGGCATCAATGACCGGGCCGCTGCTATGCGCCAGCGTACCGGAGTCGAGCACATCGACTTGTTCCGGACGCCAGGAAAACGGCGCTTGCTCAGCTTTGAAGAAGGCCTGCCATTCGGCCAGCACAGCGTGCTTGCCACGTTGCGCGCTGTTGCCATAGAACACGGCGTCATCGGCGATAAAGCTGGCGAATTTTTCGAAATCGCGCTCGACCATCGTTTGCGCAAAGCCGCGCTCGGCTTCAGTCACTTGACGGGTCAGCTCAGTGTTATCTGCCGCCAGTGAGATGCTCGCGCAAAATATCATCGCGGCGCCCAGCAGTGATTTCATGGCAGGGTGAAAGCTCATACGGATTCCTTGAGCCGAAAAAGTGGCGGCAGTGTCGCATGAAGGCTGTTATCAACGAAGGCAGAATGTCATGTCTGCAATGTGAAAAATACGCAGCAATGATACTCAGCTGACAATCGAGAAATTGAATTTGCCACCGCCGACTTTCGCCTGCTGCAGAAAATGAATGCTGTCTTTCAGTTCGCGTTCGACCTCAAGGCGGTCATCACGCAGCCAACCAAAACGCAGCTTTTGCGTGGTGATGTATAGCAGCAGGGTTTCCAGCATGCGTTCAGCCTGATCGACATCGAGCCAGCGGCCTTTACTGGCCATCAGTTGATCGGTCGATTGCATTCCCGGCGGCAGCGATTGCTGGCCGAAATGGAATCGCAAGTCGGTGTCATCGCAGGCATCATTGAATGAAGCAACGTGCAGATTGCGACTGAGTCGGTTCAGCTTGCTCTGATGTTTGTACAGTGCCCATTTATCTGCCTGATCGCTTTGCACTTCACCATTGATCAGGATATTGGCCCATAGCACCGTGCTCATCGGTGTCCCTCGCATTCATTGGTTTAGAAGCTATCTCAAAAATGCCTGGAGCTCGGCGATCTGCGCGAATGCGGTGCTCGGAAAAATCCGCCGGGGGCGGATTTTCGCGTAGTCCGAAGGGTTCACCACATGGATGTGGTGAACAATCCTCATTTACTACTTGCAAACTCCGGTTCCTGCGCTCCTATTCGCGCACCTCACCATCACCCAGACTCTTTTTGAGATAGCCTCTAGTTAATCTTAGCGCCTGATCGCTGCACCGAAATGTGAACAAGGCTTGAAATCGCGTCATAAGCAGAGGCAGCTTTTACAGCGAAGCGCTATTAGGAGAACAACAGTTGCAGGTCATGCCGACGTTCGGTTCTACGCTAGAAGCGTTAACTGTGATAAGCGATAACGATTCAATTTACCAAGGAGTCCTTCAATGGCAACAAAGATCGAGAAACTGTTGTACACCGCCCACGCCAAAGCCACCGGCGGTCGTGACGGCCGCGCTGTCAGCTCTGATGAAGAGCTGAGCGTGAAACTGACCAAGCCGAAGGAGATGGGCGGCAAAGGTGGTGAGGGCACCAACCCGGAGCAGTTGTTCGCAGCCGGCTATGCGGCTTGCTTTATCGGCGCGATGAAATATGTCGCAGGTCAAAAGAAAATGTCGCTACCAGATGATATGTATATTGATTCCGCCGTCGGTATTGGCGAAATCCCTGGCGGTTTTGGTTTGCAGGTGGAATTGCATGTGCATGTGCCGGGCATGGAGCGCGACCGCGCCGAACAAATTGTCGAAGCCGCGCACAAGGTCTGCCCGTATTCGAATGCCACGCGCAATAACATTGAAGTGAACCTGAAAGTCAATTGAGTGGTACTCAGAAGTGCAGTGGATTCCTGATGTCGATTGGCTTTTGATTGGCGCGCACATTCGCGACATGACCATCGCCTATCTGCTGGCATTTCCCATCGGCTGGGATCGGGAAAAGCGTCAGCGCACAGCGGGGTTACGCACGTTTCCGTTGGTCGCTGTCGCCTCCTGTGCTTACGTGCTGCTCGGTTTCCAGATACTCGATACCACGGAAGCGGAATCTCGCGTGATGTCCGGCATCATTTCCGGTATGGGTTTTATCGGTGGCGGCGCCATTCTGAAAACGGTCATCGATGGCAAAGGCGAAGTGCAAGGCACAGCAACCGCTGCCAGTCTTTGGGTAACCGGCGCCATCGGTATTGCCGTCGCCGCCAACCGCCTTGAAATTGCCCTGCTGCTGAGTCTGCTTACGTTCGTTACCTTGCGCCTGCTGACCTCGGCCAAAAATCACATTGATCATCAGGATTGAGTCAGCCAGCGTGCCAGCATTGCTGGTCCATCGATATAAACATTGCCAATGCCATGCAGCACGGCAATCAACCAAAAATTGCGCGTGCGTAGAAACAGAATGCCGAACAACAAACCGATGAACCAAATCGCCGTGAACATTGCCAGCGTTGCCAGCCACGAACGCTCAATAAACAAATGATAGAAATGCAGCGGCCCAAAGGTAAAAGCGGTATTGGCGATCAGTAACGCCGGCCACGGCCGCAACCAATGTCGCAACGCCGTTTGCAACAGCCCGCGATAGATCAACTCCTGCCAGGCGCCCCAAAGCAGTTGCATCAATATCAATAACAGTAGCGTGGCAACATAAGCGGGTGCCGACGCCAGTGCCAAGAACTGCGCAGAGAACAAAGCAAAGAAAATCAGATTCGCCAGCACCACGGCTTGCGGCAGATACCAGCGCTCGGTTCTGGTCCAGATCGACCAGGGTTTGAAACCGATGGCACGATATGACACCGCGCTCCAATGCAGCGCGAGCAGCATCGCTGTCCACTGCAATGGCAAGCGCCACGATACAGGTAAAGACCACCAGCCAAGGCGCGGCCCAAGCACTAGCTCGAACACGATAAAAAGCCAAAGCAGGCGCAAAACCAGCCGGCGCTCGATCGGCCAATCCGGCTGCGATTCAAACTGCAGTAAATGCCCCTGCCAAATCGCGCGAGCGGGTTTTGCGGTCATCACTGTGTATACTCCTGCGACAATGGACAGAACCCAGCCTACGCTGACGCGGCAAGGAACCAAGCAGGCAGTGATGAGTGACAAACCTCCGGGACGAATAACAAACGCTGGTATCGATGCTGAGCATACGCACTGGTGGCAGCAGCGTTATCCGTTGTTCCTGGGTTGGATGCCTGAGTTACTGTGGTTGCTGTTGGTTGCGCTCTCAGCAGCGTTGATCTTTGCCGTCATTCTGCCGTTCGGACTCAGTCATCTTGATCGGCAATCGGCCTGGCAATTCCTGTTGCGGGTGACCATCGGTCTGCTGATGCTTTCGGTGCTGACCCAGCTTGTGCTGCCAGCGTGGCAGAATGAACGATGGGAAGCCAGTTGGACGGTCGGCAAGGCGCTGCGCTATCAATTCGCCAATTTACTGCTGCTGGCAATGTTGATTTACCTATTGGCGCTCTGGCAGGGCTATACCCGTTTCGATGCGGCCAGTGCAGTGCAGTTTCTGCTGATCACGATACTGGTCGGCAGCGTGCCAGTGGCGCTAACCATAGTCGTCAAACAGAATGCGCTGATGCGGACTACGCTGCGTCAGCAACAGCAGTTGTCTGAGCCTTCAGCGAATGCCGCAATCACAAGCACGGTTGCCACCAAGCCATTGACGCTAATCAGCGACACCGAAGAAACGCTGACAATCCATGAAGCCGATATCGCCTATGTTCGCGCACAACAGAATTACTGCGAACTCGTCACAGGCAATGGCCACCACTTGCTTCGCATCAGCCTGCAAGCGCTAAGCAAACAGCTGCAAGCCACCGCCATCATCCGCTGTCATCGCTCGTACTTGGTCAATCTGAACTGGATCCGAAAAATTGACGGCAATGCCCAAGGCTATCAACTGCGGCTACGCGAGACCAACGAGACCGTGCCAGTTTCGCGTTCATACCTGCCATTGTTCAATGAGCAATGGCAGCAGCGAACCAATAACCAAGCGAAACAAGGATAAGCAATGAGTTTGAGCCAATACGCTTTTTTGATCAAAGCGCCGGGTTATCAGCCGGAGCAGCATCGCCAGCAGCTGGATTCCGAGTTTTTCCAAACGACGATCATTGGCGTCAGCGATACCCATCAAGCGGTTGAGGTCGCTCGGCAACTGGTCGAGCAAGGCATACAACTAGTGGAGCTGTGCGGCGGCTTTGAGGCGACGGAAGCACAGCAGCTTATTGCCGCTCTGCCGGCGCATGTTCCGGTTGGTCACGTGCGCTTCATAACAGAACAACAGGCGAGGTTGCAGACGCTGCTGTTGACGGAAAAAGACGTCGTCTGATCAAAGGCCGAGTTGCGGCAGCCAGTCGCGGATGACACTGGGCAGCTGCCCAGTCCAACGTTTGAATGAGCGTCGAAAATTGGTGCTGTCGTGAAAGCCGAGATAGTTCGCCACGTCTTCGCTGCGATAACCCTTGGCCCAGTACAGGTACAGCGCCACATGTTTGCGCATTTGATCGTGCAGTTGCTGAAAGCTGTTGTCGTGTAGCTTTAGTTTACGTTTGCAGGTCGCCGGGCTGATCGCCAGATGCTCAGATAATTGCTCCAGTGAACAACCGCTACGTCGGTGTTGCCAGACGAAGTCATAAATGACGGCAATAAAGCTTTGTTGAAAGCCCTGGCGTTGTCGCTGCACTTCGGCCTCGTGCATTGCCTTGCTTGCAACACTGGCGACAGCGCGAGGCCAGGTACGAGTAGCGAATTGGCGCGGCAAAATCATCGCATCAACATGCGCATTGAAATGTAAGTCATCACCGAGATGAGCGTGATACTGCTCAATGTAGTCCGGCTTGTCATGCGCAAACAGAAAGCGCCAAGGCAATTTTTCTCCACTGAGCCAACGGCACATTGCCGTTACGGCGCTGGCGGCCGTTTCCACAACAAAGCGATGCTGTTTGCCAAGACCGCAGCTATCCAGCCAGTAGACGCCGATATAACGCTCATCGAGTATCAATCGTGGCGCCAACAATGGACTCAATTCGGCCGGAAACTGACAGAGCATTTGCATTGCCTGCAAGACGTCAGCGGCGTGAGTCAGAGCAATACTGACGGGACCATAATGACCGGGCAGCAAACGCTGACCGATCTGAAAACTGGTGTCTTCGGCAGCCAAACAGCGTTCGGTGTTGTCGCAAAGCCGTAGCCATTGCGCCGGGCTGATGCCCTTTTCCAGCTCTTGCAGTTGCTCCAGGAAAATGCCGGTGCCACGTAACAGCTGATGGCTGTTGATCTCACGAGCCAAGGCAAAATCGATCAGGCAGGCCGGCTGATGATGAACCGGAATAATCCGGTCATCGCGCTCAAATCCGTGCGCCGAATTCATCATTTCAAATCGCCGCCGGATACCAAAGGTCCGGTGCCGGCTTTTCCGACAAGCGTGTCATCAAGCTATCGACACTGTCGTGCTCGTCTGCGACCAGCAAGCGGGTTCTCGCCTGCAGCAACACGCGCTGCTGATGACGGGTTTTGTGCGGGTAATGCAATACCGCCAGCTCCAGATCGGCAGCAACTTGCTCTGCTTCCAATTCACTGGTCTGCGGCAGTAGCGCGACAAATCGATCACCAGCCAGACGACAGAGCAAATCCTGCTCACGCAGGTTAAGCACCAATAGTTGACTGATGCTTTGCAAAACCCGATCACCTTCAGCATGACCGTGCTCACGATTGATTTGCTCGAAGCGTTTCAGCTCCAGACGAATCAGTGCGAATGGCTGCGCTGACTGCAACTCATGCCGCAATTGCCGGCGCAAGTAAGCCGCGCCGTTCAGCGGCGTAAGTGCGTCGAAATCGCGATGCTCGCGAAACAAGCGCTCGCGTTTGCGCATGTGCTGGTTCAGCGCCAGTTGTTCTTGCTGCAGTTGATAAATACCGACGGTCAGCAGCACCAAACCGATCAGCATCGGCGCGTTTTCCAGCCATTTATCGAGCAAGTCGATATCGGAAAGCTTGATGAACTCATCAAGCCAATCGGCCCATAGCGACAGCAACACCCCTGCTACACCACTGAGCAACAACAGCGTGACGCGCCCAGCCGGCCGACTGCGTGCCAGCCACAGCAACCAGCACACGGCCATGATCACCATGCCGCCTTCACCAACGATATCGAGCCAAGACCAGGAATCAGCCGGCTTGAAGTAGCCATGCGTAATCAGCGTCAGCATCAGCACGATTGCCGCCAACAAAGTACCCAGCAATAAACGTTGCTGCTGTTGCAATGGAATGCTCATTGAATGAACCGAACCGTTAAACCTGGATGACAAGCAGGCCACATTCAGATGACGGTTTTGTGGCAATTGGCGATTGCCGGGTCATTTCAGCTCAAGGCAAATGCAAATGGCTTGTCAATTTTTACGCTTGTGCCAACCGAACACGCTGTTTCATTGGGCTTCTGTAGATGCATGCAAACACTTGCGTGGGTAACGCGTTGAATTGGTGGTAATGCTTAGGGGTTCATTCGGCTCATTTCCCGTAGCGACTTACATCAAACCTAGCGTCTTCCCGCCGGTGTCATAACGACTGTCACGGAACTGACATGCATTTTCTCTAGCGTTCGCTCCCAGAGCTGCGGTCGGCTTCTTCGGTCTGCAGGTTTTTCGGGGAGTGGTAACGTGAAACGTCCGGGTTTTGCTTTGAATACGTTGGCGCTGGCGATTTGTGCCAGTTTATCGACGCTGACGGTCGCTGATGATCAACCAGTGCGCATCGTCGTTTATGGTCAGGCGGAAAGCCTTGATCAATCCTTACAAGAACAACGTGCATCGAATCGCATTGAATCGGTGGTCAAAGCCGACGGCATTGGTCAATTGCCGGACGATAATGCCGCCGAAGCCTTGCAGCGCTTGCCGGGTGTTTCCATTGAACGCGATCAAGGCGAAGGCCGCTTTATTCGCATTCGCGGTTTAAGCCCGGACTGGAACACTGTAACGATCAACGGCAGCCTGGTACCCGCGCCGGAAAGTGATCGCCGCGCCGTTGCACTTGATGTGCTGCCTGCGGAATTGCTTCAAAGTCTGTCAGTTAGCAAAACCCTGACACCGGATATGGATGCCAATTCACTGGGCGGCACGGTTGAAGTGGAAAGCCTGTCGGCATTCGATCATAAGGATCGTTATGTTTCGCTGAATGCGGAATCCGGTTACGACAGCAATACCGGAGAGAACAGCCCGAAATTCGGCGCGGCATTCAGCCAACGCTTGAGCGATGCCTTTGGCATTGCTGCCGCGTTCAGTTATCACGATCGTCGCTTTGGTTCTGACAACGTTGAAACCGGCGGTGACTGGGATTTCGATGATGAAGCGCGGCTGGAAGCCGCTGAGCTGCGCGATTACCGTATCACTCGTGAACGTATCGGTGCGGCAGTCAACTTCGATTACCGTCCGGATGAGGCCAGCAAATATTACTTGCGCACGCTGTACAGCCGCTTTGCCGATGATGAGGTGCGCCAGTCGATGGCGATTGAGTTTGAGGACGCGATGGCGGCCGGCGAAACCGGCAATGCCGAAGTCGTGCGCGAACTGAAGGCACGCGAGGAGACGCAAACGATTCAGTCGTTCGTGCTTGGTGGTCAACGCCAACTTGGGCAATGGACTTTCAATGCCCAACTTGGCATTAGCCGTGCCGGTGAAGCTAACCCGCATGAATTGTCGCCAGCCGCGTTTGAAGCCGATGAGGACGAGGCCAGCTTCCAGAACACGCGCGAACCGCGCTTTAGTTTGGCCGACCGCTTCTTCGATACCGACAACTTTGCGCTCGAGGAAGCGGAGTTGGCGCGCAGCAAAACCACCGACAAAGAACAAAATCTTCGTGTCGACCTGGCTCGCGCATTCAGTTGGGGTAATCACGAAGCCGAATTCAAATTCGGTGCCAAAGCCAGCCGCCGGGAAAAAACCAATGCTATTGATGTCTGGGCGTTTGAAGACTTTAGTGATTTTGGTATCGATGACGACCAACTGAGCTTGACCGCACTGCAATCGGGTGAAGTTGATTACACGCTGGGCCGGTTTGGCCCTGGCATTTCGGCAGCAGCCATCAACAATCTGCTGGCAATGCTCGACCGTGATGAATTTTTCGATGAAGAGGCCTCACGTATCGAAGACTTCACGATGCAGGAAGACGTTAATGCCGCCTACCTGATGCAAACCGTCGAATGGGATAAGTGGCATCTGATTGCCGGTGTGCGAGTTGAGCAAGCCGATTTTGCGGCTGAAGGCACCGGCATTCGCGACGGTGAGTTTGAAAGCATTCGGGCCGAACGTGACGATACCCATTGGTTGCCCGGCCTGCATGGCCGTTATCAGTTCGACGATGACACCCAGATGCGTTTGGCACTCAGTCACAGCGTCGTGCGCCCGAGCTTTGGCGAGCGCGCGCCGGGCTTTGTCATTGATGGCGATGAAGCGGAGTTTGGCAACCCGAACTTGATGCCGTTGGAGTCACGAAATCTTGATGCAGGTATCGAACATTACTATGGCCGTGCCAGCGCGATGTCGGCTTATCTGTTCCATAAAGACATCGATAACTTCGTTTATCAAACCGATTTGGCCGGTAGTGGTGACTGGGTCGATTTCGATGAAGCCATTACTTTTATTAACGGCGAGCAAGCCAGCGTCTACGGATTGGAACTCAGCTGGTCGCATAAGTTCGAGTCGGGCTTGTTACTGGCGGCGAACACCACGCTGTCACGCTCCGACGCCGATATCGAGAATGGCAGCGGCGACCGTCGCAAAATTGATTTGCCCAGCCAATCCGATCGCACGGGTAACCTGACCATCGGCTTCGAGAACGAGAGCCTTAGCTTACGCCTGACCGCGAATTACAAATCTGATTATTTGCTGGAAGTCGCCGCCGTTGATGACCCAGAGCACGATATTTTTGTTAAAGCGCAAACCCAGTTCGACTTATCAGCGCGCTGGTATCTGAGCAAGGGCCTGCAACTGTTTGTCGAAGCACGTAATCTCGGTGATGAGCCGTACTACGCTTACACCGGTCGTCGTCGCTTTAACGCTCAGTACGAAGAATATGGTCCGAGCTATAGCGCTGGCATCAGCTACAACGCGTTTTGATTTTTCTTGGCGAAACTTCCATTTAACCATCCGGCTCGAGACGTGAGCCGGATAATTTTATCAATGAGTGTTTATGAAATCTGTTTTTATGTTTTCCTTGATTGCGTCAGTCATTGTTCCGCTAATGGCCTGTCAACCCTCGACACCACCGACAGCGCCGGATTTAGTCAGCAAAGAAAAAGCTGACGCCGAATCGCTACACCCGACGGTTTGGCCGGTCAGCGCTAAACGCCGATTGGAATCGGTAGCATTATTGTCTCAGCCAGTGGATAAAGGGCCGGACCGCATGGTGGCCAGCCTCAGTGACGGCCTGCAATTGCTCGACACCGATGGCGATGCCTACGCGCAACTACCAGGTCGAATGACCAGCCTTGATCTGCGCACACTGGACTCGCAAACGATTGCCCTGGCCAGTTTTGATCGTCAGCGTTTGCAGCCGTTGGTGGTACTGGCATCGCCAACAACACAACAATTCTCCTCGCCACTGCTGCTACCGACACCAGCATTTGGTGTTGAAGATCTCTGCTTCTATCGCGATACGCAAAATAACCTGTTTCTGTTTCTCGTTGGGGAAGAAGGTCGTGGCGAACAATGGCTGGTTGGTGCCGGCATCAGTTTGCTGGTCGAAGCGAAGCACGTGCGCGACTTAAGCTTGCCGCCAAGCGCGACGTTTTGCGCTGTCGATGATCAACAGGCGGATCTATTTGTCAACGAAGAAGGGGTTGGCGTTTGGCGTTACCCAGCGGCGGCGGAAACCGACCCGATTCGTCTACCTATTGATTTGTTGCAACCGTTTGGTCGCCTACATAGCGCAGCGGATATTGCCGTGGTTCCGGGCGGCTTGTTGATCCTTGATGGTGAGCAGCAGTCACTACATGCCTATCAGCGTCAGGAAGCGCAATGGCAGCCCTTCTCAAGCTGGAAACTGAATGGCCTTGCCGAACCTGAGCAACTGAGTGTGCAGATGTTCGGCGAGCGAGTAGCGTTGATGATTAGTGATGATCGCGACGAACAGTTCTACCAAGCTCAGCTTACCTGGACTCATCAGCCAAAGTTGATCGATTCGGTAATCACCATTCTGCCGCAACAACAAACCGATTTGGTCGTTGCCGAAGGCGATGCTGCCGATGACCCGGCGATTTGGGTGCACCCAAGCGATACCAGTAAAAGCCTGGTGATTGGCACCGACAAAAAATACGGTTTACTGGTTTACGATCTGCGGGGCAAAGAAGTGCAGCGCCTCGCCAGCGGTGATCTAAACAACGTTGACTTGCGCAAAGGTTTTCGGCTTGGCGAGCAGACCATTGATATCGCCGTCGGTACTAAGCGCAATGATAATAGCCTGGCAGTATTTGCCATTGAACCGAAGACCGGTCGACTGCGTGATCTCGGCACACTGCCGACACCACTGAATGACATCTACGGCATTTGCTTGTATTCACCGGTTGCTGGCGAAATTCACGTCTTGCCCAATGACAAGGATGGCCGCGTTCTCCAGTATCGCTTGCACGGTGATAACGGCGAGTTGAAGGCAGAGCTACTGCGCGAGTTCAGTGTTGCCTCTCAACCCGAAGGCTGTGTCGCCGATGATCAGAATCATCGCTTGTACATCGGCGAAGAAAAACACGGCGTCTGGACCTTATCGGCTGACCCGGCGCAATCCGGTAAACCGGAGCCGGTTATGTCAGTTGGTGAGCAATTGAAAGCGGATGTCGAAGGCATTGGTTTGTATCAAGGCAAGAGCAAAAGCTATCTGGTGATCTCCAGCCAGGGCGATGACAGTTATGTTGTGCTTGAAGCCGAAGCCCCCTTCCGTTTCCGCGGCAAGTTTCAGGTCGGCATGAACGCACTTGCCGGTATTGATGGTGTATCAGAGACCGATGGACTGGAAGTCAGCTCAGTCAATTTTGGTGGAGAATACGTGGACGGCTTGTTGGTGCTACAAGATGGCCGTAAACGTCTGCCACAAGGCAAACAAAATTTCAAATATGTCCATTGGGCGGTGCTGCGTGATGCTTTAAAGCTGCAATAGCTTGGCCGTTGGTAACTCGGTCAGAGTCTGTCCTTTGCTCTGACCGTTTTCGATCAAGCTACGCGGATTACTCTATGACTGTTCAGAGCCCTTTTATTTCCCCAGTCAATTGCTGGACGGTCTGTTACTTCGATTGCTCAGGTTCAGCTACACTGATTATCGACGCCAGCTCTCGCAAACGCACATCTACAAATGGGTGACCTTCCGCGTTCAGCAAATATTTTTTTGCTTTATCAAGGTCTCGCGGAACGTCTCTACCCAACAGAAAGAGTACTCCGAGATTGTAGTTTGCATATACATCATTTCTATCGGCTGCTTTTTGAAAATATTCAATGGCTTTTCCTATGTTTTTCTCAACTCCCTCGCCATCTCTGTACAATATTCCGAGCCCATTAAAGGCTTTTGGATAATTCTTCTCGGCCGACTCCATATATAGTTTGAATGCAATCGCGTAATCAACTTTGACGCCAAATCCATAGTGAAACAAGCGCCCAAGATTATGGCTGCATATTTCGTTACCCTGAGCATGGCACATCGCATACCAATTGAAAGCTTGGGCATAATCTTTAACTACACCTCGACCATTTTCAGCGTGATAGCCGAGCGACAACATAGAGTTTGGATTAAAGCGAATAGCTGCTTCGGTAAAGTAATAGTTGGCATCCTGAATATTGACTGCACGATATTCCCCCCTTTGTGCGGCTCGACCCAGAACATTGAACGACGCAGGGTGCCCTTTCTCGGCCGCTTTTTTGAACCAAACCTCCGATTCATTGAATTCTTCAGTACCCTTCTGATTGGTTTCGTAAAGGAATTCACCAACCAGATAAGCGGCAACTTCTTTACCATCCTCCCCGAGCTTCTTTAGCTCCGTCAAATGTGTTTCCCAATCCTTTGGGCTCTTCCCCATCCGCAACAGTAACGCCACCAACTTTGCTTCGGGAAAGCCCATTGCTTCAGATTTGCTAAGATAGGCATTGGCCACAGCGTCATTCTTTTTGCCAATGCTTTCATCACCCCAGTACTTGTACATGGCAAACTCACTGTAACCTGGTGGCTTCCGATTGCCGATTGAAGCGAGCAACTCACGACTGAGTGCAACATCCTTTTCAACGCCAAAGCCCGACTCATAGGCGAAGGCCAACAGGATGATCGCCGGAACATACTGAGCCTCAACGGCTTCCACCAATATTTGCACGCACTGATCGTTGCTGAGCTGGGGCAGATTTTTTCGCAAGCACTGCACCGCCAGGCGAACCCGGGCCCGATGAGAGCCTTCCGCAATCGCCGCCATGTAGTGTTTAAAACCTTCATCTGTTTTACCATCCGCAAACGCGGCGTCACCTAACGGCACTTTCATGTATTTGCCGTATTCGGCGAGCTCCGGCAATACTTTCGTGTTCCAGCCATCGAACGTGCCGAGAAATGGATACTGCGCACCAACGACTGCGTGAATGAATCGTTGATTATTCAGATAGATTTCTTTTTGCTGGCCAGTCTCCAGATCTTCGGCGACCACAACATAATAAAGTCCCTGTCTTGCGGCATGAAACTCGCCATAGGAATCTATGACTCGCAGGCCCATGAACTCAATCAGATCGTCGGCGTCACCAAGCGAAGCCACTTCATAGGCAGAATTGACATCCTCGCCGTCACCACTGCGCAGGATACCGTTCAGGATGAATTCGACAGCCGCGTCGTGCTGTTGGGCGAGCGCTAGTTTTCCTTTTTCCTGATAACACGCCGACGCACTCAGATGCGGCTTTAGCGCCCAAAAATTCTGACGGGTAAGTATCGACCAGTTAACCTGGTCACAGGACAGCTCGCCTTTCTGAATTTGATCCAGCGCCCTAAGATATGCCTCGTGCTGGGCGTTTGACTGACTAACCTGACTGCTTCGCAAGTATGCATTCCACGCCGCTTGATACAATGGCACCTGCTGTTGCTTCATGATTCGGTCAGCCATTTCATTGAACCGCTGATCGGGATTCATCGCATTTCGACCTGCGCAAGCGGTCAACGCCAACACGAATACCGTAGAGACAATCGATTTTTTCATGGTTTTTTTGCCTTGAGCTTTTCAATCAATCCTTTGACTTTTGCCTTATCGACGCCGTCTTTGCTGGTTCCAATTTGGTCGGCCCATACGACGGTGACCAACGCTTCCAGCGCTGCGTTGGATTGTTTCAGGTAATCCTGAACATCCTTTGGTGGCAACAATGATTGTACGGATCGATATTCCATACTGATATCCAGTGTGTTGCCATTTTGCGTGGCGTTGCGTTGCACGGAGAAGAATGGACTCTTTACGTCGGATTGACCCAGATCAGATACCCACAGAATCTTTCGATGTTCGGGAAAGATGATTTTCGTGTTCTGGCTTACCACCAGGTCAGGTAAGAGCCTGAACGGGTATTTCCGATCCAATATCGCTGGCTTCAGCACGTAATCGCGCATCAATGTGGAGGCCATGACATATTCGGAACGGGCCGCTCCTTCCGTGTGCGGTCTTGGTGCGCGGAAGCGGAACCGAAGGGACAGACGATTGTTCTCAATGTCATCCATTTTTTCCATGGCGCCGATCAACTCCATTTCATTGAACTGCTTCTGAAAGTACTCCTTGATATTTTTCTGGTAAATATCGGTAGTGGTTGACTTGATATCGTACCGTACTTCATCTGCCCGCCAGCCTTCGTATTCAATCTGCAGGTGAATGTCCATCTCTGACGTTTTCTCGTCGAGTCGCAATTGTTCGTCAATTTTCACCTGGCTCAGCTGTTGTTCCGGATGAACTGCGGCGATACTGACAAGTTTCTTGCTATCGGCCTTTAGCAACAAAGCTTGTTCGAACATCGGCAGCGAACGCGTTTTGGCATTCCCGGCCTGTTCGGTGTAGGTCGGATCAACCCAGTAACGTTTGCCATTCCATAGATAGCTGACAATAACGTGGTCGAACGCACCCGGCGAAGCCAGTCGATGCTTGATATGACTGCGTGTTTCTGCGGAAACCAGAGCCGGCGAAGCGTCAACACCCATTTTGCGCAGTAGGTGCACAAGCAATACGGTTTTGTCCTTACAGTCGCCATATCGCCTGGCAAGCGTTTCATGCGGTGCACTTGGTGCATGGGAATTGGTACCGAACTCGATACCAAAATAACGGACATCATTTTGCACGAACCGAATCAACTCATTGATTCGTTCTGCATCGCTGTTTGGTGATGAGGCAACTTGGGCAAAGCTTTTTTCCAATGCTGGTTCATCCAGTGGAAACTCATAAAGCGGTGTTGCCCACTGAACGACCTCTGCCCAGTTGCGATACTCACTATATTCCAAATAGTTGGTGGGAATCATTTCGACCGGCATCCGATCTTCGTTCAAATCTGCCTTCTTATGATGAAGCTCGATTCGAAACCGATGCTCGCCAGCAGAGGTGATCTCTCGATGTATATCGGTCGGTTGATTGGTCCGCACTTGCAATGGCTTGTCACTAGTCAGACTCACTCGTCTGGCATTGACCGGTGTACTCCAGGTCAACTGTTCAAAACCGAAATAGCGGTCGCCAAATACCGGATTGTGTCCCGTTATTGAGTAGCTGTAATCCAGGCTGTCACCAGGTCGAAAGTCATCAATGACGAGTAAGGCGGTCCAACTGCCGCTGTAGATGGAATGGGCCAGCTCCGATTCTTGTTGAATCAGTTTGATTTTTTCAGTCTGCAAGCGATTCAGGCGTTGACCATCACGAATCAAGTCGACGTGATGAAATATCAATGCTTGATAGCTGGGGTCAAAGCGGAGGGTAATCTCCGACAATTCCTTGACCGCAGACGCGCTATTGGCACGAGCGACGAAGCGAAGAAATCGACCAGACTGGCGCTCTTTTAACCTGATTTGGGAATCAAATAACAAGTAGTCAAGTTCTTCGCCACTGCTGTTCCAATCGATTTGTTCCTGTGTCAGCAATGTCGCCCATTCGGGTACCGGTTGCTTATGTACTTGCGGCTGGGTTTGATCGGTGATGGCCAATGCCGTGGTGGCATGAAGCATCAGCACCCATGCCAGAAAGATGACAATAATTCTGATTTTCAATTTACTGACCCCAAAATTCCTTCCATGGGCACAGCGCTCACAATTTCCATGTTGCCGGTAGGCAGGAGAAAATCAGACCGGGCGCCCCCATTTACTCACACTCTCTCCGGTGTGTGACGGAAATGTACCTAAGGGGCTGACCAAACACAATCACGGCTGATTATTCGCCACGCGGACTGACCCAAGCTTTGACGATCGTTCCGCTCTGGTCGGCGGGTTATTCCCAGCTTCAGGCTACAGGTGAGCACTGATCCGCCAAGCCCAGAAAATCCCTGGAGAGAAATACAGGAGCAAGGTAAGGCAAGTCACCGGACCAAACCATTCTCTATGCTTCAGCTCTTTTACGTCGTCCGGCAGTAATGTCGAGACGGTCAGCAGGGTTTTGCTCAGGTGCACTTCATAACCGGTGAAAATCAATGACATCAGGCCACCGCCGATAGCGACAGCGGTTTGCAGCGCGGCATCAGGCGTGGTGGCATTACCGATGGTCCAGTAGGCGTAAACAATCGCCCCCATCGAGGTGAAGAACAAAGGCAGCAAGAGAAAACGAATGCCGCTGTAATGCTTGAACATTTCCAGCGCGGTTTGTTCCTTGTTTTCGAACGGCATGGCTGCCTCCTTGCGTTTCAGTTATTGAATGCCTCGACGCCAAAATCCAGACAACGCTCCACTGATTTCGGGTTCTGCAAATCTTGCCGGCTATCCGCCAACCAACAGTCGTCAAATATCGAACAATAGCAATAGCTGATGGCGTTTTCCGGCACGCGCATCGCTACCTGCAGTTTGCGCACCAGGACCGCATCGTGAGTGCTGAACATCACGACGGTTTCGTCCGGGCGCAACACCCGTCGGCTGATGAAGTTGCGGCTGATTGGCGTGGTCGCCGGCACCTTCATCGTGGCCAGCAGTTGGGCGCTGTCGCGGATCGCTACGCCATTCAGAATGATTTTCACACCCTGCATTTTCGCCGGGCCAACGCCGACATTGGTCAGCCCCATACTAAAACCAGCTTGCTCGCCGGTATCGAAATCTTCAATGGCCAATTGCACGAATGGCCAGACGGCGGCAGCGGTTTGTTGCCGGACGGCACGTGACTCAATCAGTGCGGCATACAGCGCTATCACTGCAATAAAATCGCCGACGACGGAAAGCACGGTTTGCCACCAGGCCAACGGACGAAACGCTGGTCGGTGTTTGATGTTGACTCGCTGTTGTGGTCCGTAATGGCCTTGTCTTGGTTCACAACACCGTTGTCTTGTTGTGGCTCGCTGCTGGGATGGTTCATCTTCCTACTCCTGGCGGCATCGCGACTACTGTGCCATAGCAAGAAGCATTCGCCAAACGGCGGTCGCGTTGCGTAAAGCGCGAGGATTCGGTTTATAGTGCCGACAATCCTGGTTTGCTGGCCACGCATTGATGAACTCTGCAGAGCAACCCGTCGACTGCCCGCACTGCGGCCATCGCATTGAGCAGCGCTATTGCCCAGCCTGCGGCGAACAAGTGGCCAAGCCATTGCGACTGGCGGCGTTGCTGCCAGGAGTTCTCGATCAATTGCTGGAGTTCGAGTATCCGCTGGCGCGCACCTTGAAGGCGCTGCTGACCAAGCCGGCCTCGCTGGTGCAAAGATTCTGGGCAGGCGATCGCAAGCACTTCACCCATCCATTCAAGCTCTGCTTCTGGGCGGCAACGATCGATTTTGCCTTGGTGCTGGCACTCGATGCCGGTGACCGTTTGGTGGTTGGTGTGGAAAATGCCGACGAACCGCTGACCTGGCTGCTGAGTTTCGGTCAGTATTTGTTGTTTTTGTATTTGATTCCGACGGCCTGGCTACTGGGCCGGCTGTGTCAGCCGAGGGTGACACCATTAGCCGCTTATGTTGCGTTGCTCTATGGTTTTGCCGGTGTGCACGTGCTGAAAATTCTGATCATGCCGTTTGTATTGTTGCCATACGATTTTATATTTTGGATTTATCGTTTGGTGACGCCAGCATATCTCGGCTGGTTGCTGTTCAACTTGCTGCCTGCTGGCATTTTTTCGCGCTTATGGCGCACGGCGCTGCTGTATCTGGTTTTCGTCGGTTTTCAGATCGCCGTGAATTCCCTGTTGATTACTTCACTGCGCATCCTGGGTATTGTTGACGCCGGCACTCAGTGAGTGACGGCAGCCAACACCCGCTGCCGATTGGCATTCAACAAAGGCAGCAAATCATCGTCGAGTTGCTGCCAAATCGGATCCTGCTCCGGCAGCAAAAAGCCATTGCCCGGGAATGGCAGATGACCCACTTGCAGCGCGCTGCGCAGTTGTTCGGAAACCGCGCGCTGTTCACCAAGCCGTACCCGCAGCATCATGCTCGGGTGATCAACTTCAGTCGCGTGCGCCAACAACTCGCGCAATCGCGGCTGCAATCGTGCTCGTTCTTCACTATTCGCCACGCTTAACCAAATGGCCAAAAATGGCAAGAGGTCAATCGGTTCTTCACCAGCGACGGCAAATGTCGGGAAAAGTTTCAGTATCGCGGCACGCACCGCTTCACGTTGCCCGAGTTGATTTTGCAGCGCCCACACCGGCGTCAAAAACACCGGATTATCCGGCTGCAATGCTGCCCGTTGTTTCGCCACCGTCAGCGCTTTTTCGGTGTCGCCTTTGGCCTGCCACCAGGCGGCGCGCGCAAACAGTACGTAGTGGTGCTCGCCGTGATTTGCCTCAATGCTTTGCAGCACTTGATCCGTCTTATCCAGTTCCCCGAGCGTCAACCACACCAGCGCCAGATTGACGCTGGCGCCCAAGCCGCCGGTGTTTGGGCTGGGCACGATGCGGTCAGGGTAACGCCGGGTCCATTCGATAAACGCGATAGCCCGATCAACGGTCAGCGGCAGCATGTCGATTTCATCGATCGGCCGATCGGTGTAATCCGGCTCCAGCAACACCGCTTCACGATAAACCGCACGCGATTCGCTCAGTGCACCCGTGGCGGCCAGCGTGAACGCCAGATGGCGTTTGATTAAGCCTGAGAGCGGGTCGAGATCGGCGGCTTTGCGCATCTGTTGCAATGCCACTTGTAGTCTGCCGCGTTGGCGCTGCAGTTGCGCACTCCAGGCCCAGGCCATCGCATGGTTCGGTGACTGTTCCAAGGCTTGCGCCAGAAAATGTTCGGCAGCATCGAGATCGCCCTGGGTTAAACGCAGCAAGGCAAAACTCGCCAGCGCTTCGCCAAGCTTCGGTTGCTGTTGCAGCGCTTCGCGCAGCAGTGGTTCACACCAGGCCAGCACCTGTTCCAGCGACCGGTCGGCGTAAATGTGCTGGTAGTGGTAGGCATCGCACAGACCGACTTTGGCTATCGCCAGTGTCGGGTCTAGCGTGATCGCTTGCTTGAATTCACTGACCGCTTTTTCCAGCTCTGCCGGTTGCCGCTGCTGCCAATGCCAGCGGCCTAACTGATAACTTTCCATTGCCGAACTGGTGCTAACGACTGTTGGTTCAGCTAAGACCGGTTCCTGCTGAGGCCGACTCAGCCACCACGCCAGACCCGCCAACAAGGCCAGCGCGATCACGACCCCCCCGGAAAGCCACCAGCGCTTTGATGACGACGGCGGCGTCGCTTCGATATCCGGCAACGGCACTGGCGTCGGCAGCAGCTGATAGCCCCGACCAGAAATACGCTCGATAAACCGATAGGGCTTTTGGGTATCACCAAGCGCTTTGCGCAACTGGGCAATGGCCTGGTAAATCGACGCATCACTGACCACCTGCCCGGCCCACACCGCGGTCAGCAACTGCTGATCGGTGACCGGCTGGCCGCCTGCTTGCAGCAATTGTTGCAACACCAACATCAGGCGCGGCTCCAACACCTGCTCGCGCTGTTCCGGCTCCAACCACAGACGATTGCGGCCCGGCTCGATGATCCAATTAGCCAATTGCCAGCGCGATGGCGCGTCCGTGGCGGGCGAATCCGTGTTTATCGGCATGTTTGGGTCGGCTCGTTCAATCGGGTAATCAGGCGCTAAGTCCTTGATTCTACCGCCTTTAGAAAACCTTCAGCGAATCATTCACGGTACTTCAGGCGAAACGAACACCACAGCGGGCATGCTGGCCCCGTTCAAACCACGCCAGAGGAAATCCGATGTTTGCCCGACTGTGTTTTACCCTAACTGTCCTGCTTTTTGCGCTGGCCGCCCACGCCGGCGATTTGCTGATTGAGAACATCACACTGCTGTCGCCTGAGCGTTCCGCGCCAGTTGGCCATCAGCATGTGCTGATCCGTGGCGGCCGCATAGCCGCCATCAGCGCACAACCAATTGCCGTAGCGTCGGGCACGGCCAAACTAGACGGCAGCGGCAAATACTTAAGCCCCGGCTTGATGGATTCGCATGTCCATATCAGCTCGGTGCCGGGCCTGGTCGATGAAGACAGCGCTGAGGTCCGCGCGTTGCGCAAGGCGTTCATCCGCCAGCAACCGCGCAGCTATCTGTATCACGGCGTCACGCAACTGCTTGACCCATCCAATTATCTTCCAGCAATCAACGCCTTCAACGCCCAACCACAAAAGCCGGATCTGTTCCGTTGCGGCGCCGTGCCGGTACTGAATGGCTACCCGAGCGTCTTTGTGTCGGCCGAACATCGCCATCAACACATGCCGAACTTTCTGCATGAACCAGCCAACACCGACCCACTACCAACCGGCACCCATGCCGAACAGCACACACCGGAAGCGGTCGTCGCCGAAGTCAAAGCCAGTGGTGCGCTTTGTATAAAGCTGTTTATCGAAGACGGTTTTGGCGATGCCAGCATCTGGCCGCTGGCCCGCATCGAAACCCTGCGCCGGGTGCGCGAAGCCGCGCATCGCGAAGGTTTGCTGGTGCTCGGCCATGCCAACGCGCTGGACATGCAACAACACGCCGTCGAAGCCGGAGTTGATGTTATCGCCCATGGCTTGTGGAACTGGACCAGCATCGATGGCACCGAAGGATTACCAACACCGATTGCCGCACTGAACCAACGCATACGCGAGAAAAATATCGCTGTGCAACCAACGTTGCGGGTATTGCCCGGTCTCGCCGCGCTTTTCGACGCCAATACCTTGAGCGATCCGGCCTATACCCGGGTGGTGCCACCAGCGTTACTGAACTGGTATCGAACCCCAGCGGCGCAATGGTTCAAACAGGAATTGAAGTCGGAAGTCGGCAGCGATGACGAGCAGCGCATCTATCGCCGACAAATGCGCATTGCCGATCAAGCCATGCGCGCACTACGCGATTTATATGAGCGAGGCCATTCCATGCTGCTCGCCAGCGACACGCCATCATCACCGACCTACGGCAACCAACCCGGCTACAACACCTTTCAGGAAATGCAGCTGATGGCCGTCGCCGGCATACCACTGCAAGAAATTTTTCGCGCTGCGACGATCAACAATGCTCGTCAATTCGGATTGGAAAAAGATTACGGCACGATTGAAGTGGGGAAAATTGCTAACCTGCTGGTGCTGAACGCCAACCCACTGGCAAGCGTGGAGCATTGGAATGCTATCGATCAAATTGTGTTGCATGGTATCGCGACACCGCGTGCGCAGTTCAGTGCGATGGCGACACCTTAAAAATTTTTCAACGTTCGCAGAAAGAGCAAAAATTATACTAACCGTAACATACGGCGCAATTTATTGCGCCAATCTTTTTTCAGCGAAAGGAGATCTCTCATAAAATTAACAAATAACGAATCACTTCCGTTTTCTGTCTCACTCTCGATATTGTTTAACAAAACATCTAATGATGAATAGAAATAATGTGGCGCTTCAGCCTTCATAAGTGCTTTATATTCGTTACTTGGTTTCAGATTTTTCTCGAAATCATATCTAAACCTTAAAGAGTGATAGTATTGCTCATCCATGTAAACTTCCTCAGGAGGATGAATGCCTCCTTTAATTGCAGCCTTTACCGCATTTTCAATTGCTAAAAGCTCTGCAAATGGCAACCCTAAACTATTGAGACATATATGATTTTTTGAAGGAGAAATATGCAATAGGGACTCATCGTAATACTCGTTACTTCCCTGCGTTAATACTGCGTATACTCCGAGACCTAGCACATCTCTATAAACTGCTTTCAGCTCTTCAATAATTTTTAAAAAAATTTCTGGCTTGTATGTGCAGTCGACGCCTTTATCGAAGTACCCAATTGACCAGTTACTTTTTAATATAAGACTGTCTGCGAATGAAATAAAAGAAATCTCTCTGTATTTATATGCTATCGCGTCAATTCCATCTCTTAAAATTATCAACTTTTCCTTTCTGAGCAAGTTTTCCCGCAATGCATCTCTAACACCTATTACATCCACTAACGCAAAAACGGAATACTCTCGCATATATAGGCTTTCAAGCCATTCATGGTCTACAAAAATACGAGGCTTAACATCAAATCTCCAGCAACCAACGCACCCTACAATCTTCTCTTTTGGAATTAAAATTGAAATTTCATGAAACCTAGTATGTACGTTTGGGTACCAAGACATCTCAAGCGAGTTCGTGTTTATCCTTCTTCCTGCCGCGAAAGCAACTGAGCCAATTTCGTACAATGGAGCTGGGATATTTTCAACAGTTTTGATTAGGGCATCACTAACCTCTTTCATGTATTGCTCACTCATAAGCGTACAGTCCACGCCTAGAGGGATATCATGAAAGCTATACTTTTCTATATGCTCATGATTGAACAAGTCTTCGTACTTCATTTTTCGCTTTGACACGAGCAGTTATGAGCGCCAGATCAGTATACTGAAATTCCATCTATATAATTCGTAAATGTCGCGGGCGGGTTGTTCCGACGGAATGCCGGTACAACCCGCCCATGTTTTACCGCACCTCTTCCACCACCGAACGCTCTTCACGCATCGGAATCGGGCCGCCGAAGCATTTGTCGTATTTGGCCGACATGCCTTGCGACAGGAAGTAAGCGCCGGGACCAACCATATTGGTCAGCGTGTAAGGAGCCGTGATGCGGGTGCGGATTTGGCCGTGGCCGGGCACGTTATTCCAGTTCGGGCCGGCGCCACCGGCGTACATCTGGCCGTGATTCCAGGCGGCGTGGCTGGCCACATACACCGGCTTGTCGATGGCCATTGCGTAACCCGGATCGGCGATGTTGATCATCTGCGTTTCAACGGCATAGAGCTCGGTTGGCGAAAACGATTTGCTGGCGTAGTTGTTCACGATGGTGCCACCCCAGCACCACGGCACGGCATGGGCAGAAGCGGAAAGCAGTGCGGATGCGGCCAATACAACGAGTGATTTGTTCATGCGTTTCTCCTGAAATAAGGTCATCCAGCGGGCATCGGTTGATGTCGCGTCGGCTTTCAGTAAACGCTGCGCATCACCGCGCTTGAAGGACGAAACCGGGAGAAACGGGGTCGTTTTCGGGCAAAAATCGCACGTTTGGCCATCCAATCAGCGAAATTTACCCATTTTTGCCCTGGGTTCCGCTGCCAGTAGCTGGCCGCCATTTGTCAGAATGGCGGTAACGTTTGAATGCGAAACCGAATCAGGAGGGAAGATGAAACGGATACGGGTAGTGGGCGCCATGCTATGTGCCGCCGTGACCGCGCAGGCGCATGAGTTACCGAGCGAGAGTTTGCAGATTGGCTCGTATACGGTGATCACGAGCTTTAGCCTGAATCAGCAAGCCATCGAGCAGACCTATGACGAAGCCAGCCCCTACTTCAGCTTTGAGCAATGGTTGGCGCATCGCAAAGCGATGTATCAACTGCCGGCCGATGAAGCGAGCTACTACTGCGGCAAAACCGAGTTGCCGCGAGTGAAAACCTGCGGCCATATCGACCCGTTCTACCGTGCCGGCATGGCCGCAATCGTTCACTGCCAGGCCTATGCCTTACTGCACGGTTACCGCACGCTGATTCCGAAAGTCACGGCGCCGGCCAGTTATGTCAACAGCAACGCTGGTGCAGCACTGAACCATCACAGCCTGTACGACACCTCACAGGGCTTGAGCTTTCAGTGCATACAACCGCTGCAGCATGTGAACGCGGATATTCGTCGATAGGTGGCCCCTCACCCCTACCCTCTCCCCACGGTGTGGGGCGAGGGAGTAAGGAATCCATGTTTTGTCCGATTCAATTCGCCAAGGCCTGAGCACGCAGGCTATTC
Organism: Permianibacter aggregans; assembly: GCF_009756665.1. Lineage (GTDB taxonomy): Bacteria > Pseudomonadota > Gammaproteobacteria > Enterobacterales > Permianibacteraceae > Permianibacter > Permianibacter aggregans. The sequence continues at coordinate 1,947,580 of NZ_CP037953.1, forward strand.
ATGATCGCGTCCAGTTTGCTGTTCAATCGGGCGCGGTCCTCCGGCGACAGCGGGCATTCGGCCAGCACGTAGTGGCAGGTTTGCACGACGTTGCGCCAACGAGGATGCGCCGGCAATTTATCCAGGCTCAAATATTTATCCATTGAGCGGGTACGCAGACGGCCATCATCGATCGTCACCGTCCAAATTTTGCTGCGGTCAGCCAGCTCCACCCGGTTGGTTTGCGTGGCTTTTTCCCATAACTCAATGCAGCTGATCATCGCCTCGACCAATTGTCGTTTGAATGGCGGCGACGGATCACTGGCGCTGGCCATCGACTCCGCAGTCGGCGCTTCTTCTTCGGTATCGTTGGTCGCTTGATGATCGGCCTGCAACAGCAGCAATTGTTGTCGATGCTGTGCAATTTCTTGTTGCAACTGTTGCTGCTGCTGGCGTTTGCGATAAACCACGACGCCAGCGCCACTCACTGTCATCAACAACAGTAGCAAACTGGCCAGCACATAGGCTGTCAAACGATGTATCGCAGCCGATTGCTGCTCGTTAATCGCCTGCGTCTCCGCGAGCTGCCGCTGCAAATGCTCGCGCACCAGATTTTGTCTGAGCACGCCAAGTTCCTGATCATAGCGAGCAGCCAAGAACTGCTCGCGAAGCTGCAAATACTGTTGAAAATGCGCGAGTGCCTGTGAATCTCGCTGTTGCTGCTGGGCAACTTCTGCCAGTAACCGCCAAGCACTCGCTTCATGCTCCAATAGCTGCTGTGCTTTTGCCAAGTCGCGCGCTTGCTCGGCAAAACCTTGTGCAGACGACCATTGCTGCTGATGCTGCTTGAATCGCGCCAATACCAGCAACGCCGTCGGTTGTTGAATGCCTGGAGAGGCGAGCAATAGCGACTCCATTTGCGCCAACAAGGTTTCGGCAACCGACCATTGCTTCGCGTTCATTTGCGTGCTCGCTAATGTCGCCAGCACTCTGACCTGTTCGTCGGCACTCAATAACTCGCGATACTGTTGAATCAGCAGTGTCGCGTATTCGGCACTTTTTTCAGGCTTTTGATACCGGCTATACAGCAACGTCAAATCCTCATAGAGATGCGTCAGGCTGTGCCAGGCTTGCTGATCATCGGGGTGCGCGGCGGTATAGCGACCATAATGCTGAAGCGCCTCCAAATAAAAGCGCTCCGCGTCTTCATACGCCTCCATGCGCAAATGTGCCAAACCGATATTGCTCAAGCTAACAGCGCTACCGAAATCGTCTTTCAGAGATTGCTTGATGTGCAAACTTTGCTGCAAAAAGTTCAATGCCTGCTTGTGCTGGCCGCGGGCGCTTTCGATAACGCCGAGCTCGTTCAGGGATTTGGCATACAACGCGGGATCTTTCAGTTGCTCCGCCAAATCTCTGGCTTGCAGCAAATGGCCTTGTGCAATATCCAATTGTTTTTGATACCAGTGCAGCAAACCCAGTAGTCGGTAGTAGCGATACTTGGCCGCGATATCCTGTTCGAATCCTCTTGCCCCTCGCGCTTGCTCCAGGTATTGCGTCACCAATGGATAATCCCGCTTCTTCAACGCAAGATTCGCCAAGCTCAGCAACACCTTCAATCGATCTGATTTGCTGGATTGTGTCAGCGCGGCTTCGCAGGCCGCGATGTGCGCTGACAACGATTGTTCACCCAACCCTTCAACGCAGGTTTCGCTCACTTCAGCCCAGCTCAATGGCGCCAACATCAGGCCTGCCGCCATTATCATTACGTTGCGCACAGACTTCGCTTTGGTCGTGGTCACATCCGGTTTCCAGCCAATCAGGAACAGGTGTGAAAATTACCTGCTGCGCTGCACAGTTAGCAACTACCGCAAACCTTTTCGCCTGGCCGTGCGTCAACAGCTTTTGTTACAAATGGTCAATTGCCGTGAATTTTCGCCGCTGCCTACACTCGGGCGTTTTCCGGTCTGCTGCCAATCGATGATGGGCAGAATCCATGCAATGAAAGGAGCTGAAATGAATAAGGCATTTACCAAGCGCTCGCTGGTGACAGCGTTATCGCTCGTCTTCGCGACGCCTATCGCGATTCTGCCACTGAATGCGCAAGCGGCCGAGGCAGCAAAGCCTGCTGCTGAACAGCAGAAGAAAAAGACCATCGCTGATCTGCTGAAAAACACCGTGGCACATCCCGGCCTGTTCGATATGTATCAATCGAAAGAAGACGGCACGCTGTACATGAAACTGAAGCGTGCTCAGCTCGGCAAAGAATACATTCACTTCATTCAAAGCGCCGATGGCCTGCCGGAAGTCGGTCAGTTCCGCGGCGCTTATTGGGGCTCGCGCCTGTACTCGATTGATCGCTATTTCAATCGCATTGAAATCCGCAGTGAAAATACCTCGTTCTACTTCGACCCGAGCAATCCACTCAGCAAAGCCAAGGACGCCAATATCAACCGGCCGGTTTTGGCCAGCGTCACGATCGAAGCGGAGGATGAAAAATCCGGCGATGTGCTGATCAAAGCCAGCGGCATTTTCTTGAGCGAAAGTCTGCGTCAGGTCAAGCCTTCGGCGAACCCGGACGCCAAGCCCGGCGAACAATTCCCGCTCGGAAATTTGAATGCCGACAAAACCAAGCCTCTGAGCGTGCACAATTACCCGGCCAATACTGATCTGGTTGTCGAGTATGTTTACGACAATCCGCAACCGGTACGTAAACAACAAAATACTTTCGCGATTGGTGAGTTCGCGATTACCGATGACCGCAGTGTCAGCCTGCGACTGCGCCACAGCTTTATCGAAATGCCGAAGAACACATTCCAACCGCGCCTTGATGATCCGCGTGTCGGCTATTTCGGCGAGATTGTGCAGGACATGACAGCAGCCGATGCCACGCCGTATCGCGACATGATTTCGCGCTGGCATCTGGAAAAGAAAAACCCAGGCGCGGCACTGTCCGAACCGGTGGAACCGATTGTCTGGTGGATAGAAAACACCACGCCACATGAGTACCGCAAAACCATCGCCGACGCGGTGCTGGCCTGGAACAGCTCGTTCGAAAAAGCCGGTTTCAAAAACGCCATGCAGGTGAAAGTGCAGCCGGACAATGCTGACTGGGATGCCGGTGATATCCGCTACAACGTGTTGCGCTGGACGTCATCACCAACACCATTGTTCTCAGGCTACGGCCCGAGCTTTACCAATCCACGTACCGGTCAGATCCTTGGCGCTGACATCATGCTGGAATACACCGGCATTACCCGTCGTCAGGAATTGCAGAATTTGTTCAACGCCGAAAGTTTGAACCTGTCACTCGGTGGCGACAGCATGAGCCACGCTGGCCTTTATGAAGGTGCGCAGTTCGGCAGCCATGCCTTGCTGGCCAGCGGAGCCAGTGCCGGTGAAGTGGATCAATTCGTCAAAGAATTCTTGTACTACCTGGTGCTGCATGAAGTCGGTCATACACTGGGCTTGAACCACAACATGAAAGCCAGCCAGATGATTGGCTTCGAAGACATTCATGATCACAAGAAAGCCGAACAACATGGCTTGACCGGCTCGGTCATGGATTATCCGGCGATCAATTTCTCGCCAGATGGCAAAGCCAAAGGCAATTACTACACGGTCAAACCCGGTCCGTACGATGATTGGGCGATCGAGTTTGGTTATTCCGAAGCGCTGAACGATCCAGCCGCTGAGCAAAAGCGTCTTGATACCATTCTGGCCCGCTCGACCGAGCCGCAACTGACCTTCGGTAACGATGCCGACGACATGCGCTCACCCGGCGCCGGTATCGATCCGCGCGTAATGATTTACGACATGTCCGGCGATGCCGTTTCCTACGCTGAACAGCGCTTGGAAACCATCAACACGCTGTTCGGTGGTTTGAAATCGAAACTGGCTGAATCGGGCGATTCGTATCAGCAACTGACCAACGGTTTTGTCGCGCTGAACACCGAGTACGCACGCAACACCCAAGTGGTTTCCCGCTATGTCGGTGGTGTTTACGTCGACCGTGGTTTTGCTGGCCAAAGCGGTGCGGTACAACCGTTCACGCCGGTACCGAAGGCAAAACAGCAACAAGCGATGGACGTGTTGAGCGAGTTCCTGTTCGCGCCCAATGCCTTTGATCGTCCGGCGGACTTGCTGACCCATCTGCAACATCAGCGCCGCAGCTTCAACTTCTTCGGCCAAACCGAAGATCCGAAACTGCATGACCTGGCGTTAGCGATGCAAAAAGCCGTGTTCGATCACCTGCTGCATCCGGTTGTACTGAAGCGTCTGCAAGACAGCCGCCTGTACGGCAATGAATACACGCCAGCGATGATGCTGAACGATTTGACCGAAGCGGTATTCGCCGCCGACGCCAAAGGCAACGTCAACAGTTATCGCCAAAACCTGCAGCGTGAATACGTTAACCGCCTGAGCTCCATGCTGAAGAAAACCGACAGCAGCGATCAGCACAGCGCGCAAGCACTGGCTCGCTATCAACTGAGCGAAATCAGCGAACGCCTGCGCACCAGCGGCAACAACACCGAAACCAAAGCACACAAGGACATGCTGAAGTTTCTGATCAAACAAGCACTGGAACCAGTGAAAGCCTAAACACAAAACCCTACTCCCCCTCCTCGCCAAGGAGGGGGTGGGGGGGTGGTTAAAATCTACGCTCGCCAAGCACCCGCTGTTTCACGATAGATCTCTCTAAGGAAGCAAGTTGCTATTCAAGCGCCGCTTCCGATCAACTTTCTCGCGTTTTGATACCACAATGGGTGTTCAACCAACTCTAGCTCTTCGTCCGTAGGCAATTGCCTTTCATCCAAGCTACTCGACACCAAAACATGGGGTTTGCCTAGCAAGATATCGAGTGATAATCGTTCCGGATTATTCAGATAATGTCCTCGATGCAGAATATGGGCACTGAAGATCAGCACATCACCTGGCTGTAAGTCGAAGCATTTTCCATTTGTCAGTGCGTCGCTTTTTGCGCGCCCGGCCAACTCCAAACGTGTTTGCCGTTCCTGCTCCGTATCCCAGCGCCGATGGCTGCCCGGCACCAGTTCAAAACCGGTTTCAGGAATCAACGGAATACGGACATGGAGATTACACAGCTCTGACAGATAGCGTTGCTGGTCGTCTTCCGATAAGCCCATGTACTGAATATCACGATGCCAGTATGTCGGCTGCTCTCGATTGACTGGATTGAAGAACAATTGCGTGCCGTGAAAGTATAATTCGTCGCCAAATGCCGCCTGGGTGATCTGAACCAGATCTGGTGTCGCCATTCGGTCAAATAACACGGCACGTTGCTCTTGGTGCAGAGCAAAGTAATGAGGTGCCGTTAGGCTATGCATGTTCAACAAGCCTTGGTTGGCGTAGGCAACAGCATTGTTGGCAAGCCATTGCTGGTAAACGTTGCTGACAATCTGTTTGACCGCGGATGTGGTTTCCGTGGTTAAACACTGAGAAAGTAGCAAATAGCCGTTCTCTTCAAAGCGTTTAAGGTAGCTATTCATTTTTTGTAGAATTGAGTTCTCTGGAGCCGGCGAGCTGACCATCATGTTAAAGAACTCCGTGCAGATTTTCTTGATGTCATTTTGATTACGCCACTTGGTGTCAAGTTTGAAGCATAAGAGGTCGCCAACAACGAAACGTATGAAGCGAAGCTCAGCTTGCCAGCAACAGCCACAGCTGAAACGCCAGCGCGGCGATGCAACTGAGCGCGGCGATAATCGGCAGAAATATCGGTAAACGAATGCCGGTGCCTTTTCGGTCGGGATGGCGACGTTTGATCCGCCATAGCGCCAGATTGACGGCGGCAAATACCAACAAGATGATGCCGCTGGTGATTTTGGCCAAGGTCGTCAATGGAAAGAACAATGCCAACAACAACACCAATGCGGTGATCAGCAAGGTAGCGTTGAACGGTGTTTGCGTTTTGCTGTTTACGTTGGCGAACCAGGACGGCGCATGTTTCCGTTTCGCCATGCCATAAGCAACGCGCGCAGCCATGATGATCTGCACCAGCGCGCCGTTGAGTCCGGTCAACAAGCTGACGATGCCCAGCCCGGTGCTGGAATACCAGCTGTGTGCCCTGACCATTTCGGCGACCGGCGTGTTGCTGGCCGCCAATTGTTTTGGCGGCACGGATAACAGTGCAATCAACGACACCCAGGCATAGATAATCAGGCACAACAAGACGCTGATGATGATGGCGGCCGGCAATGCCCGTTTCGCGTCTTTGACTTCTTCGGCGATATTGACCATATCCTCAAAACCGATGAAAGCATAGAACGCCAGAAACGCGGCGGTGAAAATGCCAACCCCTATTTCGGCATTCATCGGTGGCACAAACAATTGCCAGCTTTGTTGCAATTGCACCAGTTCACCTTCGGCGACAAACGCCGCGTAGATCAGTGCCGCAATTTCGAGGACGGTGATGAAGACAACGACGGCAACTGACTCACCAATACCCCAAGCGGCAATCGCCCCCATCAACAGCACCAGCACGATCAACGCTGGCGCATTCGGCACCGGGACAAAGTCCTGCAGAAAACCGATGGTCGCCACCGACAAAGTTGCCGCCGAAACAATGCCGGTCAGAATCACCAACGCGCCTGCGAGCCGCGACAGGTAGACATTGCGAAAGCCGGCACTGACATATCGCACTTCGCCGGCACTGACCGGATAGCGCGATGACAACTCAGCAAACGACAAGCCGCTGAGCAAAGCCAACAAGCCCGACAACACCAAAGCCAGCGGCGCGTAGTAACCTGCCTCGCCCGCGACCTTGCCGACCAGTGCATAGAAGCCGCCGCCGACCATCGTGCCGACGCCGTACAGAATCAGAAATGGCAGCGAGATGGCGCGTTTCAGTTTGATGGTTTCAGCCATCTGCGTGGGCCTTTTTGGCCAGCGCCAAGTTTGGGCATTGATGTCGATTCAGGTCATTCATTAACGACCAGTGTAGACCACGCGCTGGTTGGTCCTTATCGCGCCATTTCTGCGCTTCTTTGCTGCGGAATCCGGGCCTATACTGCGGCAATCTGCTTGTTACCTTGCCGGCCGCTAGAAATGGATATCCGCACCGAGAACCTGACCATTCTGTTTGTTGATATCGCCGGCTTCACGGCCACCACGGCGCGCCAATCGCGAGCCGAAAACGCCAAGCTGCTGCATACCTTTGATAGCACGCTGTTGCCACTGATTCGCGGTTTCAAGGGCAATGTCGTCAAAAGCATTGGCGATGCCTTGCTGATCACCTTCCGTTCACCGACCGACGCGATGCTGTGCACGATGGCGCTGCAGGATGCGATGCACGAACATAATTTGCGGGTGGCGGAGGAGGACAAGATCCATATTCGCGTCGCGGCCAATCTTGGTGAAGTGCGCGTGACCAAGAAAGATATTTTCGGCGAGCCGGTCAATGTCGCAGCGCGTATTGAAGGGGTGACGCCGGCCGACGAGATTTACCTGTCGGAAGCAGTGTACATGGCAATGAACAAAGCCGAAGTGCCCGCCCAGGAAGTCGGCTTCAAGGAGCTTTCCGGCGTGCCGCAACCGGTGCGGCTATATTCGATACCGCGTTTTGCGACACCAAGACTGGTGCCGACACTGCCGCAGGCCCAAGGCAGCGAACTGCTATTCCCCTATGGCGGCATGCACCATCGAGTGCCAGCGCCGAAATTCGGTCTGCGCAAGCATTTCAGTGCTTCGGGCAATGAAGGCAAACGCTCCGCATTCAGACTGGCGCTACCGCTGCTGTTACTGCTGTCGATCACGGCGGCAGCGTGGTATTGGCTTGAGCCCACAGAGCCGACGCTGGCCGCCAAACCGGTGGTGGGTGCTGCCCAAGCGCCGGCCGCGATCGATGGGTCAGCTCCCGCATCCGAACCCGAAGCAAACGTCACCACCTCTGACGCGCAGGCGGCGCCAGCAATCGAGGCGCCAGCCCCATCGGCGACCAGCGCAAAACAACCAGCTGCTGCCATCAATACCGTACCGGTCGCCAGCAAGAGCGAAAACAAACCTGTTCAGCCAGCGGTGAGCAAACCCCAAAGCGAACCGAAGGTCGCCAGCGTTTCGGCGCGGACAACGAGCAACGCCAGCATCAACACACCCAGCGCCAGCAAACCGGCTGCACCGGAAACAGCCTGGAATGTCACCACGGCCAAAGCGGCTTACCGGGCCGGGCAGCTCGATAAACAACAGTACCGCGATATCGTCAACGAACTGGAAACGGTTTATGACAACAAGATTCGCCAGTTAAAACTGGACTACAAAGCCGGCAAGATCAGCCGGGCGCAATACGACCAAGCGGTGCGCGAAGCCAAACAAATCTATAGCGGCAGATAACGCCGTTACTTGACCGGCGATTTATCCCCGAGCCAGTAACGCGGGCCGGCGCCGTTCTTCGCCGCTTTATCTTGTGGGTTGGCCAGGCGGCAGCGCTCCAGCGTCAGGCAGCCACAGCCGATGCAATCATTGAGGCTGTCACGTAGCACCTGCATTTCCGCAATCGACTGATCAATACGCCGTTTCCAGTTGCCAGTCAGCCGATTCCAATCGGCCTTGGTTGGCGCACACTGCGGACTCAGCTTGCCAAGCTCCTCGCGAATTTCATCGAGGCTCAGACCAATGCGCTGGGCAAAGACAATAAAGGCGACACGCCGGATAACGCCGCGCTGATAACGACGGTGACCGGCCGCCGTGCGCAGCGAGCGAATCATGCCCAGCGATTCGTAATAACGCAGCGCCGAAGGCGCCACGCCACTTCGGGCCGCCAGCTCACCAATGGTCAATTCGTCGTGAGGGGAAATCATTGTCGTCATGAGATCAACTCGTCTCTAAAACCGCTCTGCCATAAACCTGAAGTGTACTTTAACTATGCCATTGATTGTTTCCATTTTGGAAAAACGCCGTTTCCATTAACCGACGTTGATTGTCAGTCTCCTGACACCATGTTGTCAGCAGTTGGCAGTTAGATTGGCTTTGGTAATTTTCTTGGGTCATGTGACGTTCTCGTCATCTCGCCGTAATGTCCCCAAAGGTGGTGAGTGATCTTTACCTTGTGGCAAGGATTACGCTGCATGAAAAGTTCATTAAGGACTTCTTCAGAATTTATTAAGTGCCGGCTAGAGCATTTATTTAGCAAAAGGAAAATGCTTGACTTAAAGCGTGCTTGAAGTGCCAGTCTTGCTGTCCGTTTTTCCAGTCTGCAGTGCCTGCTGTTATCGCCATCGAAATTGTTTGTCCGGAATGTGGTGGTGATGACGGCTGGATCGTTTGAATATTTATGTTGCGTATTCGCAATTAAGGAAGCGTTTATTATGTCTCGTCATATCAAAATCCGATCACTGGTGTTGCTCGCCACCGTGGCCGGTACCGCCGTGGCGTTGGCCGGATGGAAACAGCATTCGCTGATGGCCGCTGAGGCTGCCAGCGCCAATCAGCCGGAATACTCAGAGCTGGTCAGCGCGGCGTTCGCACAAGCCAGTGAGTATCGGCCGAGCACGATTGCCGTTGGCACCGTGCTGGCGCTGCGCTCGGTCACCGTCAGCAATGAAGTGGCCGGCACGGTCCGTCAGGTGTCATTGCATCCCGGCGAAATCATTGAGGCCGGCAGTGTGTTGCTGGCACTTGATGTCAGCGTTGAACAAGCGGAACTGAAAGCACAACAAGCGAAAGCGCGCCTGGCCGACACCCGGCTGCAACGTTTGCAGCAATTACACGGCGACAACGCCGTGTCGCAAGACGATGTTGATCGCGCCATGGCCGAACGCGATGTGGCCCACGCTGAAGTCGAGCGACTGAAAGCCATCATTGAACGCAAAACAATACGCGCGCCGTTTCGCGCCCGAGTCGGCATCAGTGATGTCCATGCCGGTCAGTATCTGAATGCCGGCACGCCGATCACGACGCTGCAAAGTGTCAGTGACGCCGTGCATATCGATTTTCAGGTCACCCAACAAGTCGCCGCGCAGTTGCGCAAAGGTCAGCACGTTGAATTGCTCAGCGGTAGTGATGCGACGCAAGCGGCGCGCATTGTCGCCATCGATTCCCGTATTGATCCGGTCACCCGCAACGCCACCATTCGCGCCCGCATTGATCAGCGTGAGTTGGTCAGCACACCGGGCGGGTCGGTGAAAGTGCGGGTGCCGGTGGGTGAAGCACAACCGGTGGTCAGCATTCCGGTGACGGCGTTACGCAAAGGCCCGGCCGGTGATCATGTGTTTCTGCTCGCCAAAGACGACAAAGGTCAACTACGCGCCAAGCAGCAATTCGTTCGCATCGGTCCGATGCAAGGCGATGCCATTCTGATTCTCGACGGATTGCAGGAAGGCGATCAAATCGCCGCGTCCGGTTCATTCAAGCTGCATGACGCCATTGCCGTGTCAGTCGCCAATGAACCGAGCACCGCCATGCATGCCGCTGGCGGCCAGTAAGGATTCTTATCATGCGATCGTTTACTGATTTATTTATCAAGCACCCGGTGCTGGCCGTCGTGATCAATCTGGTGATCGTGCTGGTCGGCTGGAAGGCGCTGACGACATTACCGGTACAGCAATATCCGCAATTGGAAAGCTCATCGGTGATCATCACGACCGTGTACACCGGCGCCAGTGCCGAAACCGTACGCGGATTTCTGACGACGCCAATCGAACGTGCGGTAGCCGCAATCAGCGGTGTTGATCACATCGAATCAACTTCGCGCGCTGGTGTCAGCACTGTCACGCTGCGTTTGAGCCTCGGCCACAGCAGCACGACCGCGTTAGCGGAAGTGACGGCGCGCTTGCAACAAGTGCGTTCGGAATTGCCTAGCGAAGCCGAACCACCGGTCGTCGATGTTCAGCGCGCCGACCGGCCTTACGCAACGTTCTATGTCAGCTTTGCCTCCGATCAACGCAGTGCGCCAGCACTGACCGATTGGCTGGCGCGCACGCTGCAGCCGCAACTATCGACCTTGCCCGGCGTGCAACGGGTAACGCTGGAAGGCAGTCAACCGATTGCCATGCGCATCTGGATTGATCCGGAAAAGCTGGCGGCGCTGAATCTGGCACCCGGCGATGTCTACACGGCGTTGCGCCAGAACAATTATCTGGCCGCCGTCGGTCGCACCAAAGGCAATGAAGTGCAGGTCAATCTATTGGCCAACACCGATCTGCGCAGTGTCGAGGAGTTTCGCAATCTGATCGTTACCGAGCGCGATGGCGCCGTGGTCAGGCTGACTGATGTGGCGCGCGTTGAACTCGGTGCCGAAGAACCGGACATGGTCGCGAAATACAATACTCGCGATGCCGTCTACTTGGGCATTTGGCCGCTGCCGGGTTCGAACGAAATCGACGTTGCCGGTCATCTGAAAGCGGAAATGGAAGCGATTCAGAAAACCCTGCCGAGCGATATCACGATGCGCTTGGTTTGGGATGGCACGATGTTCATGCGCGATGCCATCGAAGAGATCAGTAAAACGCTGATCGAAACGATTTTAATCGTCGGCCTCGTCGTTTATTTGTTCATGGGTTCGATTCGCACCGCGCTGGTACCGCTGATCGCAATGCCGGTGTCCCTGGTTGGCGCCGCACTGGTCATGTACGCGTTCGGTTTCAGTTTGAACCTGCTGAGCATTCTGGCGATTGTCCTGGCCGTGGGTCTGGTCGTTGACGACGCGATTGTCGTTGTCGAAAACGTCGAGCGTCATGTGCGCTTGGGCAAAACCCGGGTGCAAGCAGCATTGGTCGGCGCGCGTGAATTGGCCGGGCCGATTATCGCGATGACGATTACCCTGGCTACCGTTTACACGCCGGTGGCGTTACAAGGTGGCTTGACCGGTTCGTTGTTTCTGGAGTTCGCCATTACGCTGGCTGCCGCCGTGGTGGTATCCGGTTTGGTCGCGTTGACGCTATCGCCCGTGATGAGTTCGCGCTTTGTTCATCCGCATGGCAAGGAAGGCAAGCTGACCGCGATCATGAATCGCGGTTTCGATGCCGTCGCGCGTGGCTATTCCCGCGTGCTGGACGGTGCGCTGGAAATGCGCTGGGCGATTGTTGCGGTAGCGATCATCATCACACTCGGTGCCTGGCCGTTGCATCACTACTCGCAACGCGAATTGGCGCCGGTTGAAGATCAAAGCCATATCAGTCTGTTCTTTGAAGCCGCGCCGGATTCGACCTTGGCTGCTTCTGATCGGGCGTCGAAACAAGTCGTTGATGTCATCACCGCGTTTCCGGAAACCGATTTCATGTGGTCACTGACGACTTCATGGGGCGGCTTTGGTGGTCTGGTTGCCAAAGACTGGCGCGAACGTGAACGTTCAACTGAAGAAATGCTTGGCGAAGTCTATTACGGTATTTCGCAGGTGCCAGGGTTGCGCGTATTCCCACGTCTCGATCCGCCGTTGCCTACACCGGGTCAGTTCGATGTTGAGCTGGTGTTGCAAAGCGATGCTCCACCGGAGCAATTGCTGCAAACCGTTGGCCAGGTACTGGGTGCCGGCTGGCAGAGCGGTAAGTTCCTGTTCGTCGATACCGATCTGAAAATTGATTTACCGGAAGCCCGTGTTGTGCTCGATCGTGAACGCATTGCCGATTTGAATCTGGATCTGGCAACGGTCGCGCGTGAACTTGGCACGATGCTCGGTGGCGCTTACGTCAATCGTTTCAACTACTACGATCGCAGCTATAAAGTGATCCCGCAGTTGAGCGATGGTGATCGCGCGACACTGGAGCCGTTGCTGGACCTGAAAATCCGCACGCCATCCGGCGAGCTGGTGCCGGTGTCATCGTTCACCCGCATTGAAACGACGGCGGCACCGCGCGCACTGAATCGCTTTCAACAGCGCAACGCGGTGAAAATTTTCGGTGGTGTCAAACCGGGCGTGACCAAGGCCGAAGCCTTGGAAGTGCTGGAAAATGCGGCGCGCCATGCGCAAGGCCCAAGTGTGATGATCGATTACGCCGGCGAATCGCGTCAGATCAAACAGGAAAGCGGCGCGCTGACGGTGACACTCGGCTTCGCGGTGGTGCTGATTTACTTGGTGTTAGCCGCGCAGTTCCATAGCTTCCGCGATCCATTAATCGTGTTGCTCGGCTCGGTGCCGCTGGCGATTTCCGGTGCGCTGCTGTTCACGTTCACCGAACTGACTACGATCAACATCTACTCGCAAGTCGGTTTGATTACGCTGGTCGGGTTGATTGCCAAGAACGGCATTCTGATTGTCGAGTTTGCCAATACGCTGCGTGAACGCGGTGTCGAGAAACTGGCGGCAATTCGCGAAGCATCCGTTACCCGTTTGCGTCCGGTATTGATGACCTCGGCCGCCACCGTGTTCGGTCACTTGCCGCTGGTCATGGTCAGCGGTCCCGGCTCGGAAGCGCGTAACAGTATCGGTATTGTGTTGGTGGCCGGCATGGTCATTGGCACGGTATTCACGCTGTTTGTTGTACCGACTTTTTATCTGCTGCTGTCCGGCGAACATAAACCGGCTGACGAGCAGGAACACGAAACGGAAAGCACTGGCGAGCCGCAAGCGCTGCCAGCCAACTGAACCCTCCTTTTCTCGGGCATGTGCATTCATGGGCCTTGCCCGGGAATTTTTAACTGGAGCAAAAGTATGAACAAATTTTCTGTTCCGCTGCTAACCCTGCTGCTGAGTGCTTGCGCAATCGGCCCGGATTATCAGCGGCCAACGATCGACTTACCGGAGCAATGGCAAACCGCCAAAACCGCCGATGTCGATACCCGCGCCTGGTGGGCACAATTCTCCGATCAGCGTTTACAGACACTGATCAACGAAAGCCTTAACAATAATCAGGATTTGAAAATTGCCGTCGCCAATATCGAAGCTTCTGCGGCGGCACTGGGTTTGGCGAGAACCGATTTTCTGCCTAGCGTTAATGCCGCCATCAGCGGCGCGCGCGAACGCTACATCGACGGCAGCACGGACAGCATCTATCAGGCCGGCTTGTTGCTCGATTACGAGTTCGATCTATGGGGTCGTATTCGCCGCGCCAACGAAGCGGCCGCCGCCGATCTGGCCGCCGATGCCTTTACTCGCGATGCCTTGCAAAACCTGATCGTGGCGCAAGTCAGCAACGCCTATTTTCAATCGCGAGCACTGGATCGACGCATTGCCTTACTGGAGCGCTTGCAAGTGACGCAACGCGAAAACTTGCAGTTGCAACAAAAGCGACTGCAAGCGGGATTAATTGCCGCCTACGATCTGGAGCAGGCGCGCAGCGAAGCCTATGTCGTCGATGCTCAGTTGCCGGCCTTGCGCGCGGCGCGTGTGCAAACACTGACCGCACTTGCGGTGTTACGCGGCGTATCGCCAAAAGCGATGACCCAAGCCTGGCAACAACAGTACGCCAGTGATGTTGATGCTTCTGCATTACCCATCGCACCAGATGTACCAATGGATCTACCGGCGAGCTTGCTGGAACGGCGCCCTGATATTCGCGCAGCAGAACAACGTTTGGTCGCCGCCAATGCTCGCATTGGTGAAGCCAAAGCCGCGTACTTTCCACGCCTGTCGTTGACTGGCATTGCCGGCGCCGCCTCACAAGCGCTGGCGGATTTGCTCGATAACAGTGAGCAAGTCTGGTCGGCCGCTGCGACCTTAAGCCAACCGCTAACCGATATTCGTCGTGTCGGTTATCGCGTCGATGCAGCGGAAGCGCGCTATACCGGTGCCGACGCGTTTTACCAGAAAACCGTGCAAATCGCGTTTCAGGAAACCCTCGACGCGTTAACCAGTGTCGATGCCGCCCGCGCGATCATGCAGGCTCAAGATCAACGCGTTGAAGCATTGCTGAAAGCGTATCAAGCGGCGCAGTCGCGTTATCGCGCTGGCGATTTGAGTTACCTGGAATTGCTTGATGTCGAACGTCAGTTACGCGCCATTGAACAAGAGCAAGTGATCGCACAACTAGGCCTGCTGCAATCCACGGTCGATTTGTATCGCGCTCTTGGCGGTGGCTGGCAAAGCAGCGCCGACACCGTCGCTGCCAAGTAAAGGGCGTCATGACGTACCGTTTTTGTCCGATGAAAAAGAACGGCGGGTCGTGACCCGCCCTACGATTTGCCCTTTGTTTTTCCAGTCACTTTCCACAACGGCCGTCGACATCCCCTCCGTGGTCGACGGCCGTTTTTTTCCGTAGGGTGCGTCATGACGCACCATTTAAACCCGAGGGGAAAAAGGCGGGTCGTGACCCGCCCTACGTTTCCGTGGGGACCAGTAACGATCTTTTTATTGACGTAGGGTGCGTCATGACGCACCTTTTGATTTCAATGGAAAAAACACTTTAGGCAAGGATATGCCGAGATACAGACGCTACTGGCTGGAAGGCGGTACTTACTTTTTCACGGTGAATCTGTTGGAGCGGCAATCTTCGCTGCTTACCGAACACATTGCTTTGCTGCGGCAATCGGTAGCCATAACCAAGCAACGAATGCCGTTTCATATTGATGCCTGGGTAGTGCTCCCCGACCATATTCACGCCGTGTGGACCTTGCCCGAAGGTGACTGTGATTTCTCCACTCGCTGGCGATTGATCAAGTTTGGCTTTTCCAGAGCGCAGGCATCAACCGAGCGGCGTTCTAACGCCCGCAGTGCGAGGGCAGAGCGAGGCATCTGGCAGCGCCGCTTTTGGGAACATGCCATTCGTGATGAGCAGGATTACGCCAATCACGTTGATTACGTTCATTTCAATCCGTTAAAGCATGGTTTGGTGGCAAGGGTCGCCGACTGGCCTTATTCGACCTTTCACCGCTACGTCGCCGATGGCCGCTACCCTCCGGATTGGTGTGGCAGTCGCGAAGTTTCGTTTCCGACAGGGGAGTTGACGTAGGGTGCGTCATGACGCACCTTTGCATTCTATTTTGAGAACGGCGGGTCATGACCCGCCCTATGGTTATCGGTGACAAGAAATGAGCGATTTCGCAGACGACATCAAGCGGTTCAATGGCATTTACAAACTGCCAGTGAACGACGTACCAACAACCGATATCGGTGTTTCGGTTTCCGAACGATTGAAAGCTTTCAAGAATATTCTGATCGAGGAAGTGCACGAAATCGACGAGATTATCGACGCACAGGAATCCGGCAAATCGGAAATGGAAGTGCTGACGATGCTGGCCGATCTACTCGGTGATATACAGGTTTATTGCGCCTCAGAAATGGCCAAGTTTGGTTTGCCGCTGGATCAGGTGCTGGCGATCATCATGCAGTCGAATTTTTCCAAACTCGGTGCCGATGGCAGGCCGATTTATGACGAGCGTGGCAAGGTCATGAAAGGCCCGAGTTACTGGAAGCCGGAACCGAAGATTCAGGAATTGTTGGCTTCGCTTAAGAAGTGAATACGTAGGGTGCGTCTTGACGCACCATTTATATCCGACGAGAAAAAAACGGCGGGTCGTGACCCGCCCTACTTAGAATGTCATCTGCCACTGCAGCTTGGCATAGCGACCCGGTTGTGACAGCAGCGGGATCATCGGATGGCCCGCTTCAAAGATTGATACATCATTCCACTGCCACCAGGTTTTGTCGGCCAGATTGTAGATACCGATACCGAGTTGCATCTCGTCCGTTGGTTGCCATTGCCAAAGCAGATCGAATACCGCATAACCGGCGGGGACAAATTTTTCATGGCGACTTTGGTCGACATCGGTTTGTTTTTCGGCAAAACGACTAATCAGACTTAACTGCCAATCGGATTTTTGCCATTGCAAACCAAGGTGACCATTGAATGGTGGCACCGAGTTCAATGGCTCGCCGGTTTGTTCGTTTTCACCTTTGCCGTAGAACAATGCCGCCTGACTCAGCAGCTCACCCCAATCGCCACTGGTCCATTGCCATTGCGCCTCCAGCTCGGCACCTTCGATGGTGGCCGAACGAACATTCTGTGATTGAAACAAGGTATCGCCGCTGCCTGGATCAAGGCCAAGATTGACTCGACTTTCGATGAAGTCATCGAAACGAGTTTGAAACAGCGCAAACGCCCATTCCACTTGCTCAGCGCGACCACGCCAGCCAAACTCAATGGTGCGCGAGCTTTCCGGTTTCAGATCCGGATTTGGGATCGCGCGAATGCGAAATGCTGGCAGATATAAACCGATATTGGCGTCTTCAAAAGGTGGTGAACGAAAGCCTTCGGCGTATTGCAGATAAAGCGTTTGCATAGCGCTCAAATAATGCAACAAGGCCAACTTGCCGGTGTGTGCGGAAGTGTCAATGTCAGTAACGTCGGTCAGCGGGTTGTCTTCCCGCCACAATGCATCGACCTGCGGACTCAGTTCGTAATGCTCGTAACGCCAGCCGGGGATCAACTCCCAGTTGGATGACAAGCGGATTTCGTCATGGGCATAAACCGCCCGTTCGTGAATGTCGCTAAGCGGAAAGTCACGCACCGGCATCCGTTCACCGAGAATCGTGGTAGTGCTGACGCCGGTTAACAAGTTGGTTTGCAGGCCATCACGCTGCTCACGGATTTCCGTTTCACTGAATGACGCACCGACACCAATTCGATGCTCAACGCCGAATGCCGACAGCGCCCGACTGAAATGGCTGTCCACGCCGGTATGGTCAAACTGGTAGGCAAAGTTTCGTTCAATGCGGGTTTGACTGCTGGCCGTTTGCCGCCGCTCGTCGCTGTACTGATTGCTATCCTGCTGCTGCTGAAAAACATTGATGTCGATATCCCAATCGCTACCGTCATGACGCCAGTGCACCAGCAAGCGTTGACGCGCACTATCATCGTCGCCAAACAAGGCGGTCGTGCTGGCGAAACGGGCATAACCCAGCAGCGAACGATTATCGGATTCAACGCGGTTATCGCTTTGCTCTGCAATCACGCGCAACGCATCATCGACACCTATTTGCCATTGCCAATGCAGCAACAGACTCTGCCGCTGTTGTTCGCGGCCATCATCGATGGCGGTGACGGCACTGTGACCAAATGCTTGTGAATCTCGCCTTGCGCCGGCCAGTAGCAATTGCTGTTGTTCATTGCCGAGAGCACCGGCAATCATCAGGCTGCGACCATCATCGCGACCATCGTAACTCGTACGCAGCAGCACACTGCCGGTTGTTTGCCGCAACAAATCGTCCGGCCTCAAGGTTTGCATGCTGACAACGCCGCCGACAGCATCACTGCCGTACAGCGTTGAGGCGGGACCGCGCAGAATTTCCACCCGATTCAACAAGCCCAGTTCGAGCACATCGCGGCCGGCATTGGCGTAATTACCAACATCGAATTGATCGGCCAATGGCACGCCATCGAGCAACATTGCCACCCGGTTTTCACCAATGCCACGCACCGATAAGCCGGTGGCGCCAAACCGCGTTCCAGCTTGATCAATTTGCACACCGGGTTGGTAGCGCACCAGATCTTCAAACGTCGAGACCATCTGCTCGCGGAGTTCTTCGCTGCTGATCACAGCAACACCGGCGGCGACATCACTGACTGGTCGCTCACTACGCGTGGCGACCACAACGATGCGCTCCGGTTTGATTTCCGGCGCGTCATCGGCCTGGGCGATTCCGTATCGGCTGAATAAGCCGGCGATAATCAGATAAGGCGCATACGACAAGACATTTCTCACGGGCAACTCCTCTGCGGCTATTGCTCTTCGCTATAAAACCGCTTTTTTTCAGCACCAGATCGCGGCGCATTTCAGACCCGATCAGCATGCGCAAAAAAACCATTTGATTTATTGATTCTGCGTAAGGTTTGTCATGGTTAGAAATTGACCAACATCAATATCTTCTATCGCGATCGGACTAGGCTGAACCCCATCGATAAGTGGCATCTTTGATGAATCTTTAATAACGAATGGGGAGTGAGTCATGAATAAGACGATGAAGCTGTCGTTACTGGCCAGCCTTTGTCTGGCCTGTTGGCCAATGGCGAGTCCGGCTGCTGATGCCTTGGCCGAACACAAGGCCGAGGTTGCGCAAGGCGGAAAATCCGCGCAACTGGAGCGCGGCAAAGCGCTGTATGAAAAGTATTGCAGCGGCTGCCATCAGGCCAATGGCGCCGGTCTGCCCGGTGCCTTTCCGCCACTGGCCAAATCCGATTATTTCGCCAAGGACCGAAGCAAACTGGTCGCCAGCATCATCCATGGCCTGAGTGGTGAAATCACCGTCAACGGTCAGAAGTACAACAATGTCATGCCAAATTTCGCCTATCTGAAAGACGAAGAAGTCGCGGATATCGTTGCCTATGTGCTGAACAGTTGGGGCAACAGAGGTGGACAGGTCACGGTAAAAGAAATTGCCGCCGTGCGCGCCGGTGATGGCAGCAAACAAGCCGCTGGTCCGCACCCCGGTGCCTCGGTACCGGAAATGACTTACCAATCCGGATCATCGACGATCAAACCGGAAGAAACAAAAACCTTCGTCAACGGCACCGGCCCGAAAATTACTACCGATGAGTTCGCGCACGCCTCACAAATTTATTTCGAGCGCTGTGCCGGTTGCCATGGCGTGTTGCGTAAGGGTGCCACCGGCAAACCACTGACCACCGACATTACCCGCAATCGCGGCACCGATTACTTGAAAGCCTTGATCGCCTACGGTTCACCGGCCGGCATGCCGAACTGGGGTAGCAGCGGGCAGTTGAGCGATCAGGAAATCGATCAACTGGCGCGGTTCTTACAACACGAACCACCGCAACCGCCAGAATGGGGCATGAAAGAAATGCGCGAGTCCTGGCAGCTGCATGTGCCGGTCGACAAGCGTCCGAAGAAAAAAGAAAACGATTACAACATCAAGAATGTTTTCGCCGTGACGTTGCGCGATTCCGGCGAAGTGGCATTGATTGATGGCGACACGAAAAAGATCATCAATATCATCAAGACCGGTTACGCCGTGCACATCTCGCGTATCTCCGCTTCCGGTCGTTATTGCTTCACCATTGGCCGCGATGGCCGCGTCGACATGATCGACATGTGGATGAAAAAGCCGGACAAAGTCGCAACAATTAAAGTCGGACTGGAAGCACGCTCCGTCGAAACCTCGAAGTACAAAGGTTTCGAAGACAAGTACGCGATTGCCGGCTCGTACTGGCCACCGCAGTATGTCGTCATGGATGGCAACACGCTGGAGCCGTTCAAAATCGTCTCGACTCGTGGCATGACCGTCAGCACCCAGGAATACCACCCGGAACCGCGCGTCGCGGCAATTGTCGCCTCGCATGAACATCCGGAGTTCATCGTCAACGTCAAGGAAACCGGCAAGATTCTGCTGGTCGATTATCGCGACCTGAAAAACATCAATGTGAAAACCATTGATGCCGCCGAGTTCCTGCACGATGGTGGCTGGGATGCAACACATCGTTATTTCCTGACGGCGGCCAACAAGTCCGACAAAATTGCCGTGGTTGATTCGAAAGAGCGTGAACTGGAAGCGCTGATAGATGTCGACAGCATTCCGCACCCGGGTCGCGGCGCCAACATCACCGATCCGAAATTTGGACCGGTCTGGATCACCTCGGCACTCGGCAATGACAAGATCACGTTCATTGGCACCGACCCGGACAAGCATCCAAAAAATGCCTGGAAAGTGGTGCGGGTTTTGAACGGGCAGGGCGGCGGTTCGCTGTTCGTCAAGAGCCACCCGAAATCGAAAAATCTCTGGGTCGATACACCGCTGCATCCGGATGCCAAGGTCAGCCAGAGTGTCGCGGTGTTTGATGTCAACAATCTGGAAGCCGGCTTTACCGTGCTACCCATTGCTGAGATGGCCGACCTCGGTGAAGGGCCAAAACGCGTCGTGCAACCGGAATACAATCTGGCCGGTGACGAAGTCTGGTTCTCGGTTTGGAACGGACAGGATCAGAAATCGGCGATTGTCGTCATCGATGACAAGACCCGCAAGCTGAAGCATGTGATCAAAGACCCGCGTCTGATCACACCCACCGGCAAGTTCAATGTGCATAACACGGTGGCCGATATCTACTGATGTATCGTTCGCTAGCAAACCAACGCCCGGCACCAAGCCGGGCGTTCTTCTTCCTGCTCAATCCTTTATCGATCAATCGATGACGCGCTTGGACTTTTCACTTTCCTGATCTATATCAAGTTAATCCACACCGTTCACGCCTAGCGTGAACACTCTGCTGCACTTCGCACCCCGAATAAGGATTTTGGAGCCGCTCCATGGCTTACTTCATCACTGCCAGCTTGCTTGCCATCGTTGCGCTATTGCTATTGGCGTTGATGGTGTTGCGGCTGTACGACACCTGGCAAGATCAACGTGAATGGCGAAGGCTTCAACATCAGCAAGCGATCGACCCAGCGCGCTTCGATCCACAGCGGCTGAGTAATCAAGCCGAGCCGGTGCAACGCTTTTTTCGTTTTGCCATTGCCCCCGGTACGCCACTGTTCACCGTTGCCGAAATCAATATGGTCGGTGAATTCAGCTTGGGCAGCAAAGAACGACCCGCTTACCGGCCAATGCGGGCCAAACAAATTCTCGCGGCGCCACACGGTTTTGTCTGGCGTTTACGATTGCCGGGCATTTCCGGTTCCGATTCGCAGCGCTGGACCCGCTTTCGACTGTTCGGCCTGATTCCGGTCGCCCATGTCGGTGGCAACGACAATCATCGTCGCTCAGCGTTTGGTCGTTACATCGCCGAGGCCTTGTTCTGGACGCCGGCGGCACTGCTGCCGAGCGACAACGTGACATGGCAGGCGATGACTCATCATCGCTGTCGAGTAACCGTACGTCACCAAGGACTTGAACAATCCATTGATTTGCAGATTGACGATGAAGGCCGACCACAGGCAATCAAGTTCCAACGCTGGAGCAATGCCAACGATGACAAACAATTTCGTTTGCAGCCATTTGGTGGCTATTTGTCCGACTTTCGTTATGTGCAGGGATTCCAACTGCCGTTTAGAGTAGAGGCTGGCAACCAGTTTGATACCGAGCACTACTTTCCATTTTTCAAAGCAGAACTGACTTCAGTGCGATTTCCAGGGTTGTCGCCATAACCAGAACCCATTTTGCGATTGCACTCGAAATAAATAAGGAGCGGCTATGAACACACCTGCCATCGCGACGGCGAGCAAAGTGGGAGCCATCTCCGCCCTGCTCTGTACGTTTCTCAGTGTGTTTTACGTTATCGCGCAGCTTGCCGAATGGGCCGGGTTGCTCGGTTCATCGGGCGGCCCTCATGGCAGCAGTACCACGCTCGGCATTGCCCTGCTGCTGACACCCTCTCTGTTGCTTGCTTTGGCCTTCGTAGCGTTGATGGTCGGCGTCCATCACGCAACCGATCCGGCGAGAAAAATCTACAGTCACATGGCCCTGAGTTTCGCGATTATTTATGCAACGCTGGTCAGTATCGTCTATTACGTACAATTGAGCTTTGTGCTGCCACGGCTTAACGCCGGTAACACCGAAGGCATCAGCTTGCTGCTTTTCACCCCGTTTGATTCGTTTCTGTACGCGATTGACGTCTATGGCTACGGCTTGATGAGTCTTTCACTGTTGCTTGCCACATGGTCGTTCCCGCCAATACGTTCGTTGCTGGCTATTCGCCTGGTCTGTGTTGCGAATGGTATGTTGATTCCGTTTTTAGTCTTGCAGATGTACTGGCCAGTCCTGATCTGGGGCGGCAGCTTGTGGGCAATTACATTTCCACTCGCAATGGTATTGCTCGCAAAACACTTTCGCGACTTGGGCCAAAACCGAGCAATATTGACTGCGAGCCAGTGACGCATTGGCTGGTTCCGAGCAAATCCTTGAGGTGCAGCCGTTACGAGTAAAGGCTGGTAACGACAACGAGAAATGTGTCACGCGCTGATCATTGATCGACAGCCATCGTTTCGGTTATTAAACTGCTGAGTGGTTTGGCAGCAACAAGGAATGCTTTTATGCCCTATCCGGTTCAATGCGCCTGCGGCACGGTCAAAGCCGAACTGGAAACCACAGGCCACGAAATCCATTGTGTCTGTTATTGCAAGGATTGTCAGGCGTTTGCCCATTTTTTGCGAAAGCCAGAAACGATACTTGATGCCTCTGGCGGCACGGAAGTCATTCAAACGTCATCGGCGAATTTGCGCTTCACCGATGGCTTGCTTCATGTTGCCTGTATGCGTTTATCAGCAAACGGCATGCTGCGCTGGTACGCCAACTGCTGCCACACACCGATTGGCAATACGATGGCCAATAGCAAAATCGCGTTTGTTGGATTGTTTCGTCAAGTACTTGCGACCAGTGGAGATCGTTTGGATGAAACATTCGGCGATGTGAGTTGCCGTTGCAACGGCCAAAGCGCCATTGGTGAACCGAAACCGAAAGATCACGGAATACTGAAAGCACTTGTGCGCCTTGGCAGCATGATACTGAAAAACCGCATCAATGGCCGTTATCGTCAATCACCATTTTTTCATAACGGCATGCCCGTCGCCGAACCGTTGATACTAAGCAACGCGCAACGACAAGCCTTGACCAAACTGGATTGAAACGAAACCTCAGCAATAAGCCCACCACTATCGCAATTGCCGCCATCGTGGACGCCGTGCATTTTACAAACGTCTGTACAAGGGCGGTGACAGCCGTCACCGCTAGTCGATATTTCACACGCGACTACGTTTCCCACCCGCAGGTTTTCACGGCAGCATCTGCTTTATCGCATTCTTGACTGGCGCTCTAATGACGCCGCTCCCCGTGCGAAGGATCGCAGTGCACAGGAGCTTTCTTCTACGTTTGAAAAGGACATCACCATGAACCATTCTCATTGGCTCGCCAGCCTGGCGCTCGCCATTTCTTCCTCATTCCTGACATCAGCCAACGCCGCCGACATGCAAACCAGCAGTGAAGCACAAATGCCGGAAACCACGGTGTTTTCACCGGCACTGCGGTTTGAAGGCAAAGTCGTGGATCGCATGCCGGATGGCAAAGCGATTCGTGAGTACGCGATCATGCGCGGCCGCAAATTTGTTTGGGAAGGTCGCATCGACAATCGTGTCGCGGCACCGGAAACGGTTGATCGGATTGACAATGCCTCGTTTGATGATCGCTATCTGACCCGCGAACAACTGGCAGAGAATCTGCGCGGTCTGGCACTGTTTAATGGCCATCAATTTCGCGAAGCGACACCGGCATTTGATTTGGCCGATCAGGTAATGCGCCTGCATGAAATGGAACGCAGCGGTGCATTGCAAAAATCACCGGCGGGTCGCAGCCCTTCACAAGGCAACGCGCGCTATAACCTGCTGCAGGAAGACAAGCTGAGCCTAGAATCGGGTTCTGCGATCGGTATCAATATCGTGCATGGCTCAGTTGATGACCGCGACGTTATGGCCAACACATCGTATCCATACCGCACCAACATCGTGTTCGATAATGCCGGCTCGACTTCTGTCATCAATTCCTCGCAGGGTTCCGGTACATTGATTGGCCCGTCAACGGCAATGTCGGTTGCCCATGTATTTTGGGATGAAGGCGCCGATACGTGGGAATCGACGCATCGCTGGGCGTCTGGTTATGACAGTGCGGATGCCGACCCGAGTCCGTATGGAGAGTGGTATGGCTGCTACTGGGTTACTATTCCTACGGCGTACACCAATGGCAACGAATCTCGTCATGATTACGCAGTTCTGGATTTTGATGTCGGCTGCAATTCGTTTAGCAATGGTGTCAATTCCGATGAACCCGGTGCAACGGTTGGTTGGTTAGGCGCTTACACCGCGTCGTCTGGCGATATTGAAAGTAAAACCGGCTACGTGCGCGGTTATCCGGGTAGCGGTAGTTGCGGCAACCCGTTGGTCAGCTGCGGCACGCGTATCTGGGGCGATGTGTCATGGTCAAGCGAAAACAACGCGACCTCGAACTTTATTGAACATTATGCCGACACCAGCGGCGGTCAAAGCGGTTCTGGTTTTTATCACTACGCCGATCCGAGCTGCAGTGGCTGTGGTTATGGCGCTTATCTAGTTGGTATGCATCGCGCCGGTGCGACGAATTACAACCAGGCTCGTCGTTTCGATTCAACGGTGTATTCGTTTATGCTCGCTTATAGCAGCGACTATTAATCGAACACCTGTCAGGCTGAGTACCGGAGCAAAAAAAAGGAGAGAACATGGTTCTCTCCTTTTGCATTGAAGTCAGAGATGATTTCACGCGGGAACGCGAACGCCCCCCGCCATCAACCCCCTGGCACGGCAACCCATGATCACCTTGCGTACAATCCATTGGCCGTTGACGTTTTCGATCTGCGCGCCAACGCGCAAGGTGCCAGAGGGATGACCAAGGCGCACCGCTTTGTGTTCACCGCCATCAGCTGCTCTATTGACCAGCATGCCGGGAATGGCGGCAGCGGTGTCTGTCATGGCGTGGTACCGTTTGCCCATCGACAAGGAACTTTTCTATCGGCCACCGGTCATGGTGATAACACTGTGCAGATATTCAGTGTTCACCCGCCTAATCCGTTACGCCGTTAACAGGGAAATTCATCATGAAACTATTGATCAGTTCAGTTGTTTTGCTTTTTGCTGTCGACCAGGCCACGGCCAATTCCAACTGCGCAACACTGTCTACGGTCTTTGATGGCCCAAAAACAGACCGCGTCTATGCCGCCCGCATCGCCAGCATCAATGGCGAGAATGTGGTCATGGAAAAGCAGGAACACAAGCTTGCCCCCGGTCGCCATTCGGTGTTGATCTACCACACGGACAAATCATTGGTCGAGCACGCGCAGACCCGCGACAATTATCCAGCTCAGGAAATGATTATCGACGTCGTACCCGGCAAGGTTTATCACCTGGGCGCCAAATTCAACTCCACCAAACGCTTCAAACCTGAGGAAAAATGGACTGCAGTGGTTTGGGATATCAAGGACCGCGAGTGTCAGATTTGACAAGCCATCCTATCGGCGTGCTTATCACGCATATGCTGGCGCTAATCAATGCAGGTTCCTTTAGCATCGATTAGCGCTTGGTCCATAGCAAAAAATGCCCTAATTGCCATGGCCTCGTAACGGCAAAGATTTCGCATCCTCTCGCTTAATGCGACTGCCGGTAAACAACCGTTTCTTGTCGCGTAGTTTATCCAGATCTTTCTTGCTCAAATACTGATTACCATCCAACCGGTTACCGGTACTGAATACGCCGACCATTTTTGAGAACAGGGAGTTGCGCAGGTCTTTCTCGTGATCGGAAAGGGTCTGCTCCAGCGCTTCAATGAGTTGGCTTTTGCGGGCACTCTTGTAGACCTGATTGGAAAGATTTGCCAAAGCAGAAGCAATAACAACGGCGGAGCGGTTTTTGGCGTTTTTCTGCAAAAAATCCGCATACTTGAACTGAGCCCGGTCATCACCAGCAGCGGCCAGGTTGCAGAACAGTTCGCTTGCCGATGCCAAATCTCCCTCGCGCTCCAAAAGGATGGCGTCCTGATAGATCAGATTGTCTCTCGCATCGTCGCAAGCAAATGCTGACTCCAACTCCCCCTCGAACTGCTCCATGTCCAGCTCATTGGCCATGCTCACAGTGGAAAAAACGAGTGCACAGAAAACGATGGTCCGATTCATCATCGCATGCTCCTATCCTTGGCAGTCCTCAGCGAAATACTGGCTACAGAGTTGTGCGTAATCCTTTCGCAGCAACTGAATGAAGTCCCTGTGCTTGGCGACTAACGAGGTGACAGGGTTCCGAACAACGAAGTGTCCGGGGTAGTTCAGTTCGCCCTGTTCGACAAAAAAGCAGAACCCGTCATCACTGTAAGTAATTTGCAGGTCGTAGACATTGAAGCGTTCAATGCAGTATCGGCCCTCCGGCACCTTATACATTTTCAATGTCCTGCCGATCGGTATGTGCGATATCTGAATATTCGGCAATCCTTTGCTGGTGCCATTGATATGCATAGTGTGTAATGAATCCAGTGAATCCATTACCAGCGCCAGATATCCCTCGTTTCCTTTCAGCGACCGTTCCTTTTGCTCTTTCAGTTCTTTTGTTGCGCAGCCGCATAATAAGGTGAGCGTCAACATTACCAACGCGTTCGTTGTCATCCGTAGTAACCGGTTGCTCATGATCCCCCTCCATTTTATTTTCTGATGGCTTTTCCTTTCTGACTTCGGCAATCCGTCCCCAAAACGGTTGCCGAATTTTTCGACATTATTGCCATACAGCAGGGCAGCATTTCAACTGCAGTGGACGAATTCCCCTGCTCCACTTATCCCGGAACCCTTACCGCCCCCTCCATCAGCACCCGTGCGCTACGGCTCATGATTGCTTTACGTACCACCCACTGACCATTGATGTGTTCTGCCTGCGCGCCAACTCGCAACGTTCCGGAAGGATGACCAAAGCGCACCGCTTCGCGCTCGCCGCCGCCCGCAGCGGTGTTGACCAACGTGCCGGGAATGGCGGCGGCAGTGGCGATAGCGACCGCAGCAGTGCCCATCATCGCGTGATGCAGTTTGCCCATTGATAGCGCCCGCACCAGTAGATCAATGTCTTCGGCTTTTATCGCTTTGCCGCTGGACACAACATGATCGTTGGCTGGGGCTACAAACGCAATTTTGGGCGTGTGCTGGCGTTTCGCCGCTTCGGAAATATCCCTGATTAAACCCATTTTCACGGCGCCGTGCGCGCGCAGGTTTTCGAACATGACCAAGGCTTTTGGATCGCCGTTGATCGCTTCCTGCAGTTCGGTGCCGTTGTAACCAATATCGGCGGCGTTGACGAACACGGTTGGGATGCCAGCGTTGATCATTGTGGCTTTCAGTGTGCCGATACCCGGCACCTCCAGATCATCGACGAGATTGCCGGTTGGGAACATCGCGCCGCCGTCATCACCCTCGCCTTCATCAGCGGGATCGATAAACTCCAGTACGATTTCGGCAGCCGGAAATGTCACGCCATCCAATTCGAAATCGCCGGTTTCCTGCACTTCGCCGTTTTGAATTGGCGTGTGCACGATGATGGTTTTACCGATATTGGCTTGCCAGACTTTGACCGGGAATACACCGTTTTTCGGCAAACGCGATTTTTCGATAAAACCATTGGCAATTGCAAATGGACCCACTGCCGTCGAGAGATTGCCGCAGTTGCCGCTCCAATCAACAAACGCCTGATCGATCGACACTTGGCCATACAGATAATCGACATCGTGGTCGGGTTTACTGCTTTTGGAAATGATTACGCACTTGCTGGTGCTGGAGGTAGCGCCCCCCATACCATCGGTGTGTTTACCATACGGATCGGGGCTGCCGATGACGCGCATCAGCAGGGCATCGCGTGCTGGTCCCGGTTGTTGCGCTGCTGCCGGTAAATCCTGCAAGCGAAAGAACACACCTTTGCTGGTGCCTCCGCGCATATACATTGCCGGAATTTTGATTTGGGGTTTGTGGGTCATGATGATTTCCAAAGATTATTCGTTACCAGCAGACTTTCCCCTCATCCCAACCCTCACCCCACTGGCGTGGGGTGAGGGAGCTGCTTCCTTCTCCCTCGGTGAAAGGAGAACGTGAGGCGAAGCGCCGGATGAGGGAAATGTTTTTACGATTTCGCCGCTTCCAAAAAGTCCTGAGCGAAACGCTGCAGCACGCCGCCGGCTTCGTAAATCGACACTTCTTCAGCGGTATCCAAACGACAGGTGACCGGCACTTCTACACGTTCACCATTTTTGCGATGTACCACCAATGTCAACTCGGCGCGTGGTTTACGCTCGCCAATGACGTCGTAGGTTTCCGTGCCGTCCAAGCCCAGCGTTTTGCGATTGGTGCCGGCTTTGAATTCCAGCGGCAATACGCCCATGCCGATTAGGTTGGTGCGATGGATGCGCTCGAAACCCTCGGCAGCAATCGCTTCGACACCAGCCAAGCGAACACCTTTGGCGGCCCAGTCGCGTGAGCTGCCTTGGCCATAATCGGCGCCAGCAATAATGATCAACGGCTGGCCGCGATTCATGTAGGTTTCAATCGCTTCCCACATGCGCATCACTTTACCTTCCGGCTCGACGCGCGCCAACGAACCTTGTTTGACTTTGCCGTTTTCAACAACCATTTCGTTGAACAGTTTCGGGTTGGCAAACGTTGCCCGCTGCGCGGTCAAGTGATCACCACGATGGGTCGCGTAAGAGTTGAAGTCTTCTTCCGGCAAGCCCATTTTTGCCAGGTATTCGCCGGCGGCGCTGTCGAGCATGATCGCGTTTGATGGCGACAAGTGATCGGTGGTGATGTTGTCGCCGAGCACGGCCAGAGGGCGCATGCCTTGCAGCGTGCGCGGTTTCGCCAGCGCACCTTCCCAATAGGGCGGACGGCGGATATAGGTGCTCATCTCGCGCCAGTTGTATAGCGGGCTGATTTTTTCATTATGTTCGACACTGGCCGTGAACATCGGCTCGTAGACTTTGCGGAACTGCTCCGGCTTGACCGAGGATTTAACAATCGCATCGATTTCTTCATCGGATGGCCACAGATCTTTCAGCGTTACCGGTTTGCCATCCTGATCAAAACCGAGCGCATCTTTTTCGATATCGAAGCGGATGCTGCCGGCAATGGCGTAGGCCACGACCAATGGCGGCGACGCCAGGAAGGCTTGCTTGGCGTAGGGATGAATGCGGCCATCGAAGTTGCGGTTACCGGATAGCACGGCAGTTGCGTACAAATCGCGGTCGATGATTTCCTGCTGAATTTTTGGGTCCAATGCGCCGCTCATGCCATTACAAGTCGTGCAGGCAAACGCAACAATACCGAAACCGAGTTTTTCCAGTTCCGGTTTCAATCCGGCTTCTTCCAAATACAGTTCGACGGCTTTCGAGCCGGGCGCCAGCGAGCTTTTCACCCATGGTTTACGCAGCAAACCTTTACGATTGGCGTTACGCGCCAGCAAACCAGCCGCGATAACGTTGCGCGGGTTCGAGGTGTTGGTGCAACTGGTGATCGCGGCGATGATCACCGCGCCATCCGGCATTTGTCCTTCGGTTTCTTGGTACGGCGCGACGATGCCTTTGCTGGCGAGCTCAGTGGTGGCCACACGCGCATGTGGGTTCGACGGGCCGGCCATATTGCGCACTACAGTCGACAGATCAAAGCTCAGCGTGCGTTCGTATTGCGCGCTTTTTAAATTGTCAGCCCAGAGTCCGGCTTGTTTCGCGTAAGTTTCGACGAGTTTGACTTGGCTCTCATCGCGACCAGTCAAACGCAGGTAATCCAGCGTTTGCTGATCGATAAAGAACATCGCGGCGGTGGCGCCGTATTCCGGTGCCATATTGGAAATGGTCGCGCGGTCGCCGAGCGTCAGCGCCGCTGCACCTTCACCACGGAATTCCAGATAGGCACCGACGACTTTCGCTTTGCGCAGGAATTCGGTCAACGCCAGTACGATATCGGTGGCGGTGATGCCGGGTTGCGGTTTGCCGGTTAGCTCGACGCCGATGATTTCCGGTAGACGCATCCACGAGGCGCGGCCAAGCATGACGTTTTCGGCTTCCAGTCCGCCAACACCGACGGCGATGACGCCGAGGGCGTCGACATGTGGCGTATGGCTGTCGGTGCCGACACAGGTGTCCGGAAACGCGACACCGTCCTGCACGTAAATGACCGGCGACATCCGCTCCAGATTGATCTGGTGCATGATGCCGTTGCCGGGCGGAATGACATCGACATTCTTGAACGCTTGCTTGGTCCAGTTGATGAAGTGGAAACGATCTTCGTTACGGCGATCTTCAATGGCGCGGTTTTTCTCGAACGCCTGCGGGTCGTAACCACCGCATTCGACGGCCAGTGAGTGATCGACAATCAGCTGCACCGGCACCACCGGGTTAACCAGCGCCGGGTCACCGCCCTGGTCGGCAATGGCATCGCGCAGACCGGCCAAATCGACCAATGCCGTCTGGCCAAGAATGTCATGACAGACAACACGGGCCGGGAACCACGGGAAATCGCGGTCGCGGCGGCGTTCGACCAGCTGGCTCAGGCATTCATTGAGAATTTCCGGGTCGCATTTGCGCACCAGGTTCTCGGCGTGGACGCGGGCGGTGTACGGCAGCGTGTCGTAACTGCCCGGTTTCAGGGCTTCGACGGCCTCACGGGCATCAAACCAATGCAAAGACGTGCCAGCCAAAGGCTTGCGAAAAGCGTTGTTCATGTTGTGGGGGGTCCAGTGCAGCACCGCCGCAGGCGGCATTAACAGGTTTGACCATTATGCGAAAAACTTCGCTGAGGGTCATCCGGCTTTGGTCGGCTTCACGCACATTTCTCGTGGTTTTTTGGCATAAGTCGGGCCGTGGGCAGCAGAACCGTACCAATCAGTCCAGTTTTTGGCTCTACACTTCGACGTGTCGCCGCAGACAAAAGAGCCGGTTAAGGACACCAAATGAAAATTATCTGGATTGCCATTTTCTTGCTGGTGCTGATCTGGTCCGGGGTCAACCCTAAGGACTACCCGACCTGGGCACTGGAGGTTTCACCAGCAGTCGCTGGCGGTCTGATTCTGGCGTTTACCTACAAGCGGTTTCCGCTGACACCGCTGCTGTACGCGTTGATTCTTCTGCACTGTGTGATACTGATGATCGGCGGTCATTACACCTATGCTGAGGTGCCGTTTTTCGATGCGCTGAAACCGGTGTTTGGCTGGGAGCGCAATAACTTCGACAAACTCGGGCATTTTCTGCAGGGCTTTGTGCCGGCGCTGATCGCCCGTGAAGTATTGTTGCGCTACGCCATCGTGGCCTCAAACGCCTGGCGCAGCTTTTTTATCGTTTGCATTTGCCTGGCCGTCAGCGCGTTTTACGAATTGATTGAATGGTGGGTGGCGCTGCTGTCCGAAGAAGCCGCCGAATCATTTCTCGGCACGCAAGGTTATGTCTGGGATACCCAAGCCGATATGGCTTTTGCATTGCTCGGCGCGATATTGGCGCTACTGCTGCTCGGCAGAATTCACGACCAACAATTGCGACAACGACAGCTGCTCTAAACCGTCAACGCGGCTTGCCGTGTCGCGACTCAATGCGCGAGGCCATCGACGGTTCGTAAAAGCGGTGATGCTGACGACCACCGCGTTTGGCGGCATACATCGCGACATCGGCTTTCTTCAGCAGCGTTTCAAAATCGCTGGCATCTAGCGGATAA
Organism: Permianibacter aggregans; assembly: GCF_009756665.1. Classification (GTDB taxonomy): domain Bacteria; phylum Pseudomonadota; class Gammaproteobacteria; order Enterobacterales; family Permianibacteraceae; genus Permianibacter; species Permianibacter aggregans. The sequence continues at coordinate 1,979,631 of NZ_CP037953.1, forward strand.
ACGGCAATGCCAATCGAGCAGCTGAGCTGGCAACTGGCATCGAACTCACGACCAGTTTGCTCCACTTTGGCGATCAGCTTTTCGGCAATATGGGCCGCGTCAGCATCGCCGCGTAACTCATCGAGCAGCACCAAAAACTCATCGCCGCCCTGACGCCCGACGGTGTCACTGGCACGCAGGGTTTCAGAGAGCGCATCAGCGATTTGTTTCAGCAACTTGTCACCGGTGAAATGACCGTGGGTATCGTTGACGGTCTTGAAGTTGTCGAGATCAAGAAACATCAGTGCGGCTTTGCTGTTATGCCGTTGCGAGCGAGCCACCACTTGTTGAAAGCGATCCTGAATCAATAAGCGATTGGGCAAACCGGTCAGCGCATCGTGGTGCGCCATATGCGATATTTCCGCTTGTGAATCGATCAGTTTTTGGTGCTCGCTGTTTAACGTGATCAGCACATTGCGTAAATCACTGGCGAGCCAGCCAACACTGATCGCCGTCACCAGCAGAATGATGGCCGTGTAAAAATAGGCGCTGTAACCACGCACTGCCGAAAGTCCGGCAAACCAGCCGCGGCTATGCAACCAGGCCAACAACGCAATGAAAAGTAGTGTCCACAGCGTTATCGCCCACATCAACCATTTGTTGCCGACCAGCGCGGCAAACACCAGCAGGGCAGGAAACGCCAGCATCGCTTCATCGTGGATGCCACCATTGCTCAACACCAGAAGACTCAAGGTCGCAATCAAACTGCCAATCAGTATGGCGGCGGCCTGATGCGTGGCGCCGCGTCTTGCCAGCCAATAGGCGCCCGCCACCAACGACACGGCGACTGAAAGTGTCGCAATGGTAATAGTCGAACCACTGAACAGCGCTTTGGCGAGCGTCAGCAGCAACGCCAACAAGACAATTTTTGCGATATGCACTACCCGGTTTCGCTGAAACCGTTGCAGGTCGAAACTTGAGTTACCAGGTCGCTCTGGAGCAGGCATTGTTTCTATGTTTGCTCAATCCTTAAGATCAATTCGGGCTACGGTACCGCGCATTGCCGACGCAAGCAGATTTTCCGATGCGTCGGTGCAGCATTGCATGCGTCACCGCTTGCGCGACGCTTGCCGGTCATCAAGGCGAACCTTGTTGCACAGCCCGAACGGTATTGCGGCCACTTTGCTTTGCCAGGTACAGCGCCTTGTCGGCGTGCTGCAACATATGCTCAAAGCTCTGCCATTGCTCGCTCATCGACACGACACCAATGCTGACCGAACAGCGCAGTTGATCGAACTCACCTGGCTCGCCAGGCATCGGCATTTCCGCAACCGAACGGCGCAGGCGCTCAGCCATATTGAAGGCCTCATCAAGATTCACTTGCGGCAGCACGATGCCAAATTCCTCACCACCGATACGCGCCAACGTATCCACCTGATGACGAACACTCAAACGGCAGACGGCGGCAATGGCGCGCAGCGCGGCATCACCGGCAGCATGTCCCCAGGTATCGTTGACCTCCTTGAAGTTGTCAACGTCGAGCATCAGCAATGACAAGCCGGTTTGTTGACGATGGGCACGATGAAATTCACTTTCGCCCGCCTCGATAAATTTGCGACGGTTGTAGATGCCAGTCAGTGAATCAGTGATCGCCAGCGTCAGCAGTTGCTCGTTGGCTCGCTCCAGCAATTGATTCTGATCCTGCAGCTGGCGGTTCATCAGTTCGATTTCTTGCTCACGACATTTGCGCTCGTGAATGTTGAACGTGACGCCAATCAAACGCCGGCCACCGTCGGGCTTTCCTGCATCCATGATACGCCCGTAATTACCGTACCAAATCCATGTGCCGTTCTTTGCTTTCACCCGAAATTCACTGCGATACTGCGCTGTCTTGCCGCTCAGATGATCGGCCACCGCTGTTTTCAACAAATCGACATCATCAGGGTGAACAATACGAAAGATGTCTTCAACCAACGCCGCCCCTTCCGCCTCGCTGTAACCGAGCTCGGCAAACACTTTGCTCGCTTTCTTGGTCACCACACCGGAGATCAGATCGTTTTCCCACAGATCGAGACCGGCTGCCTCCAACGCCAATTCCAGACGTTCTCTGATCACTTCGGTTTCATGATTTGAGATAGGCTTATCCACGGCGTTCACATCGCAGAGGACTGCACGATAACTGTCGTGAACATCGCGAAAAATGGGTATGGAAATGTCATGCTGGTCATCTGCGCGTGCACCTGGTTTTTCTTGACTGTAAAAGCGGCGTCGAGATGGGCGACCGAGCACCTGACGCAAACGGCGACATGCACCGATTCGGCGCGCCGCACAGAAAAGTAATAGTCATCGGATCAGCGTTTGTCCAGCAGCAGCGAAGGTGGAAAATGCCCGTGCACGTGAACGGCAGCGGAGCGCAGGTGTGGGCTCATTGAATTTGTCGTTGATATGACAAGCGTGCCATCAATGCGTTTTGCCGCTACTATCAGGGTGCATTGTGCGGAGCGTCAGCAAAGCATGTGCATCGCGGCTGCCGCCACCGCCGAACCACTGATCGATGTGGCAGATCATCAATACATCTGTTTGTACTATCTTGCCGTACAGGAATGCCGAATACCGGGGCGCCCGTGTTTTACCGCGACTGCCAACCAATCGAGACAAGGAGTGAGCATGTTCAATTCCACCCATAGCGTTAAACACATCATCATCGCGACAACGGCGTCGCTGGCGTTCACCGTTCAGGCCGCCGTGCCACAAGTAAAAACCCAGGCACCCGGTTACTACCGGATGATGCTCGGCAAATTCGAAATCACCGCGTTGTCCGACGGGACTTTCGAAATGCCCGCCGACAAACTGTTGCTGAACACCACACCTGAGCAAATCAACAAGGCGCTCGATTATCACTACCTGTCGGCACCGGTGATGACGTCAGTGAATGCGTTCTTGATTAACACTGGTGAGAAGTTGGTGCTGATCGATACCGGCGCCGGTACTCTGTTCGGCCCGACTTTGGGTAAAGTACCGGAAGCCTTGAAAGCGGCCGGTTACCAGCCGGAACAGGTCAACGAAATTTATATCACCCATATGCATGGCGATCATGTCGGCGGTTTGACGGCAAATGGCAAAGCGACCTTTCCAAACGCCATCGTGCGCGCTGAACAACAAGATGCCGAGCACTGGCTCAGCAAAGAAAAAATGGAGTCGGTACCGGAAGAACGCCGCGGCGCGTTCAAAGGCGCGCAAATGTCATTCAAGCCTTATCAAGACGCTGGCCGCTTCAAACCATTCAGCGGCAACACCGAATTGCTGCCGGGCATTCGTGCCGAAGTCACCCGCGCCCATACACCGGGCCACACCACGTACGTCGTTGAAAGCGAAGGTCAGAAGATGGTGTTCTGGGGTGACTTGATTCATGTGGCGCCGGTGCAAATGGGCAATCCGGATATCGCCATTCAGTTCGACAGCGATCCGAGAGCCGCCGTCGTCGAACGACGCAAAGCCTTCGATGCGGCGGTCAACAACGGTCACTGGGGCGCTGCCGCCCATATTTCGTTTCCGGGTATTGGCCATCTGCGTCCGGAAAACAAAGGCTACGACTGGATTCCGGCCAATTATCACAATGCAAGGTAGCGAGCTTCCGCTGCACAGAAAGTCATGTGCATGTCAGCAAAAACTGCCAAGGTGAACACTTGTCGACGGAGTGAAGGATGAGCATCAAATCGCGCGCGGCCGTGGCATTTGGCCCGAAGCAAGCATTACAAATCGTTGAAGTGGATGTGGCGCCACCGAAAGCCGGCGAAGTATTGGTGCGCATTGTCGCTACCGGCGTTTGTCACACCGACGCCTTTACCTTGTCTGGTGATGATCCGGAAGGATTGTTCCCGGCCATACTCGGCCACGAAGGCGGCGGCGTGGTCGAAGCGCTTGGTGAAGGCGTAACGTCGGTAGCGGTCGGCGACCACGTCATCCCGCTGTACACACCAGAGTGTCGACAATGCAAATTCTGTTTGTCCGGCAAAACCAATTTGTGCCAAGCGATTCGCGCCACTCAGGGCAAAGGTTTGATGCCCGACGGCAGCACGCGCTTTTGGTATCAGGGCAAACCGATTTATCACTACATGGGTACATCGACATTCTCCGAGTACACCGTCGTGCCGGAAATTGCCCTGGCAAAAATTCCGAAAGAGGCGCCGCTGGAAAAAGTGTGTTTGCTGGGCTGTGGCGTTACCACCGGCATCGGTGCGGTGCGCAATACGGCAAAGGTGCAAGCCGACTCAACGGTCGCCGTGTTCGGACTTGGAGGAATTGGTCTTGCCGTCATCATCGGCGCGAAATTGGCACAAGCCAAACGCATTATCGCTATCGATATCAATCCCGGTAAATTTGCTTTGGCAAAACAATTGGGTGCTACCGATTGCGTCAATCCAAATGATTTCGACAAACCGATTCAGGAAGTTATCGTTGAGCTGACCGATGGCGGCGTTGACTACTCATTCGAGTGCGTCGGTAATGTCAAGTTGATGCGCGCGGCGCTGGAGTGCTGCCATAAAGGCTGGGGCGAATCGACGATTATCGGTGTCGCCGGCGCCGGTCAGGAAATTTCGACACGGCCATTTCAACTGGTCACCGGTCGGGTCTGGCGCGGTAGCGCATTCGGTGGCGTTAGGGGCCGCAGCGAATTGCCCGAGTACGTGCGGAAAGCGCAGGCCGGAGAAATTCCGCTTGATGTCTTCATCACCCACAATCTGCCATTGAGTGACATCAACGACGCTTTCGAGTTGTTGCATCAGGGCAAAAGCATACGCTCTGTGATTCATATGGATAAATAGCATCAACACCACAAAGCGGAGTCGTGAAATGGAAAAAATTGCCGAACAGAAAAGTTTCGGTGGCCTGCACCAACGCTATCGACACGTCTCTGAAACCGTGCATTGCGAAATGGTCTTCGCGGTGTATTTGCCACCAGCGGCGAAAGAAGGGAATGCATGCCCAGTGCTGTACTGGCTTTCCGGGCTGACCTGCACCGATGAAAACTTTATGCAAAAAGCTGGCGCACATCGAATGGCAGCAGAGCTCGGCTTGATCATCGTCGCTCCTGATACCAGTCCGCGCGGTAAGGAGGTACCGGGCGATCCGGATGGTGCCTGGGATTTTGGTCATGGCGCCGGTTTTTATTTGAACGCCACACAAGAGCCTTGGCGAACGCATTATCAAATGCACGATTACGTAGTACAGGAACTGCCGACATTAATCGAAACGAAGCTGCCATTTTCCGGTCGGCGTGGCATCAGTGGCCATTCCATGGGTGGTCATGGCGCGCTGGTCGCTGCGTTACGTCATCCAGCGCGTTATCAATCGATTTCGGCGTTTGCCCCAATCAGCAACCCGATGCAATGCCCATGGGGAGAAAAAGCGTTCAGGCGTTACCTCGGTAACAACCGGTCCTCTTGGCGACAGTGGGATGCTTGCGAACTGATGGCGCAATCAAGCGCTAATAAGCCTGGAGATCGCGTACCCATTTTGATAGACCAAGGCGAGGCCGATAATTTTTTGCAAGAACAACTGAAACCCGAAGCATTGGAGCAAGCTGCCGCGAAGCACGGATACCCGCTGACGCTACGACGGCAACCCGGTTACGATCACAGTTATTATTTTATCGCCAGCTTTATCGACGACCATCTGCGCTATCACGCCGCGTGTTTGGGCAATGCTGATTAGCGTGGATAATGGCGGATTTCAGGCCATGCTTTCCGACGCTGAGTCGAGTTCATGATCAATCGACAACAGCCATTCCGGGTGGGTGGTAAGTAATCTCAAATCGTATGCCATCCGGGTCTTTCATAAATAGCGCTGTCGCGCCTTTCAAATGTTGAATCTCTGGCACCGGAAAGCCCGCCTCGGCCATTGCCGAACGAATCGCCTGCACCTGCTCGGGTGAATCAGCGCCAAAACCCAAGTGGTTCATGCCAGCACCATATCGCTCGTAAGGACGCGTCTCGGGTTTTGCCTGCATGAACTGGAAGAAAAAGCCCTTACCGTCGGTCCATATATGATCTTTGCTCTTGGTGAATCCCAATAACGGTAACAGGGCGTTGTAATACGACATGCTGGCTTCCAACGAAGAAACCAGCAAGGTGATGTGATCGATTTTCATTCGGAAATTTCTGCTGTGGAGGTGCGGTCGTTACCAACACTATGCAGATTAAGTTTGGCGATTGCCAGTCGGAAACTCAGTGTTGCCAAAAACCATCGATACTCAACAGCGAGACAATTTAGCGATCAATGCTGGCCACTGCGTCGCCGGCACTGGCTTGCTGAACAAGAAACCTTGCAGCATGTCGCAACCTTGAGCCACCAAGGCATCGCGCTGCGCGACCGTTTCCACGCCTTCGGCCACCACCTTCAAACCGAGCTTTTGTGCCAATGCGATCGACGCGGCCGCAATGTCGGCGTCACTTTCGTTCACACACATGTGCATGACAAAGCGGCGGTCGAGTTTCAAGCTCTGAATAGGTAGCGACTGCAAGTACGCCAATGACGAATAGCCGGTACCGAAATCATCAATGGCAAGTTCGACCCCCATTTGCCGTAGCGCATTCAGTATCGCGATGGCATTTTCCGGCCGCTCCATTGCTGCGGTTTCGGTAACTTCCAAGGTCAGACATTCTGCCGACAATTGATACCTGGCCAGGCACTCGCCAACCCATTGCAGTAAACCATCCTGACGCAATTGATGGGCAGAGATGTTGACGGCGATACGCGCAGGGGCGATGCCTGCCGTTTGCCAGGCCTGCATTTGTCGGCACGCTTCATCCAGCACCCAGGCACCGAGTTTTAAAATCGCTCCGCATTCTTCGGCCACTGGAATGAACTCGGCCGGAGAAATCATGCCACGTTCCGGATGATGCCAGCGCAACAGCGCTTCGGCGCCGCATATCGTCCCATCCTGAGCACACATAATCGGTTGATAATATAGAGTGAACTGATCGCTATCCAGCGCACGCCATAGTTCGCGCTCCAGCTCCATGCGCACCACAGCGCGCTGTCCCATTTCTGCGGCATAGTACTGCGTGTTGTTACGGCCGCTTTCCTTGGCGTGATACATCGCGGTGTCGGCCTGCCTCATCAGTTCGTCTGCGCAGGTTGCATCATCAGGATACAACGCGACCCCCATGCTTGGCGTCAGGTGCAATAAACGTCCGTCAATCAAATAGGGTTCGTTGAGTTTGGCCTCCAGTTTGCGTACTACGGCCATCGATTGATTGGCAGAGTTCAGCTCGGTTAGGGCCATGACAAACTCATCGCCACCAAGCCGGGCAATGACATCGGATTCACGCAACAATGCCCGCAGCCGCCGCGCTACCTCTGCCAATAATTGATCACCAATATGATGACCCAGCGTATCGTTGATGGTTTTGAACCGGTCGAGGTCGAGGAAAATAAGCGCCAGCTGTTGCTTATTGCGTTGTGCGCTGGCAATCACTTGTTTCAGTTGTTGTGCCAGCCCATGGCGGTTCAGTAGCTCAGTCAAGGCATCGTGATGGGCCAGCCAATCGATACGCGCTTCCGCTTCTTTGCGTTCGGAGATGTCATTGTACGAAGCGATGTAATTGACCACGTTGCCGGCGTCATCGACATTGACGCTGATTGCCGCCCATTTGACAAACACGCTGCCATCTTTGCGCCGATCCCAAAGCTCGCCCTGCCAGAACCGCTCGGAGTTCAACGCCGCCCATAGTTGCTCATATGTCGATTTTGGCGACCGCCCGGCCGACAATACTCGCGGGTTCTTGCCATGCAATTCCTCTTCGCTGTAACCGGTGAGCCGACACAGTGACGGATTGACCGCTACGATGCGATTTTGCGGGTCAGTGATCAATATGGCTTCGCCGCTGTTCTGAAAAACCGAAGCGTACAGCCTTACGGCCGACTCGGATTTCTTGCGCTCGGTAATGTCGCGCCAGGTGCAATAGATGGCATGATTGCCGCCAATTTCCAGCCGCGCCAGTGTTACTTCGGCATCGAAGTCGGTGCCGTCAGCGCGGGTATGCACCCATTCAAATCGGTGCAGGCCATTTTGCGTTGCCAGCTTCATCATCAGCTCAGCTTTTTCATAGGAGCTCATACCGTCCGGCTGGAACTCGGGTGACAGCTTCGATGGATGAGTGTTCAGCAATTGCTCACGGCTGGCGTAACCGAGCATCGACACAGCGGCGTCGTTGCAATCAACGAAGGTATTGTTTTCGATAATCCAGACCGGGTCAGGTGAAGCGGTGAACAGGCGCCGAAAACGGGTCGCTGCTTTTTCCTGCTCGCTGCGATCCTGAATCAGCTGCAGCACACCGCAGATAACGCCCCGCTCGTCCCGCAGCAAAGTGGCATCGCTGACCAGTAAACATTCACGGCGATTATGTGGCAGCAGATATTGACCGGCCTCGTGAATGCATTCCGGTAGCACCTGCCCACGTCGCTGTGCTTGCTGAAACTGCTGCAATAATGACTGGGCCGTCAACATTTGTGACGTTTCGCTGAATGCCAGCCAAGGATCCTTGCGACCAAGCATCATCGCCTGCGGCACACCGGTCAGCGTCACCAACGCTTCGTTCCAGCCGGCCACCTGTCCCTGTAAATCGAGTGCAAATGCGGGTATACGGAGCTGCGAAAGCCAGTGAAAAACGGCCGGACGAGTGGTGGCGTTATTGATCCCGAGCGGCTCCATCACTGCCTCTCCATCAACAGGAATAATGCAGTTTAGTTCAAGTCCGTACAGTCCAAATCGTTATTGTCCTGATGGGGCAGAAAGGTACGCCGCGCTGTGACGCTGGCCGGGGCAGATCCATCAGATGCGACAATGCTGACAACATCGTGTCAGCGCCTTCAGTTGGATTCGCCTGCGTGCTACCCAGCCAGCCTTTACCGCAGCACGTAGAGCCGCCACTGGTGTTTCGCCTATTCTGGCTTCGCCATGGCCAAGGGTCGTACATAACTCAGCAAACTGATCAGGGTTTTGCCTGGCTCCTCCCAAGGCACCATATGTGCCGAGCGCTCAAACCAGACCGCTTGTTTGTACGGCGCGTCAACGTTTTTCAGCCAGCTAGCCGTTGGCTCGGACGGCGTCGTGTAATCATGCCGCCCCATGAACATGACGACCGGAATCGGGAATTTCGTTATCGGCTTGAAGTCCACGTCCAGAAATTCCGGTAACACTCGCCCCAAAGTAAACACATTGCCTTTGTTGATCGCGCAAACATCGTCTGCCTGGTATTCGGGAGACAATAGCGGCGCACGATAATAATAAGTGGAGTTATCGCGAAATGCCGTCAGGCCACCGTAATGCTGTGGCCAGGTGCGTGCCACGATGATGCGTTCACGCGTGATCGGTTGCTCACCTGGGTATGGGGCAATCGCCTCAAGCGCCTTTATCGCTTCGGTATTGCCGTGGGCTTTGGCTTGGGCCAAACCGTACTCGAAACTGATGCGCTCGTTATCGCGGGTGTTGATCACCTGCCCAATGCCGACATAAGCATGGAACAGCTCCGGTCGCTTCAACGCCGCTTTGAAACCGATGATCGTTCCCCAGCTATGTCCCATCAGAATGATTTTTTCTTTGTGATAACGTTTGCGCAAAAATTCAGCGAGCTCAATGGCATCGTCAACAAAGCGCTCAATATGAATCGTATCGCTAATGCTTTCTGGTTCCGTTTCACTGAACGTTTTTCCGGCACCGCGCTGATCCCAGTTCACAACGGTAAAATATTCCTCGATTGGCCGTTGAAACTGCCAGATGCTCGGCATCGCTGGCGAAGCCGGGCCACCATGGACAAACAGAATCATTGGATTGGCTTTATCCTGACCTCTGACATTCAGCCATTGCTCAATACCACCAATGCGGGTTTTGTAAGACTCCTGCACGCCGTTGGGCGCGACAATCCTGCCGAGCTCTTCGATAATCGCCCGCGCATCCTGATAAGGCTTGGTGTCCCGACACGACGAGGCCTGGACGCTTATCGCCATGACCATACTTGTCAAAGCGAAAAAAGCACCTGCGATGTGATAGCTTATTCGTGTCATCTTGAGCCCCCTTTGTAACGAGATCCGTTTGCACCATCTTTCGCAAATCACGCAATGGTTAGCTCGAAATCTCGCGGCCGAAAAACTATTTGAAGTAATGAAAGATGAGACGCAGATTCGAGCTTTTTGGTTTTCATGTTTTTGCTTGGCGATATGAAGCGGAGCGCTCATTTGGGTCCAACTTTTCGCTGGAAGCACGCGCCGCATACCGGTTGACCACGCATCACGGGCTGTCATGAGTCGCTGAGAGCACCAGCAGCAAGGCAGACTTACCTAGCAGTTGACAAAAAAACGGCCAAGGTAACAAGACAGCACGGTGTGAGCTTGAGAATTTGCCGTTAGAAGTTATCCGTAGCTAACTCTGATTCTAGCCGGACGCGTGGGGCGCGTGGTTGCAGGTCACATCGGTACCTATTCGATTCCGACAATGGATAAACCCAATCATCGCGACCATAAATCAACTGAAAAGCATGGCAGCAAAACGACACCGCCATAAATATCTACGCATTTATTGACCGGATAAACGAAAGCATGACCCTAAGTTTAAGGTCAACTCCTAATTCCGAACTAGTCAGGAAACTCCGACAGAAGGCTTATCAAACCCTTCGCTCCTTCATTAGCTTACCGTTTGAGAATATCAGCTCAATATCTTCGTCATTCTCGCCCTCCCACTGCAAACAAACCTGTCCGCAAAGTGTGGAGAGTAGTTGTGAAAAATGCTCGAAATATTCTGGATCTACATTCGGAAGCTCGTAACTTAGCAGCAAGGCTCCTTCGTGACTCACTTCTAGCCTAGTTGGCAATTCACAGTCGTTAGTTTTTCGCCACCAATCCAGATCCTGCTCAGGTACTTCATCCTCAAACTCTACACGCTCTTTCGGATCCAAGACGCGCTGGAGCCTTTCTAGAGCTTCTGTACTCTGACACTCGACTTTGATGTAAACATGGTATTCCAAGTGTTAGCCCTTTATTTGTGGATGGGTAAAGTCTTTCTTGAAGCCCCTCAAAATACATGGAGTTCGGAGAGCTTCGCGAATGGGTTGCTCGGAATCCGCGTTTACGACTTGTAAACTGCGATTCCGTCGCCCAGGCTTGTTGTGGGATGGCTTCTTAACACATTGCAAACTATTTATTTATGGCGACAGCACTTCCTTAATAAATGCGTCAAGATCAACCAACGGGTGGTCGCCTTTATACTCCGGAAACTCGTAAAACCAAGACTTGGCGTCCGCACTCTCTATGCAGGTCTTTTTCTCATCGCCGACCATTATCATCGCCGACTCAAACCCAACACTTGAGTAAAGTTCGCTACCATGAACGATATTAACGGTATTGTCCGGCCATTCAATCTGTGCTGAGCCACAACCTATGGTGGAAAGCGGCAAATTGTGCTCTGAGTGTAATCGCCAGAATAACTTCCTTAACTTCATGCCTTGAAGCACATTCCTAACTAATGTTTTCTTATAGCGTGCCAACGAGCGGAATAGCGCCATCTTTGGCACAAGTTCACTGTAATTCTGAGCCAAGTCCTTTGGAATTAACCAGAGTAACTCCACATCAATAATTAAATCGTTTTCATCGCTAAACAAAAGTGACTGCGGTAAACGGAATTTATAGTGGTAGGCAGGGATATGTGGATTGCTATGCTCTCCAGCCTTCACATATCCAAGCAATGCCCGAAGCCTATAGTTTATATATTCGCTGATCTCGACTACCCTAATCCTCTCGGGAGCAAACTCGGAGTCGCTATTCGAATGAAGGTAAAAAAACTTTTGCAAATCCCTAATTATCCTTGGTTTTGCGTCGAGTTTAAAAAGCAAACGCGCTTCAGGAAAATCAGACCCCAAGCCTCTCGCCAGCTGATTCCCTTCTTTGCTAGCAGTCCACTGCCATATTTCATCCAACTCCTTGCAACCGGTACCTTGCTCAAGCTGTTCAAATATCTTGTCGCGAAAATCTCGCGCCAACGTGTTGTCACCGGCATAATCACGCGGGTCTTCAAAAAACCGCACTACCTGGCAGAATGCTTTTGCCGCTTGTTCTGCTGATTTTGTTTTTCTTACGTATCCATCGTTTACCATTAACGGCTTATCGGAAAATGAAAAGTATGGCATAGCCGAGACCCAGTAATCGACGAAGTCCTGTATCGGGTGATGGGGGTTGGCCGATGAATGGGTCAAAAATCCGAAGCCATCTTCGACCATTAAATCAAAAGCTTGAAGTGGCGTTAGATAAGTACGGCTATTGGCGAAGTTTTCTTCGATTTCTTTTTGATGTTTTTCGTTATCGAACTTCTCTGGCAATACGTAGCGAAAGAACTCCCGCTCCATGCCATCCATGTAGCCGAACTCGGAACCAAACCATTGCTGCGCCTCATGAATTTCGCCAACTCTCTGAGCCACAAAGCGATAAAGGATAGTTAACCGATTGTAGTTTTCAGCCTCCAGAATGCTATCCAACAGCTCTGAGTAAACCGATATATCGCAGCGAGGTAGAAGAGTGAAACGGCCCCAGTCTTCGCCGATATATGTCCAGAGCCGCTCCTCCTCGTCGGCACCTTCAAGACCAGCTACAGCCCCCGTCAGGAAAAACGCTTTTCGAGCGTTAAGCTCGGCGCGAGTCACACCCCAGCCATGGTAGTCCTTAGTCGCGAGCCACATCGCCTTTCTGCGCTTTACCCACTCCGGATTATCCAGTTGCCAGATGTTATTCATCAACAAACTCTTCCTGCATCATTTCATCTATGATTTCTTGCGGTAGGTCTTTCAAGAACTTGTCCTGAATCTGCCCTTTGATTAGCTCGACAAACGTGGCTCGACGAAGGTGCGATTCAACAAAGTTCTTTGAAACCAGTCCATTTGATGTGTCAACAATCCCGCCCAGATTCAACTTCGTGGCCGCAGGTTCAGACATTCGCCTCAGCAAGGATACGGTGCGATCATAGGTCACTTTCGAGTAACTCTTCTCCGCTTTGATTGTATAGGGCTTGTTCTTCCGTTTGAACGTCTTGCTATTCACCTTGAAGTTCTGCAGAAGCCATTTCATGTCTTTCGCATAGGTTGTTCCCTCTTGGGCAGCGGTGAACATGGTGGTGGCTCTAGCGTCCAGGAAGAATTGTTTTGCGTAAAGGCTTCTTGTTTTACAGCCATTTGCCGTCGTGTTGGAAATATTGGGTTTGTCATAAGTGTCACCTTGCAACATAACCCATGGTGTCCACTGGCATTCATGCTTGCTTTTTGTGTTGACGGTAATTTCACCCAAGCTTTTCACCTCAACCCAGGTATTGTCCGTGCCGTCACTACCATTGCCTAGTTCTATATCTACTTTACGCAAAGGCTTACCTCGTGCGAGCTTTGTTGTGACTTTTAGCACTCCATTGTCTTCTGCCTCGTAAAGATCCATCCTAACTCCTCGCTCTAACGCAACTATCGGCTGTTCTCCAGTCACTTCGTAAGAGGCATGGTGAAATGCAATCATCGCCAAATGCCACATCGCACCTTGCGCGTAGCCTTGTACATAGGTCGCGAAGTCCGACTCATTCTCACCATCTTCTTCTCCCAGCTTTTCTGGTTTGGATGCCGCATCCTTAATCACGATCAGGAAAAGTTTATCAATTTCGTTATGCAATGCGGAATGCTTCAGGCCCTCGGGTACGCCACCCGGAACAGTGTGGTGCTCGAGAGCAAGTGGGAACATTGGGGTCAGGCCTTACATTTGACATCATTCACTTCTCCGACTCCAACTGCTTTACGGCACGACTAACGGTCGCATAGCTTACGCCAAAATGGTTGCCGACCTGCTCTAAGGTGTAATGCCCACTGAGATATGCCTTGGCCATTGCCGTTTTTGATTCTGTGTATTTGTTTTGGTAGTAAGCTAATGGCTTGATAGGCGCCTGCTTTTGTTTCTTTGGAATATCTTTTAATGGCTGCTCGGGGTCGATTCGGCACTGCATGTCCTGTATAAATCGCTCATCACCAAGATAAATCTGATTGCTGAGTTGCTCCCAAGGCGATGGCTGGCTTTTGCCTTGCTGAACAAACTCGGCATACCGGCGCTGAGGGAACATTGGGGTCAGGCCTTACATTTGACATCATTCACTTCTCCGACTCCAACTGCTTTACGGCACGACTAACGGTCGCATAGCTTACGCCAAAATGGTTGCCGACCTGCTCTAAGGTGTAATGCCCACTGAGATATGCCTTGGCCATTGCCGTTTTTGATTCTGTGTATTTGTTTTGGTAGTAAGCTAATGGCTTGATAGGCGCCTGCTTTTGTTTCTTTGGAATATCTTTTAATGGCTGCTCGGGGTCGATTCGGCACTGCATGTCCTGTATAAATCGCTCATCACCAAGATAAATCTGATTGCTGAGTTGCTCCCAAGGCGATGGCTGGCTTTTGCCTTGCTGAACAAACTCGGCATACCGGCGCTGAGCGACCGCCTTGGTTTTGGCAAAGCCGGCCAGAATCCAATCTGTCGTCAGGCAGGCCGCCGTTTCAGTCAAGCCTGCCGTTGCTTGATAGCTACTCCATGGCCAATTTTTCGCCTCACGCACCATGCGCGCCCTCACGGGGTTTAGCACGATGTATCGGGACAATTCCAATAGGTAGTTTTCTTTCTGAACCAGGATAGCTTTGAAGCGTCCCTGAAAAACGTGACCCACACGCTGGTGGATTCTATTAAAGGCTTGGGTATAGGTGCCATTCAGGTATTTCATGCCTTTGGAGAGGCTGGCAGTGTTAGTTTCAATCAGCAGATGATAATGATTGCGCATCAAACAATACGCGTGACAATACCAGTCGAATCGTCGAACGGCGTTGTTTAGTAGCGAAAGAAATAGCTCTCGGTCGCTATCGTCTAAATAGATGTCTTGTTGCGCATTTCCACGTGCTGTCACGTGATATAGCGCACCGGCAAATTCAATGCGCAATGGCCTTGCCATGAACGCTTCCTAATCCTTGGAGAACTGTTCCGATAAACTTACGCCTCAAAGGTCGTTGTGTCAAATGTAAGGCCTGACCCCAACATCCATTTATTGACCGGATAAACGAAAGCATGACCCTAAGTTTAAGGTCAACTCCTAATTCCGAACTAGTCAGGAAACTCCGACAGAAGGCTTATCAAACCCTTCGCTCCTTCATTAGCTTACCGTTTGAGAATATCAGCTCAATATCTTCGTCATTCTCGCCCTCCCACTGCAAACAAACCTGTCCGCAAAGTGTGGAGAGTAGTTGTGAAAAATGCTCGAAATATTCTGGCTCTACATTCGGAAGCTCGTAACTTAGCAGCAAGGCTCCTTCGTGACTCACTTCTAGCCTAGTTGGCAATTCACAGTCGTTAGTTTTTCGCCACCAATCCAGATCCTGCTCAGGTACTTCATCCTCAAACTCTATTCGCTTTCTCGGATCCAAGACGCGCTGGAGTCTTTCAAGAGCTTCCGCGCTCTGACACTCGACTTTGATGTAAACATGGTATTCCAAGTGTAAGCCCTTAATTTGTGGACTGGAAAACTCTTTCTAAAAACACTCACATTGCAATCTACTTATGGCGAAAGCACCTCTTTTAAAAACTTATCAAGGTCAGCGAAAGGGTGGTCGCCTTTATAGTCCGGAAATTCGTAAAACCAGGACTTTGCGTCAGCACTCTCTTTGCAGGTCTGTTTCTCATCACCGACCATTATTCCTGCTGACTCGAAACCAACACTTGAATACAGCTCGCTGCCATGGGGAATATTGACTGTATTGTCTGGCCAGACGAACTGCGCCGAACCGCAACCCACCGTAGAAAGTGGAAGATTGTGCTCCGACCGCAATTGCCAGAATAGTCTTCTTAGCTTTATACCTTGAAGAACATTATGATTAAGCGTTTTCTTAATTCGAGGAAATGAATAGAAGAGTACTAACTTTGGGACAAGCTCCATGCGGTTCGAGCTGGCTTCCTTTGGAATCAGCCATAGAAAATTTATATCAACCACCAGATCTTCTTCGCTGTTAAAAAGAAGCGCTTGCGGCAGGCGGAACTTATAGTGGTAAGCTGGAATCTTTGCTTTGTTGTGATCCCCGTCTTTTACGTAACCCAAGAGCACTCGTAGTGAATAATCAACAAACTCGCTGACTTCAACTAACCTAACCTCATTGGGGTTGAAGCGATAATCGCTCAAATAAGGAGAACACGTGATTCGTTGGATTTCTTTGATAGCTTTTGGCGTTGCTCTGGGGTTGAAAAGCAGTCGCTCCTTAGGAAGACTGTGCCCCAAGCTTCTTCCTAATTGTCGCCCATCTGTGCCAGCAGTCCACTGCCATATATCATCTAGTTCTTTGCAGCCAGTGCCTTGCTCAAGCTTCATAAAGATCTTGTTTCGGAAATCCATTGCCAGTGTACTATTGCTGGCATAGTCTCTCGGATCTTCAAAAAATCTAACTGCCTGACAGAACGTTTTTGCGGCCTGTTCAGCCGACTTCGTTTCCCTCACGTAACCATCATTGACTACTAACGGTTTGTCAGAGAATGAGAAATACGGCATTGCCGAAGCCCAGTAATCCACCAAGTCCTGTATCGGGTGATGAGGATTAGCCGAAGAGTGCGTCAGAAAACCAAACCCCTCGTCCACCAATAAATCAAAGACTTGTAGTGGCGAAAGAAAGGTTCGGCCATTGACGAATTTTTCCTCAACCTCTTTTTGATGCTTCTCGTTGTCAAACCTTTCCGGCAATAGATAGCGGAAGAATTCCCGCTCCATGCCGTCCATATAGCCAAACTCGGTTCCAAACCATTGCTGAGCCTCGTAGATTCTGCCGAATCGTCTGCCTATAAAACGATAAAGGATTATTAACCGATTATAATTTTCGGCCTCAAGAATGCCATCTAGCAGCTCAGTGTAGATGGCTCTGTCGCAGCGAGGCAACAATGTGAATCGCTCCCAGTCTTCGCCAATAAATGTCCAGATCCGTTCTTCTTCGTCTGCGTCCTCAAGGCCGGCAACCGCCCCGGTTAGGAAAAATGCTTTTCGCGCATTTAGCTCGGCACGAGATATAGCAATGTCGTGGTATTCTTTGGTTGCTAACCACATCGCTTTTCTGCGTTTTACCCACTCAGGTTTGTCCAGTTGCCAGACTTTATTCATCGGTAAACTCTTCTTGCATCATTTCGTCAATAACTTCTTGCGGCAGGTTCTTCAGAAACTTATCTTTTATCTGCCCCGAGATCAGTTCAATAAACGTTGCTCGGCGAAGACGTGACTCAACATAGCTTTTTGAAACCAGTCCATTGGTGACCTCAATATTCCCACCAAGATTCAGTTTTGTACCAGCGGGCTCCGCCATTCGCCTTAACAAGGTTACCGTACGATCATAAGTTGCCTTGGAAAAACTCTTCTCCGGTTTTATTGTATATGGCTTTTCTTTCCGCTTAAACGTCTTACTGTTTACCTTGAAATTCTGAAGCAGCCACTTCATGTCGTCGGCATAAGTTTTGCCTTCCTGTGTTTGAGAGAACTTCGCGGTTGCACGTGCATCCAAAAAGAATTGCTTTCCGTAGGTACTCTTTGTTTTGCATCCTGTGTTTGCGATATTTGGCTTGGTGTAAGTGTCGCCCCTTAACATCACCCAAGGGCTCCACTGACATTCATGCTTGCCTTTTGTATTGGCAGTAATATCCCTCAGGCTCTTAACCTCAACCCAAGTATTGTCTGAGCCGTCACCTCCATTTCCCAGTTCAATATCCACTCCACGAATCGGCCTGCCGCTCGCAAGTGTTGTGGTAGCTTCAAGTTTTCCTCCTACCTCCTTACCATAGACCTCCATTAACACGCCACGCTCAATCGCAACAATGGGCTGTTTTCCCGTTACCTCGTATGAGGCATGGTGAAAAGCGATCATCGCCAAATGCCACATTGCACCTTGCGCGTAGCCCTGCACATATGTCGCATAACTTGTTCCTTCTTCATCCTCTTCCTGCTCAAGCTCTGACGGTTTGGATGCAGCATCAATGATTACCCTGCTGAATAGTTCGTCAATTTCGTTATGAAGTGCGGAGTATTTCTCTCCCTCAGGTTTTCCTGTCCGAATTTCGTGGTGCTCCAGGAGGAGTGGGGAATGCTCTGGTATAGGTATGCACCCCTGGAGCTTGAGCTTCTTGGAGATCTCACAGTCATGCATCCTGTCTTCAAGATAAACAAATATGCCGATAATCAATGCCGGATGAAGACGCGCGTTGGATTTACCCGTTAGTAGCGCCGTTACACCGTATGCCGAATCACTCGCCTTTTTTCTCAAGTTCGCAATCATCAAGCTCGGATTAAAGATCATCTTGCGTAGACCTTTACTACCTCCCTCCAACATCAGTTCGCGAATGGATTTCATGCTATGGGTAATTTCTTTCGGCCGCTCACGCGCTGCCTTGGTCGCAGCAGCACCGGAAACCAGCTTCGTTGCGCCTTTACCCGCGATACGCGCTTTACTTGGCTTTGCCGCGTAGGCTTTCGGGAAAATGCCATCCATCAGATTGGGCTGACGCATTTCAAATTCGAAGTTTGCCGCTACCACTACATCATCAACCGGCTCACCTTCGGTATCGACCGGCGGCGGTTCGCCCTCACCATCCCAACCCAATGCTGGCAGACTCAGGTAATCAACCCAGACGATGAAGTCATCTGCGCTTTCGATAGCGTTAAACATGACCAGAAGTGCTTCTCGACCTTCTTCATCAAAGGCCATTTCTCCCAAGATCATGAAGTACGGCACCAACTTTAGCAGGTCATCAAACTTCCCTTTTCTTAACTTGCCTGCATAAGTGCCAATGACACCACCAATGGCTTTGACAAACGGCTTATTGGCCAAAGGAGCGATGATTCTCCTGAGCGGTACCATGGCGGCTCGAATCGGTGGCGCCACGAAGCTCAAAATGCTCATGGCGTCGAACGTCAGCGTAACGTAGTTCACCTTGTCCCATTCGTTGTCCATCATGTAACCGACTTGTTCGAACAAGCTTTTAGCTTCATTGAATGGGATAACGAAGCCTATCGCCTCAGTGAAAATCTCCCAGGCATTTTCCGCAATCCAGTCGAATATGCCGGCATGGGCGACGGGAATAACGCTGTCCCATAGAGGAACGGCTTTGAACTGATTACGGACAATCAATTGGCCGTTTTCATCGAACTGAACGGGAGGCGCGCTACTGCCATGGGCTACAGCGCTGCCCATTAGTTCGCCGTAGAAATCCCGGTCAACTAGAGAAATGTAGTGCTGCTCAGAAGCCAGCGTCAGACCAACACGTAAAGTACGGATGGCACTGTCTTGCTGAGCCGAATTTAACGCACCGGTACTCTCGACACTAATAGCATTTCCGCCTTCACCGTCAGCGACGGTGAATGAGAGTTGTTCCTGACCATTCTCACTGAACTTCACCAGCGGAGAAGAACGCCAGTCATAAAGGCTTACGCTTGACAGCAGGCCTTCGAAACCACCCATCTCGATACCCTGGCCAAAGCCGTAGGCAAGGGGATTCGGTACGGCAACTGGCGTTGCGGCCTGGCCATTTACTTCCAGCTCCAACTGGCCATTCAGCACGCGGGCGCCGACGGTGTGCCATTCATTCAAGCTGAGTACGTGCGAGGCGATGGAAACCGGCCCCGCAGTAGTGGTTACCGTAAACTGGATTCTGTTGTCAGCGGTATATTCGACTTTCTGAGTACCCGCTGCCAGCTTGATGACGTCACCAGGTTGGTATGGTTTGATATCGAGCCTGAAACCCAATCCATCGGCTGGTTGCAGAGAAGGTTTTGCGGTGACCTCAACTTTTGCATCTGCACCGAAGAACAGACTTTGCCCCATTCCTAGAGGATGGTCACCCACCAAAGTTACTTTTTCGCCACGACCATGGTGCAAACCGGTTTCATCAGGAACAACGGTGTAATCCAGTTGATTCAAAAAATAGGACGCAAGCGGCGCTCGGTTTGGTTCGGCTAAACTGCCAATTTTTAAATCATGCTGACTACCGACATTGTCGTTGATGAGGACATTGGCTTTCGCGCGATAAGGCACGCCAATTCTCAAACCGTCATATCGAACGTACTCGACCGCACCATCAATTGTCGCGTCACCAACCAGGATAGTTTCTGAGGTGTTCGCTTTTTGGGGAATTGGTGAGCTTGGCGTGACTTCTTTATGCTTTGCTTCAACAAGTCCGACTCTTGCTGATACTCGGCCGGTTTTTTCATGCAGTCCGGTGAAGAATCGTATCGTCGCAATACCTTGCGCGTCCGTTTTGGGCAGGCCCTGCTCAAACTTGCCAAAATTGGAATCAAAGATGACGTCAACACCCGCTGCCGGTTCACCGGCTTCCGTTGTTACCTTTACAGATAGATTGTAGGTCTTCCTTGTTTCAAACGTAGGTGGCAAGGCTTCCCACGTAACTTTAAGAGGCTTAACCTGTAGCGGAATCTCTCTTGTTAACTCACCTACACGGATGGTCAGCTTCGCTTCCGGGTCAACCAGTGAATCGCCAGACAAAACAATACGTGCTTTACCGTCAATGAATTCGTCTTGCTTTGTCTCAATATTAACAGGGCCGATAACTTCGTAGGCTATCTGCGTTCCGTCTGCCACTTTGTTGTTGTATTTGTCCACAGATGTTACGTCAACCGTTACGGTGCCATGCCTTTCAATATGCATTTCACCATCAACCGTTGTTTGTAGGTCATGAGGCTCACCTGGCACAACCAAGATCTCGCCCCATTTTGCGATAATGTCCGGATTTCCTTCGAGAATCGCATTTACTGTTGTCCTGGCTCCCGCCGTTCTTGGCATAGCGACGGTTGCGGTGAATACGCCATTTTCCTGATCAACTTCTTCATTCTCGAATGCGGCTTGCGTTCCTTCTGCCACCCAGCGAAGTGTTCTCGGGGATTTGTATTTCTTATCTCGCTGACCATAGCCAACCAACCATGAAACCATGGGTACCGTTGGCTCGTCTGCGGAGACCCGAAACAAACCTCCGCCATGTGCGGGTGAACCAACGATTGTTGTGCTGAGAGCCAAGTACTCAAATGCGAACTCCCACAGCAGGTTTTCTGGGTCGTGATTGAAATACAACCGCATCGTCAGGAAATCTTCAGGTCGCAATGCAGTAAAATGATTGAGGTTACGGAATCGGAGCTGTTGATCCGAACCCACCGTGGCCGCTAACTCTTGCTCACCTATTGCAAATAGCAACTCACGCTCTTCGCCCAAGAGAGGCAGAGGCGCAATATCGTTGATCAATAAGTTGTAACTTAAGTTAACGAAGTCATCGACGTTTGATAGTCCTGGCGTTTCGGCGTGAAGCATGTCTTCGCCTTGCTCGCCATCGGCGCCGTGCAGAATTTTCTTCATTTGCAGTTCAAACAAACTGAACTGCATTTCCGGGCGGTATAACCAGCGATAGGCCGGCAGCGGGAAACGGCCGGTTACCTGGCCTTCCTGACGCGCTTGACGCCAGGCGTTGCGCGAGATGATCGTAGCTTTCTCGTCAAATACTGCGACCTTGAATGGCACGTAATGGGCCGGTCGGTATTGCAGCTTGCCTTCGCCAGCGCCGAGCGTCGCGAAGTCCGGGTTGTTGTTTTTGCTTTCGGCATGCACGTGCACGTAGTAGTGCTCGCGGGTGATGGCTTCATCCTTCACCCGAATCACTTGCCGGTTTTTGCCCGGCTTGATCGTGAAGTTGGCCAGATCGCCGCCTTCTGGCGCTAGTTCGTTCTCGGCAACGATTTTTGCTAAGCGGCCCGTGTAGCCATACTCGCCCAACTCTTCTGGCAATGGACGACCATCTTGCTCGTACCACTCGGTGAAGATTTCGATGACATTGTCGTTCGCGGTGGCGCCGCCTTCGTAACCGACTTGGTAGTGCCGTTCTTCGTTCTTAGTTAAACCATGCTCAACTGTGGTGCGGCGCTCGACCCGAACCGAAAGATTGGGCGGCAGCATTTTGATTTCGGCAATCGGAAAGCTGATGGCGCCATAGCCGCCTTGGTTGATGTTTTTCAGCGGTGTGGTCAGGCTACCGATGTAACCGGTTTGCGGTTAATCAGAATGATGCGAAGGTTTTCGCCAGGACGCAGGTGATCGGCTTTGCGCTGATACAGTTCCGGGTTCATTTTGGCTTTGGCTTGCCAATCCGTAAAGTTACCCCTCAATGGGTTGCCAGCATCCATCGCGCCGCGAATCATGACGCGGTAATAGATTTTTTTCTTTTCTTCGTCGACATCACCGTCATTGAACAGTTCTTCCGTTTTCATGCCGCGACGCTCGGTAATGAGCTGGCCATTGGATTCACGGAAGATATACAGATCCGTCTTTTTCAGATCTTCTTTGCTGATGGTTTTCAGCAGACCCTGATGGGTGAAATCGGCCTGACGGTCGCGAAGGCGGGTAAAGTCGGGTTGCTTCAGCTCCGGGTCTTCGGCTTCTGGTGAGCGTGAACCGGAAGACAGATAGATACCCTGATATTGACCATCACCGGCAGTGACAAAGTCGTCGCGCTGCTTCTCTTCGTTCCAAACCAGATTACCAAGAACGATTTTTTCCTGTTTGCCATCACCATCGAAGTCGTAGCCGACATCGGGTGTACCGTCGCCATTTTCATCATAGTTATGAATGATGGTAGCGAAATCCGGTTGTTCGTAACCGTACTCGGTTTTGTCCGTCATCTCGATCGATTGACCGTCGGGATTGGCTACCACGGCTTGACCGGTGACCATGTAAACATCGATAGAGAAAGTATTGCGTGCGACGGGAACGGCTCGAGCTGCTCGCATTGCGATTGCGTTTACTTGTGCCATCAAACCGCCCAACGTTAATCCGGGCGCTACGTCAGCCAAGCCGTCACAAAAATCCCAGCCCTGACGCATCATGTGATACGTGCCGAACTTGGCTCCACGCGGATGGAAGTTTTTGTAATACAACTTTGCGTATATATTAGTCGTGTATTCAAAAGTGAACCCGGGACAAGGCGGCATCACATAGCCAAAAGTGTATCGCCCTTCATTGTTGGTCACGTCACCGGGCTCACCGCCCAAGGCATAAAAGCCACCCTGAATGACAATACCGGGTACCGGGCCGAGCGGATCTTTTCGATTGTCGGGGTCTTTGTAATATTCCGCCTTGTAGCCAATGTTCAGCGCTGTAACCTTTACCGTTTCGCCTTCTTTATTGATCAGCATGGAGCGCAGTTCTTCGCTCTGCAGACTGGCGTCGAACAGATTGATCGGTGCTTCCATCAACAGCGGATTGTCGTCTTTGCTGAGTAAGGTTTCCTGACCACGGACGACAACGGCGGTGGTGTCGGGACGCAAGTTCGGCTTTTGCAGGACGTGCTGTTGGTCGAGGGTTTTGAATTCGGCGCTCAGATAATCATCGCGCGTCATCAAGTAAGAACCTTTGCCGATGCCGTCTTTATCGGACAGGTACTCATTCATCTGATCGACATAGGCGTTGTAACTGCCGACACTGAGCATGAACGCGCCTTCCAGGTCTCCTGCGGCTTCGCCAATCTCCTCGGCAATTTTGCCCTCTTTATCGAACACAACGAAAATCGGATTACCGGCTTCGCTCAGCACAACGGTGCGTGCCAACACCTCGCCGGTCTTTATGCCGGCGGGAAAGAAAGCGCTGCTTTGCCTCCCACAGAGCGTACCGAATATCAATAGGCCAGTAATCGCCAAAAAGTTTATTGGCAATTGCCTGAGCAGGGCGACGAGATGTTGTTTCATGATTAACTATTCACTGAAAGCTTTTCTTTAACTGAACTTCAACGCCATTTCGCGAAGCTGAAATCACTATAAGTGTTCTCACGATAGCGCTTACAGAGTCCATTTTTCTGTAGCCACTACTAACTCATTCGCAGTGGAAAGCGAGAACCGAAATCTCGCGATTCATCCTAATCTTGGTATTAAACTTGATTGGCATACTTGAAGCAAAATTTATGACTGAATCGTCAAAGCACCGACGGTATGAACATAGGAAAGCCAGCAACACAGGTGAACGCACCTCTACACTCTAAGTAAATCAATTTGACCTCTTTCATCATGGTCAACCATGAGTTGACCATGAAACGTTTAGCAACCGGTCCCTCGCCCCATAGAAGATTATTGCGCCATGGACATCTCTAAGCGAACTGTCAGAATCTACTAACGCACCACTACGAACCACCTCAAGTTGTATTGAATTGGCTAAGTTCATTCAGTCTCAGGCTTAAGCTCTGTCTTCTTTGGTTCTAGAGTAATTGAAACCTCATCTTTTCTGATGTTCTCTGTTTCATTTGAGTTGGGTTGACTTTCCTCTTGCTTAGCTTCATTTCCAAACCAAATGATATGCATACGATCTCCAACAAGCTCACCGCCATCCAGCTTCTCGTCATCATACGCGAACGCACCTGCCTGCATTCCATCATCGTCGATCGCGCTAAAAATACTACCTGGTAAAGAGTCCTTGTCATGCCAAGTAACAAAATTAGTAATGTTTAAGCCGTGAAGATTACCTGAGTCAGGGTGCTTCACATTTCGGCGGGCTGGTGTTGCGGGACGTCCGTCTAAGTCTGCGCCCCTTCCATCTTTATCAATGTGTTTATTCTTATCTTTGGCGGTGATTATCAATCGAACATAGCCACCTTTTAGAATATCAACATCCTTCAAAATAGCTTTTCCTATTTTTACCTTCCAGATTCGACCTGTATCTTCAGAATCTAAATTGTTCCCACCCGGTGTTTTTCTTAGCTCCTCGATTTCCATTTCGTTAATCTTGCTCGTAAGCATTACTCTTTCACCCGTTGAAGGACTCTCAACGTCAACTTTCTGAAAGCCAATCCCGAACCCGGAAGCGGCATCGTACTGCCCATTTTTTGTTGGTGCCTTTATCGCTTCATTGAATACAAGAATGACTTCCAGATCGAAATTTCGGTTTAACGGTTGCTCACTAATGTCCTTGTTGATTTCTAACTTTCGCTCTTTCACAAAGTGAATCTTGAAATCATCGTCCCAAACGTTTCCACTTCCATCATCTTCAATCTCGCCCTGCTTATAGATGTCCTTCCACTCCGCATCGTAGGCAACAAATTTTGTTTTTTCCACTAAGTCATGCTCTTGAGTCACCGTGACTCGCTGCAAATATGGTGGGAGATTTGCCACATCGAACCACCACTTGGCGTACCCTGCCGCGTAGCTCACTAGTGTCGGCATAACAACGGCGGCTTGGCGTCCGAGAAGTGATTCACGCCCACATTCTATTTCGTCGTTACTGGACGCGCCCGTTCCGAACTGTACAAGTGGATTTGACTCTGACCACGCAAAACGAAGATCTGCACGAACGCCTCCAGGTGGACGTAAAAGAGAAGCGCAATTTAACGCTCCTGGATTTGATGCTTCTGGTGGAATGTGCTCTTCAATATAAAAATGGTTTCTAGGTCCGCCCAGCTCCCAGACGTGCCATACGGAAGAGCCCATTCCCGCACTACCTGGCCGATAGTTCAAAACAAAGCCGAGTTGACCTGTTTGGAAGAAATACTCCGCTGAACTTCCTTGAGTTCGTGTTCTGCCGCTGTATCGAGCGCGTCGACTTTGGTTCCAACGGAGACCCGGCGCTCCGTTTGGGCGCCTAAACATCTCAACAATTTCACCGGTAGGCACAAGCGGTGAATCCCAGTCCCCAAGCAAATTGGGGTTAGGCAAATCGCCTTGAAAAATCGCCGTGTTGTAAACCTTTCGTGCAAAGCTTACCGTGGAAAAGTCTGGCGCTTGTGGATTTGGCATAGGTATGGGCCAAATATCATCGAAACTGGCGACAGATGCAGGTTGACAACTATGCTCACAATTAAAATACCATGCACTCAGCACCTCTTGTGACTGAGCCGGGTTTCCGCCTAGTCTCCATAAATAAAATGGGATAAATATGGCCTCAAAATCATCGGTTGAATGTCGATCTGTCCAACCAGAAGCCCAGTCCAGACCGGGTACTCCCGCGAGCGTGAGGTGCGCATCGGCGTGAACGTGAGCAATGGAACCCATGTCTTCCAGATGGTGGAGAGAGTGCCCGAAATAGTAGAACGACAAGTACTGGTCATGCACCGAGAACTCGTCCAATGTCGGATTGGTACCACTTTTCCAAGGTGAGCCTTGCCATCGTAAATCGCCAAACC
The DNA here is from genome assembly GCF_009756665.1 of Permianibacter aggregans. GTDB lineage: Bacteria > Pseudomonadota > Gammaproteobacteria > Enterobacterales > Permianibacteraceae > Permianibacter > Permianibacter aggregans. The sequence goes on from NZ_CP037953.1 coordinate 2,005,846, forward strand.
GATTTGATTGGCGGACGTCATTGCTGTACCCCATCAACTCAACTGACTGTAAGAATCGGGCAACAGCGACCTCTTTACTCGGCGTATTGGTTCCTCCCAATCCCTCTCCGGTATACGCATTGTAGAAGTGCGATAGAACACGACCTCCTGGCGTGTCCTGCATAACCACGCCATCAATCGCCGTACGTAAACGATTCCGGTAAAACGGGTAATCCGCATCAGCGTCTACGGTTGCTTGAGCATGGTTAAACGCCGCATGAAGCCCCCAGAATATAGGATGCGGGACATTCCTTTGAGAATTAGCATCATCTACTTCATCGGCGACGACTTTGTTGAATGAGTAAATTGGATAATACGCACCAGCTTGAGCGTCTTCTCTCGCAACTGATTCCTTTGCAAGTGCACTCACTGCTGGATGCGTTGTATTCGTTTGGTGAGAGTGAACCACCGATCCAACCAGCGATATCAGCATAAGAAGTCTAGTCTTCATTGATACTTCTCCTGCCAATCACGAATTTTTTTTGCCATCATCTCTTCAGAGTAAATGTTGAAACTTGCGCCATCTTGGCAGTTACCGTATGCCTGGGTAAGGCTTGAAAAGTACGCAGCGTATCTTTCTATGTGTTTTTCTACGTCTAACTTTGTATGCTTGAACGCAAACTGATAGTACCAATCTGTGGCTGGGCCTCTACCATTCCAAAAGAGACAGGATAGTTCGTTCTGGGTTAACCCCTTGACGTCATCAATTTCTTCTCGATATCTACGCTTGTATTCTTCCTTTATCTTCTCCTCAGATAGCTTGGCGATTTGTTTCTTAATATATTCTTCTTGTCGCACTGGATAGATATGCACATTCAACACTGAGCCAGACCTTACGCTGCCTGATTCCGGAGCAATCTTTATGCATTGTATTGCCAGTCCACTACTTTTATCGTTGTGGCACGTGTTATCAATATTGCCTCGCGCTGTGCCAAGTTCAGAGAAGGTGATTTTTACCTCGCCCTCTTCGCGATCAAAGCTAATTCGACGACTAATACCAACGTAGCTCGGATGGTAAAACGTAACCCAGAGCACATTGTTGTCTAGCAGGCTTCGATACATGGGAAATAAGAGAGGCGTATTGGATGTAAGCAGTCGGTATTCTTCTATGTTCTTGTTGCTGCCGCCAAAGATATTGTCTGTTCCTCTCCATGAGTCACTAAGGATTACCAACAAGTCTTGCTCTGGCTCCTCAGTGTGAACGGTAACCTGAACTTGAACAATCTCAGGCCGTAGCGCCCCACAGCCGGCCAACATCAAGACAAGCAGCATCAAAATTTGCTTCATGGCTTTGTCCTATCAATCTGACCAACCGTCAGAGAACCGTTTGCCTGCGCAGTCACCTCGAAACCCAGCATATTTATCATTTCGCCAACGCCTGGCTCTATGTACTGAACCACGGCGCCCTGACTTTCGGTAGCGAAAGTGTCGAGAAGATGCCAAGACTTAAGCCAGTCACCTCTGGCGTTTGTCAGCGCGTGCCAAAGCACAATCGCCGCCAACTCCAAGTCACCACTCTTTATGTACGCTCCACCATTTTGGAGTTTTTGTTCTTCTGACATTCCCCAATATTTAGCTACGGCCATAGCAGTAACCAGCGCTTCATCATCAGCTGACGCTTTGAACGCCTGATACATTTCGTTCATGGTCTTTGTAAATGCCAAAGCAATAAGCGCGTACTCGGAAAAACGTCCATTGTAGGTCAGCAAAAACTGCTTATTTGCCGTTGCATGTTCTGCCATGCCCAATATGCCAGCCAGAAAAAATCCCCCACACTTTACTTCTGCTTCGGCACTTTGGAGCGCAGCGGTAGCATATGGCTTCATCCATTCCTGTGGAGCGTAGGCCAAGTAACCTAATGCGCCAAACTTCATTAACTTTGGTGAGGCGACATCTTCAAGCACTAACCTTGCGAAACTATCGGTTAACTCGTGCGGACCTGCTTCGGCAAGCTTTTCCCAGAGATAAAGCTGCAAGTGCTGCCCTTCGGGACCATCCAAACCGTATTCAATCATTTGCACGATTTGCGCTTTGTTCCTGGTAACTTTCATTTCATAGAGTGCAGCACCAATCTGCGCGTCAGTCCACTGACGAGCCATCAAAGGACTACTGAGGGTGATACATATAAGCAGGCAATAACGAATACTCTTGCACAACATTACTGAAACTCCCTGACCTCAAAAATTATCTCGGCGTCCGCAGCTAGCTTACTTGTGGCCAATGTCTCAAGATATACCGTCGCTTTATACATTTTCTGCCCATCAGTCTCCTTGACGAAGCCGATGGAAGCTGGGGTGAACAGTATTTTATGGGGTACAAAATCACCCCCGTCCTTGACTGACTCGCGACTCCTTATCGCCTTAACATTTTTTTTCCATATCCTCATTCTTCCCTCGGAGGAAGGCATCACATAGAGATCCCTGGGTAAATCTTTTTCTGACTTAATGTGGTCCGTGTCTTTGGAGAGCTTTTTCAGTTCTTTTGGATCACTTGCCTCATACTTAATCATCAATTGAACTTTCTCTGGGTCAAGTTGCGCCGGAAAACGTAGTACGACAGGAATAAACGAAGCGGCTTCATCCACCCCTACGTCACCAGATTGATCAATCTGAATAAACTCAGCAAAAACCGGTATTTGGTCCTCATCCAAGTCGCCTGCAGCGGAAGGAGAGCGTTTGCCAGGATTCTTTAGATGAGTTGTATCGCCTATATTCTCAGGAGGTGGCGCTTCTTTTGGCTTTCTCCATTCGACCTTGTCTTCTTCGGTCGTCAGTGTTGGTTCATTAAATCCATCGTTGTTATCTGAATCCACATCGATATCGGCTAAGCCAAACGCAAACTCCCACAACAGGTTTTCAGGATCGTGATTCAAGTACAGCGCAATCACCATGTAGTCATGAAGATCCACCTGATTTAACTGGGTCAAGCTGGTAAAACGCACTTGTTGGTCAGAGCCGATAGCAATCTCAATTTCAGCACCACCTAAGGAGAGAATAATTTCTCGTTCGGCGCCAAGCAGTGGGAGTGGCGCGGTGTCATTTGCCAACAAGTTAAAAAGCAACTCTACAGCGTTATCTCCTGCACTGAGTTCAGGCCGGTCGCTATTCAATACCTGAATGGAGATATTTCCCTCTTCATCGACTACACGAGTGATACGCTGCATTTCAAGCTCAAACAAACTGAACTGCATCTCCGGCCGATAAAGCCAGCGATACACTGGTAGCGGGAAACGGCCTTCCACTTGCCCTTGTTCGCGGGCGCGGCGCCAGGCGTTGCGCGAGATGATCGTGGCTTTTTCATCAAACACCGCGACCTTGAATGGTACGTAGTGGGCCGGGCGGTATTGCAGCTTGCCTTCGCCAGCGCCGAGTGTGGCGAAATCCGGGTTGTTGTTTTTGCTTTCGGCATGCACGTGCACGTAGTAGTGCTCGCGGGTGATGGCTTCATCCTTCACCCGAATCACTTGCCGGTTTTTGCCCGGTTTGATCGTGAAGTTGGCCAGATCGCCGCCTTCTGGTGCTAGTTCGTTTTCGGCAACGATTTTTGCTAAGCGGCCCGTGTAGCCATACTCGCCCAACTCTTCTGGCAATGGCCGACCATCTTGCTCGTACCACTCGGTGAAGATTTCGATGACGTTGTCATTGGCGGTGGCGCCGCCTTCGTAACCGACCTGGTAGTGGCGTTCTTCGTCTTTGGTCAGGCCGTGTTCGACGGTGGTGCGGCGCTCGACCCGAACCGACAGGTTCGGTGGCAGCATCTTGATTTCAGCAATCGGAAAGCTGATGGCGCCATAGCCGCCTTCATTGATGTTTTTCAGCGGTGTGGTCAGGCTACCGATGTAACCGGTTTGCCGGTTAATCAGAATGATGCGAAGGTTTTCGCCAGGACGCAGGTGATCGGCTTTGCGCTGATACAGTTCCGGGTTCATTTTGGCTTTGGCTTGCCAATCCGTAAAGTTACCCCTCAATGGGTTGCCAGCATCCATCGCGCCGCGAATCATGACGCGGTAATAGATTTTTTTCTTTTCTTCGTCGACATCACCGTCATTGAACAGTTCTTCCGTTTTCATGCCGCGACGCTCGGTGACGAGCTGGCCATTGGATTCACGGAAGATATACAGATCCGTCTTTTTCAGATCTTCTTTGCTGATGGTTTTCAGCAGACCCTGATGGGTGAAATCGGCCTGACGGTCGCGAAGGCGGGTAAAGTCGGGTTGCTTCAGCTCCGGGTCTTCGGCTTCTGGTGAGCGTGAACCGGAAGACAGATAGATACCCTGATATTGACCATCACCGGCAGTGACAAAGTCGTCGCGCTGCTTCTCTTCGTTCCAAACCAGATTACCAAGAACGATTTTTTCCTGTTTGCCATCACCATCGAAGTCGTAGCCGACATCGGGTGTACCGTCGCCATTTTCATCATAGTTATGAATGATGGTAGCGAAATCCGGTTGTTCGTAACCGTACTCGGTTTTGTCCGTCATCTCGATCGATTGACCGTCGGGATTGGCTACCACGGCTTGACCGGTGACCATGTAAACATCGATAGAGAAAGTATTGCGTGCGACGGGAACGGCTCGAGCTGCTCGCATTGCGATTGCGTTTACTTGTGCCATCAAACCGCCCAACGTTAATCCGGGCGCTACGTCAGCCAAGCCGTCACAAAAATCCCAGCCCTGACGCATCATGTGATACGTGCCGAACTTGGCTCCACGCGGATGGAAGTTTTTGTAATACAACTTTGCGTATATATTAGTCGTGTATTCAAAAGTGAACCCGGGACAAGGCGGCATCACATAGCCAAAAGTGTATCGCCCTTCATTGTTGGTCACGTCACCGGGCTCACCGCCCAAGGCATAAAAGCCACCCTGAATGACAATACCGGGTACCGGGCCGAGCGGATCTTTTCGATTGTCGGGGTCTTTGTAATATTCCGCCTTGTAGCCAATGTTCAGCGCTGTAACCTTTACCGTTTCGCCTTCTTTATTGATCAGCATGGAGCGCAGTTCTTCGCTCTGCAGACTGGCGTCGAACAGATTGATCGGTGCTTCCATCAACAGCGGATTGTCGTCTTTGCTGAGTAAGGTTTCCTGACCACGGACGACAACGGCGGTGGTGTCGGGACGCAAGTTCGGCTTTTGCAGGACGTGCTGTTGGTCGAGGGTTTTGAATTCGGCGCTCAGATAATCATCGCGCGTCATCAAGTAAGAACCTTTGCCGATGCCGTCTTTATCGGACAGGTACTCATTCATCTGATCGACATAGGCGTTGTAACTGCCGACACTGAGCATGAACGCGCCTTCCAGGTCTCCTGCGGCTTCGCCAATCTCCTCGGCAATTTTGCCCTCTTTATCGAACACAACGAAAATCGGATTACCGGCTTCGCTCAGCACAACGGTGCGTGCCAACACCTCGCCGGTCTTTATGCCGGCGGGAAAGAACGCATTGGAGGTATTGGTAGCGAGCAGCCCCAACGACAAAATCCCGGACAGTGCCAGAACGTTGATAGGAAGCTTCTGCACAAAGGCGAAGAGACGCTGTTTCATTTTCTATTGTCCACTACCAACACTAATCAGAGCTGATTCCAGTTCAACCCAGGAAATTTCACCATTGCCATACTTCTGCAGGGTTTCCTGCAGATTGAAGTTCACCATCGCCACACCAATATGATCGAGACGATTGGATTGCAACTTGCCAACAGAGGTAACTACGGCATTCTGTAAGCGACCTACGCCGATTGGCACGATACCCCTACCTTCTTCATCTGCACCGACAATGACGACGTAGAAATCCGGTATCAGCAGGTAGTCGTGACTGCCATTCAGTTTCGGCATGGTCAGGCTTAGACTCCATTCACCTTCGACACGAATGCCTTGCGGCTGCAAATTAAAGATCCAGTGTGGAATGGCGTAAGGTGAGAAGGATTTTCCAAATTCATGGAAACTCAAGAACTGAGCATGGATGTTGCCCTGACGTTTCCCATCGGGGAATAGTAATTGCGCGTCGCTCAGGTTCAAACGCAGATCCCCTTCGGCAAGGCTCAGTACCGCTTCGCCACCTTGTGCCAAACGATAACCGACATTGGGATTCAACGGCGGAACAGTGATGATACCGACATCATTACTCCGCCCTTTTTGCACGGTGATCCACTGATCCTGGCTGGCAAAGGCAGGTGATTGCTGTTGCGGGTTGACGACCAACAATTGCCTTCCTGCCGGCAAAGCCTCAGCTGCTGTGTCACCGAAACCAAAGCTGAAGGCGCCATCGGTGTCGGTCGTAGCGGTGCGATTCAATGCCGGCAAGCTGACGGTAATGCCGGGTATCGCTTGCCCCAATGGATCGACGACAATACCGCCGAGCAGCGTTGGTAAAGGTCTTGTGTTGTAGGCGAATCGGGCTACGACTTCGCCGTCATATTTCGCCTCGACGTAGATTTCGCCTTCGTAAGCGACATCCTGCTTCGGATAGAACGCCATCGAGCGCGAGCCCGGTACGACAGATAGCTCACCCGGAACGGCAGCACGGCTGCGTGACACTTCAACGAGCTGCGAGCCTTTTGCCTGGGTGAAATCGGTACCTAGTGGATCGAGGTTTTGGTAGGTCATACCGTGCGCGGTTTCTTCCACGATCAAGCTGAATTTGTTCGGGTCAATCGGCTTGTTGAAGTGAACCGCAATAAACTCATTCGGCTCGACATCGCGGGCACCATTTTCTGGCTGAACACGAACGACCTCCAAAGGAATGTTCGCCAGAGATTTCAGGTGATAGCGACGACTGTCAGCTGCCAGCACCTGACCATCGCCAGCACGCAACTCAACAAACAATTGCTGTTCACCTTCAGTGCTCGCATGTAATACCGTGCCTTGAGCAAACACGCCTTGCCGTTCCAACGCCTGCCACTCACCCTGATTTACCTTGGCAAATGCGAAGGTTTGGCTTGAGTCGCCTTCGATTTGCACGGTGACATTGAGCGGAAATTCGCTGTTTTCGGCAATGAATTCAGCATTCGCAACCGGCAACAAGACTTGAATACCGCCAGTAGACACGGATTTGAAACGCAGCACTTTTTGCGTCTGATTGCCGGCCGTATCGCGAGCACTCAGGGTAACCAATTGCTCCAGATTCGGTGCCAACGACAGATTGACACTGAACTGATGCTCACCGAGATTTGTTCCTGGTTGCAGGCCGACGGCTTGGCCATTGAACGTTAATGCCGCCAAACGCTCATCACGCACTACACCGGTTATGCGAACCGGGTTCTCCACTACCTCGTTCAATGCGGGCTCGCCGGCAAAACGATCTACCTCAATTTCCGGTGCCGCAGCATCACGGTAATAGGTGGCCGTCAGGTTTGCTTGGCGATTTTTCTGATCGACCAGCTGTACATTGAACGTTACCTGCGTTTGCTCCTGAGCGAAGCTAAACGAGTGTTGTACGCGCGCGGTGCTGGCGTCCAGCCAACTGATTTGCTCAGCGGATACACCATTGATCGTAATCTGTATCGGTCGCGCACTGGCGCGCAAGTTCAATTCGAGCTCGTGAGTTTCACCACTCAATACCGACTGATCCAACGGCCGACGAACCGATAGCGCTGGTGGCACATCATTCTCATTGGCCTTATCAGGGTCTAGCGTTACTCGCCGAGTTTGCTCCAACACACCGCGTGGCGTTTGCAGTTGGAACAAGATGGTGTTGAGGCCGTCGACGAGCGCGACCGAAGTTTGGCCCTGATATTGATGGGCTTCGGCGGTGGCCGTTAACGATACTTCTGCCCCATTGACGCGCAAACTCAAATCGGCCAGCGGCTTGCGATAGGTAACCGTTATCTTGGCTTGCACGGAGGTTTGATCGGTGAGCATGCCTTCTGCTGGCTCGGTGATCAGCATCGTTGCCATTTGATCTTCGCGGGTTATCGTTGTCGAGCGACTGGCGGCATTGTTGCGATTGTCCACCGCATGAACCGTGATGATGTTATCGCCCTCATCGAGTGGCGCGTCGAACTGGAATTCACCTTGATCGTTGAGCAGCAAACCATTTTGACCTGGAATGCGCGAATGTTCCCAATAAACTTGTGCGATACCGCTGCGGTCGTCGGTAACGCGGCCCATGATGGCCGCCTGGGAAGCCGTGGTCACCGGCTCTGCTGGTGCGTTAACGATTATCGACGGCGGATTGCTGTCAACCAGGCGTTTTATTGTCAGGCTTTGTTGCATGCTCCCAACTGGAGAAGCCAGTTCAAACAGAATCGTGTTGTCGCCTTCAGTCAAAGCGATACCACTTTGGCTGAACTCAATGTTTACCCCGTTCTGCTGTAACTGCACCGCCTGCTGATTGATCGTCAGTGATAAACCTGCCAGTTCGTGTCGCCACGCTACATTGCCACGAACAACTGTTTGCTCTTCATAGGTGGAGCTGTTCTGCTCGGGTTCGACAATGTGCAGCACCGGTAAATTACGGTCCTGCTCGGTGGCGAGCATTGTGGTAGTGGAATTGCCAGCGCCGTCAATGGCAATGACCTCAAACGTATTGACCCCAGGCACCAGACTCAACGCGACAGAAAACTGTCCCTCGGCATCCAGAGATAACGAGCTATCTGCCAAGCCTTCGCGTTTCACCACAGCCGAGGCTATGCCGGTTTTGGCGTCTGTGATTTTTCCGACCAGCGTTATTTCAGTGGTATAGGTCAATGCCGGAATGCTGCTTTCAATGGCGATAACCGGTGGTGTCTTGTCGAGCACAAACACCGCTGATAGGTTGACCAGATTTTCGCTGATTGCCTCGGTTTCTTCCGCGCGTAATGTCCAGTTGGTGTGTTCATCGGTGATTGGCAGCTCGGCGGAGAAGGTTTGACCATTCACCGTTATCGGTAGCGATACTTGTCCGCTTGATGCCAGCAACGATACCGGCCCCATGGCGTCTTGAATTTGGCCAGTAATGATGTTGTTGCCTAACAACGCCGGATCTCGCTGATATTGTCCAGGTCCAACAAGCTCCATGCCGCTGATGGCGATGTTGAATGAAGAGTTAGCCGTTAGCGTGTCAGTTAAACAAGCTTGGGTTGAAGGAAAATCTACTTCGACGAAACGGAAAGGATCGAGGTACGTAACCACACTGTGCAAACGGTAGCGATACTCACCACCGTGACGGATACCGGGATCATGAAACGGAGCGGTGGCTTTGTTGGCCAACGCGACAAACTCGCTGCCGCCAATCTGCCGCTCGATATTGGCCAGTGCGTTAACTGGGACAAAGCCCACCTCTGCATTGGCGTTGACTTGCTGCACCGTACACGAACTAATCGGCTGGTCATTCCATGCGAACCAGGCGTTGTGCGGATCTTTAATATACGGTCGGTCGAGACCGTTGTCGTTAATGTAACCAAGCGAATAGCGGTAGGCGCTATTGTTGGCCACATTTTCAATTACGAAGCTCGTCCTGGACGGCAATAGGTCAGCGATGAGCGCACGACCACTACCGTCAATTGCTGTCCGATAGATTCGATAGCCATAGCTTCCTTCGGATCGTTTCACCCATGTCAACGTCAGCGATTTGTTCTGTTCGCTGAAATTCAGACTGAGTGGGTTCGCGCTTTCGTCGCTTTCTGGCACCTGATCAAAAGGGAATAGATCTTGTTGATTGTTACGACCATCACCGTCAGTGTCGAGATCGGCGTTGTCTCCGGTACCGTCTCCATCCTGATCAAACCACTCATGAATATTCTCAGGAAATGCATCGATTACATCACTGAAACCATCACCATCCTGATCATTGGCATCTTGTGAGTCCAATTGCTCACGGTAAACCGTCTTGCCTCTTAGAGACTCCCAGTAACGATAAGGCCCCTTCCAGAACAGTCGCAGATGACGCTCAGCCGTTGTGGCGTCTTGCCGCACCTGAATCATCCGGTAACCTTTCAGAAAATGACCACAACCCATTTTTGATTGGGCAGGGCCACCTGTCTGCTGAATATCAAATATTCTTGTGTTGCCAAAGTAAAGCTGTGCATTGACGTTGCTGTCCAGGAAAAAGCAGTAATCACCATCCGCCGGTACATCCAGGTAGGCCACTGCCCTGATGACGAAGTTGGTGTTTGGTGGAACGTTTAACTCGGAAACACCTCTCCTCTCGATGACAGCATTTTCCAAACCGGACAGCGAGGTGCCTGGTTGATAGAAATCAAGGTGCCAACCACGGGTGATGGGAGTCGAATTCGCAAGCTGCAACGCTTTGCTTGAAAAACGGTTATCGACTTGCTGTTTGTTGCGAGTAGCCTTGTTGCTCGTTGATGGTTCGACGTCCACTAACCCGCTACCATCGATCGGAATTATTTTTATGAATGCTTGCTGCTTAGCGCCTTTGTCTGACGTCCCCTTGGCTCGAACGGACCAAACCATGGGTTCGTTAACCATCGGTAATGAAACGGATGACAGCTGATTACCTGGAATGATTTTCTCTTCACTAAGCTTGAGGCGTTTTGGCGACACCAACTTGAAGTTCAATGAGATATCACTTTCCTGTGAAAGCGGCAAAAACGTGACGGAGATGGTTTCATTGGGATCAGAAAACACCAGCCATTGTTCGTTATCGCTGTCGTAGTGTGCGTTGTCAACGGCCAGTGATATATCACTTTTTAACTTGATTGAAGCCTGACATGGCGCGCCATCGAGCACCTTGTGTTCTTGCGTAAAAGGATTGATGAATCGCTGAACCGGTGTCACTTGATAGATGTTTTTGAATCCATAGGCGGCTTCGTTATGTAGAAGGTTTCCCTGTTTTGTCTTGATGGATGTATGGATTTCTTCGAAGCTTGGTTTCGGTACTTTGGTGTGAATGCGATGCGCGACAACTGCCTCTGTTGGCTCTGAGGACTCCCACGAGACGCGAACCGATTCGTTGTTCACCTCCTCAACCGTACAGGTATCCATTTTTGCAGTGCTAACGGCCACAAATGCCTCGACACCATCGCAAATGGTTTGCTCACCGTCGCTTTCTGTTTTTGGAAGACCGATTACCCGATATCGATAACCTTCGCCATTGACAACGGACGAGTCGATATAGTTTGTTTTGGCTTGGGCCTCTACGGTTAGGCGTACCCACTCATTGGAAGTGCCTTGTGCGCGCCAAACTTGGTAACCGCTCATTTTCTGCTGAGGTTTATCCCAATCAAGGCCTACCAGCAGTTTTCGATCATCCACAGCCACTCGACAGCTTGCACTAGCCGAGGACCATAGACGCTTGTTCTGCAGCAAACTAGCCAGTGCCGGAGTTGCGGGCTTCTGGACCGACAGATCTGTTGTTGATTCACCCGTTTCACTTGGCGCACTGCAAGCGGTGAACATCAACATACTGAATGCGCATGCGGTCGCAACGCAGAGCCGTTTCAACGGCATATCTATATTCATTACTGAGTTGTTACGCATGGCTGTAGATTCTTGTTAAGGGGTTTCCACCAAGTACTCGATTTTGCTTTCTTTCAGAATGTCATCGGTCGCTTGCTTGACCGCTTTTTTCACTTGACTCGGTGCCAGTGTCTTGCGAATCTCGGCAGACACATCGGCCAGAGGTTTAGCGGCCGACCATTGCTCATCAATTACACGGACTCGCAAAGGCAGCCCCTCAACCCAGTACACTTCCGAAATGCTTCCTTTGGCTGTGTTGGCAACAATGCTCGACAGCGGCGCTTGCAACAAGTTAGGAACACTTTTTTGCTGAATGTACTCAAATGGAGAATTGGCTTTTCGAGCATTGCTGGTCAACGCACTCCATTCTGCTGGCGTCGCTGCTTTCTGCAGCGCAGAAACCAAGGTATTGCGTTTTTCACCATCTGCGCCTGAGCGCAGACGAATGAGCTGATATTCAACTGTACGAGTGGCGCCAAAGCGCTCCGGATATTTCTGGTAATACGCTTCGACCATTTCAGAAGTTACCGGCGTGATGTCGGTGTGGGCCTTTAGGTAACGCTTGACCAGCAGCTGCTCCCGGTAGGCTTCAATCTGTTTTTCCAGCTCCAGACGTTCCGTTGGCGTCAGCGCATCACGCTCCTTTTGGGCCATGGCTTTTGCCGCTGCCAGGCTTTGCAACACTTTGAGCCGCGCATCATCATCCAACAGAAACGCATTCTGTTCGCCGAGATTCGTGACTATTGCCTGTTGCCAATCGTAAGCTGAGATGGCTTCACCATTGACTTTGGCAACCACGACGTCATCGTCTGGCAGCAAGTTGGTTTCGATTTTCGAGTCGCTGCATGCCACCATACAGGCCATGGCGCACAACAGACTTGCACGAAGCGTAAAGCTCATTGATTGCGCTCCACATCAACGCTGGCGAGCAAACGCTTCAGTTCTGCCTCCTTGGCCATATTGCGCAGTTCGTATCGGATATCGCCTTTAACACTTTCCAATGGCTCGGTTACGGTCGCAGGTCCTTCCAATACCTTGATGATATGGAAGCCATAGTGGGTCTTGACTGGCTCGGACACGGCGTCCTGTTGCATGCCAAAAGCGGTTGAGCTGAATGTCGCGTCTACGGCACCCTCGGTAATCCACCCCAAGTCACCCCCCTTTTTTGCGGACAGATCATCTTCCGAGTATTTTTTGGCGACTTCGTCAAATGATTTCCCGGCTTGCAATTGCGACCATGCCTCACGTGCCAACGTAAGTTTGGTCTGCAGCTCGGTTTCCGGTAGGTCCGGGCGGGTGCGGATCAGAATATGTGCGACCTTGACTTTTTTCTTGGTCCAGCGCTCACTGTTTTCGCGGTAGAAGTTATCGATGGCGGAATCCGTAACCTGATTGTTTAGGTAGCTTTCGAAGTAGCGCGATAACAGCATCTGCATCCGGAAGTCCTCCAACTCTGCAGCAATCGCTTGCGCATCCAAAGATTCCTGACTCTCAATAGCCGCGGCCAGTGCTTTACGCTCGATGTAGTTATCAAGCGCAGCCTTCGTTCGTTCCGCATTTTTCTCGTCAATTCGCTTCAACTTCAAATAAGCGTTGAATTCCTGTTGCGTGATTTTTTCACCGTCGACTGATGCAAGGTGATCACCACCACCACAGGCGAACAGACCCAAACTCAACGCGGTGACGATACTGACACGAATCAGATGCTGCTTTACTGCTTTCATAGTTACTCCGGATTACCCTCACCTGCGCGACCTTCCGGCTTTTGAGAAGGTGGGCGCAAAACTTCATTGCGCATATCGGCTGATGCGCCGTTGACGATATTGATGTTGTCCAGGAAGTGAACACCAACAAACGGTGTGCCAACTGATGGCTCTTCCGTTGTCCAAACCCAGGCGCCCGAATCATACACGTGCTTCAGCTGATTGATTGATTCGTTTGCCTCATTTTGATTGAAAATCACCCAGTAATCGGAAGCATCTTGTACTGGCGTAAACTCAATACTGGAAGTAACGCTTACTGGTACTGAGGCCTGCAATTGAATGTAGCCATTCGGACCGCACCATTCATCAAAGCAGCCCCCATAAAACTCCAGCCTATAGCGTCCTGACTCGAGTGAAATAATCGCAGGTAATGACTCTTCGGAAACAAGCGTTTCACCACACTCACCACAGTCTCCAAGCTGGTAGATGTTGACTTGCCATCCGCCTTCGTAGTCGTTCAAATCGGTGAGCGAAATTTCGGTGGTCTCAGTCACCAGAATTTCTGAGCTGAAGTTCGTGGTTTCGTCATAGCGGAATTCATGAACAAGTCGACTATCAGTTTCTGCCCCAGAGAAGTAGTATTCTTCGCTGTTGTAATTTTCCACGTAATTGACGACGCCAGAGCTCACCGTGGCGATTGGCGTGCCATTGATTGGACTGATTAATCCCGCGTTGTCAATGGTCAGCGTTGCGCTGCTCATATCACTTGTAGCGACATACACAGTGCCAGCGCCACCGCTTTCACCGCCGGAGCCAGATGCCGCTTGCAACGACCCAGTAAATGTTGAAGTGTCACCAATTACTGCAACGCGCCCACCACCGCCCGCAATCAAACTTTCGTCCGTCGCACTACCGCCGTTGGCTATCACTTGGCCATTGCCGTCTAGGTTGGCCTCTATGCGCACACTACCACCGGCGCCACCGCCCACACCCGTCTCATTCGAACCAAAGCCCGAGGCTTCAATGGTGCCGTACAAAACGACATTGGCTGCAGTGATGTTTACGACACCACCACCGTTACCTGGGTAATCATTCTGTTCAGCAATGATGACGGATGGTTTGAATTGGAATGGCTGTGGTTTCCAACTCCCACCTCCTTCGCCTTCTCCGTCATCGTTTCCATAAATCACGACCCCGCCCGTGCCGGCCGTGTTGGCTTTGGCATAGCTTCCATAAGTGCAGCTATCGGAGGACTCACCCAAACCGCCGCCTCGAACACCCCCGTGACAACCAACTGAGCCGTAGACCTGTTCACGATTCCAGAACTCGTTGTAATAAAACTCGTGGTCATAACCTTTCGGGTAACCTCGACCACTGACATCAATGTAGGCGTTTTCTCTGACAATGACGTCACCTTCCGCTTGCAGCGAAAGCGGGAATAGCGTCCGAGAGTCCGTGTCGGCATAACGACCGGAGATGCGACCAAAATGTACACCACTGGCTTCTACAATGATGTCCAAATTGGACACAACGGAATTCGTTTCCAGTTGGCCGCCCGATATCAGCACATCATCTGCCGTCATCGATCGAACTCGCAACATTCCGCCTGCATTTAGCGTCGCGGTTTGGCCAACGGAAAGCGAACCACTTATATCAACGGTGCCTGCGGCAACATCGAAATGCTCAACGTCGACGTTGCCCTCAAAGCGAACCGCTCCGTTGTTCAAGTTCAATGTTAGGTTCTGCGTTGTGTAATTGCCGCTTACCGTCATTGAGCCGCCATTGATCAACGGCAACAGCGACTCAAATGAACGGTTCGAACGAACGGCGCCGGAGATAACAGAGTTCGCGACATCACTCACCCGTACTTCATCTGAACCAAAATCTACTGAAGCACCTTCTTGGACGCGTAGCACATTGAAGTCGTGCACGCCTTCGTACTGCCACCCCTCATTGGTTACCGGATTCGATTGCTCTGGCACGACGATATCAAACGAATCACCAGCATTGGCAATAATGCGATACAGCGGCGCGTCCGGGTTATTCTTGTTCAGCGTGACATGTCTTCCGACTAAGCTCTGATAGGGATTTTCTGCACTTTGCTGCCAACTATCTCTGATCAATAGGTCTTGGTTACTACTGATTGTCAGTCTGTAGTTTCCGAAATAGCTTCCATCTGGATTTACGAGAAGTCTGGCGCTCTCGATCGGGAAGTAGTAGCCGCCGAAAACCAAAACATAGTGGCCTGGTTGCAACGTAATATTCGACGGGCTAGTTGACCAGTATGCTTTCGTATCAGAAAGGATCGGAGACTGATCGCTGGTCGGCATTGCCGATGGCGATGTGAGGCTGAACAAGTACAGTGTGCGGTAGTACAGCTGAGAGCCTATCGCCAAATCGTTGATACTGACGTTTGTATTCGGATTAACAACAGTGAACCGCTGAACAATCACGTCCGTTGCATTCAACATGCCCTCGTAACGAATTTCGTTCGTCGAAGAGGTGGCTTGACTTACACGTATCCGCCAAGTTGTGTCGGTCAGTTGCTCGCTGCCTAATACCTCACCAGTGCCAACTGACACCAGTGACGTGCTGCCTTCCGGTGCATTTACATCACCATTCCGAACCAGGAAATTGATGCTTTCCCCTGCGGCTTGAAGTGCGACCGTTCCCGCTCCAGAGGGAATACCGAGCTCACCGGCCTTCGCTTGTACATTGTCGACAACACTGACATCGATGTCATTCTGTTTTACGGTTTGGCCGTGAATAGCGACTCTTCCGCCTGCGCCCGCATTGCCGCCATTGTTGCCGTCACCACCATTCGCCCGAATGGATGCCGTGGCAGCAATCTCTACGTTGGCGTCCGCTTCCAGCCAAATGCTACCGCCTGCGGCACCATTGACGCCATGATCACCATCGCTGTGAACTGCACCTGCCAACAGCATCGAGTCAGCTGTGACATGAATCGCCCCACCACCGTATGCGCGTTCACCAGAATTCGCCGTGCCGCCCGAACCGGAATATTGCGGCCGTAAGTAATCGCCGTAAACACAGTTACCACTTACCTGGGCCGAGCCGCCATGGCAGCCTAACCAACTACCACGACGAGGACTGAAGCCGTCAGGGTAACCTCTGCCGGACATAACAATATTGGCGGCCTCATCAAGCAACAACCGGCCACCGATCGTCACCCTTAGTGGCTCTGGATTCACCGGTGTGTTCAAGTCGGCAGGTTTAACCGGCGCCACACCACTCAGCGTGCCGGCATACAAATCCAGGTCACCGGTAATATTCAGATGCGGGGTAACGATATCGCCATAGCTTTGTAGCGATGCAAACGTAGCGCCCTGCGTGAAATTCAGCTCACCGGCAGTCAGTTGTACCTCATCGGCAGAGATGGCTTGCGCAAACTGGAAGCCGCCCAATCCAAGGTCGTAAGCTCCACTTGGCAAAGCGTTAATGTTGTCGAGGTGCACCATCAAGCCCAGACGTGCCAGCTCAAATGCTCGTGAATCCAGAGCGTTGTGGGTAATGATTGAGGTGCGGTCCGACGTGGAGTTTTCCGGCTCCTGTACATTCAGTAGCTCGTCGCCAAAATCGACTTTCGCGTTCCCACCAATGTGCAGACGGCGTAGGTTAATCAAACCGACAAACGCGGTGTCCGACAACGTTGACAAGTCAATGCTGGCGTCAGTGGTATCAATCACGACGCTATCTGCCGTGTTCGAGACAATTGGATAAGACCGGGTTTCACCATTCACCGACAACTGCAGCGCGGCATTGTCCAGACCCTCACCAGCAAGTGCCGTGTTCGGTACCCAACGATTCGCTGTTTTGAGCTCTACCGGGTTGGTTGATGACAGATCCCACTGATACATACCTTTGCTGGTATTCGTTGTGGTCTTGCTCTTTGCATTGGCCTCACTGTAGTGATTTGCACCCATCGTGAACAAATACTCTCCAGGCGCCAGTTCTCGCGTGTATTGACCTTCACCAGTGCCTGTCCAAAGCGATTGGTTATTGCCCAAGTCGATTAAGTACATCCTTGGGTTAAATGTGCCTTCAAACTCCGAGACCTGCCAAGTCAAGCTGGTGGTTTCGGTCACCGTCAAGCGATAGTGATCGATTGTTTGACTTTCCAAGTAACGACGAAGGTTAAACCTTGTGCCGGTATGTTCGTAGGCGTTGGCCAGCAAACGCCATTGTGATGAGCCTTCGCTTACCCGGATGGCCTGTGTAATCACGCCCTTGCCAACACGAGCCAACGATGTGCTGCCAACAGCCTGAACACCACCATTGTGGATATACAAATCCCCAAATTGATTCGGTGCTTTGAACCAGGCCGTACCGGCACCAGCATTATGGGTTTCGCTGTTAGCTTTACCGGCCGCAACATTGACGTCGTGCGAGAAGGCATCGTGCTCTGCATAGACTGCGATACGGCCACCGGCACCACTTGGATAATTGCTATAAGAGGTGTCGGCACCACGAACGGACAACCTACCTGCCCCGCTTAACTCACTCGCGTCAATACGAATGCTTCCACCTGATGCGCCATTACGAGTCTTGTTAACAGCGTCAGCGGTAATCGCGCCGTCCAGCAAAACATTTGCGGCGGTGATCTGGACTTTGCCGCCCGCGGAATTCGAATAGTAGGCGTAAGAACCGAATGCGCTTGCATCAGTGAAATTACCAACCGTACACACTTTATTCCATTGGTTGCCACCATGGCAGCCTTGGGTTAACGCAGGTCCAACGCGATTGGGCCACGATGTGCTGGAGTAGCCTTTGCCATTCACATTCAATTCGGAATCCGCCGAAATACTCAGCTGTCCCTGCACATTCATCGACAATGCATACTCGGCTGAATTGGTCGAAGCCGGTACCGTCCAGACCGCGCCATTCAAACTCAGGTTACCGGCAATGGTTGCACTCGCGATCTCGATGTTGCTGTTGCTGCCGCCGTTGACGGTCAAATTTGCCGCGGTTACTGAAGGAGCAAACCATTGGGTGTTGTTACCGACCGTGATATCGCCGTTCACCACCAACGCGTTGGCGAAACGGAAACGTCCATTACCCAACTGCACACATGGCGCGCTGTTACAGTTGAAGGTGAGCTCACTGTTGAACTCCAAACCACCATTGTTGATATCAGCCGCATTCAACGATGACAACTCAACCGGTTGATCAATGCGCACCGTGGCGCCGGCTGCCCCCATCGCCGTTACCAGTTCCGCATCCCATTCTGAAATGTTCACCGCCGCTGACGAGGCAAAACTTGAACCAGCCACATCATCAATCACTAGTCGATCGGCACCCAAATCCAGGGTGACATTGCTGCCGAGATGGACGCGCTCAAAACGATGAACACCCACGTAACTGGCGCCGCCCAGATTGATGCCACTGAGCACACCATTGACATCTTCAACGGTAGCTTGATCTCGACTGTTGGCGACGATGCGAACCAGTTTTTCACTCTGGTTCTCAGGTTTGATGGCCAGCCACATACCCGCCAAAGATTGGCCGCGATAATCGAGTGCCGACCATGGCGAATTGGTCGTGAAAGCATTCGGAGCAGTCGCGCGAATGCGAACGGGTTTGCCCGCCATACGATCGGTACGGACTGCAACGGCCTCAGCAACGGTACAAACCTCATCACAGATCACGACAACATAGTTGCCAGCAGGCAAAGTTCGATTATTGGATCCGGCTGCAGCTAGACTGATATTGGCTACTGCATCAGCAGTATCCAGTACGCCATCATCACGGAAAACATGAAGACGTTGTCTATCTGCCACACCAGCATTACGGAAGTTGAAGGTTTGTGATTGCGGATTGGCAAACTTGAACATTGCCACGCCATTGGCATTTAGCTGACCTACGAAGCCGGTTTCCTTTGATGTCGCTTGAACGGAAGTAATCTGGTACTTGCCACCGCCCAAGGCAGTCACGGTTTCAATCGTTCCGCGACCAATATCGGTCAAACGAGTTTTCGATGCGTTGCTGCCGCTAACAGCGCTGATATGTAACGTTGGCTCAGAGCCATTGACTCTGCTGATCGCAGTACCAGATCCGGCGTTATAGTTCGATGCGCCGGACGTACGAAGTTGCAGGTTATGGATAGCTGACGCATTGATGGCGTTCACCGACACCCGACCACCACCACCGTAATAAGTCGCGCTGACGTTAATTAAACCATTGTTGCCACTGGACGGTTGGGTATTGAGCGTATCGGTATTTATATTGACGCTACCACCAGCACCGTAGTTCGCTGACGCATCAATGCTTCCGTAGAGGGTGAATTCTTCTGCATTGATGATCACCACACCACCGCCGCCATTGCCACTCGATTGAGAGCCGCTACCGGCAACGGTTGGATTTAGATAATCACCGTAAGCACAATCGATGCTAGTGCTGTAGATGCCGCCATGACAATTATTCATCGTGCTGTCGGCAAATACACCGCCGACGTTGTCAATGTACCCACGACCACGCGCATTAATTCTTGTACCAATCGGCAGGTGCAGATGGCCACCAACATTCAATAACAATCGGCCAGGTTGATACAGGTTGGGCTCACTAGCGGGCAGTTCGATGACAGCACTATCGGTCAGCAAAGCGTCGCCACTTATTTCAAAAGTGTAGCCGCGCATAGTGGAGCCTGACAACGACACATGATCTGCAACAACATTACGTGCCGCAATCGTTCCTCCAGCACTAGCGCTAATGCTGGAGGCTTGAATACGGTTATCGACGCTAAAGTCTACCTGCTGCACTGTGATCGAATTCGCAATGACTGATTCAGCAACACTCAACCGCGCCGGTTGCAGCAGATTGATATTGGCAATGTTTGGCAAGCGTTGCAGGCGCAGGTTGATACCACGTTCCAGCAAGGCTGACAGCGTGGCTTCATCAAGCGTGCCGGCGCGCAAATCATGGCCGGACTCAATTTGAATGTCATCCAGGGAATTAATCCGCAGAACGCTCTGACCGAAGTCCACAGACGCCAAGCCAGAAACATTCAATCCTGTCAGAACCTGTAGTCCAGCAAGTTGTTGGCCGACAGCTGACTGATCAAGCACTTCATGCGTTTCGATAATGAATTCGTGCTCATCGTTTTCAACTATCGTGGCGTCGATGGCGCCAATGCTGACCATGGCATCCTTCAAACCAGACCCCACGGCAGCAGAGGAGCGTTCGAACGTTGCTTGGTACTGCAACGAGACCGGATGACCCGCAGTAATTTCCAACTCAAACGGACTGCTGGTGTTCTGCGTCGACGTGCGTGCGCGTGCTTGAGCATCTGTCAGGTTGTCGCCGTAGACCAGCAGATAACGTCCAGCGGATAAAACCCATCCATCCTGTACCGTAGAACCGCTCAAATTCGCAACCAGGCGCCGAATGCTGTCATCGCTGTTCAACTCGTACACCCACAGGCGCACGACGTTATAGCGAAGCAGGTCCTGACGCTTGAAGCGTACGTGCTGAGTAACCTCTGTACTCAGAATCGCTTCTTCTACTTGATATGGGTTGATGTATCCAATCCATGGCAGCGCCGTTCCTTGCGATGTGATTGTCGCTGGTTTGATGCGATACCGGCCCGGCTGACCATTGACCGCAGCCTCTACCGTTTGCACCGACTCCACCGTCGATAACAGGTTCAACCGATCCAATGCGGTACCGTACAGAGGACCCGCTTTGGCTTGGCCGTTTTGCGATGTGTTGGAAACACTCAGGAAGCTTTCCTGCGCATGCGCGAAGAACACGGTACCGGCGCTAGAATAGGTTGTGTAGTAACCACGTTCACCGGCGTCCGCAATGAACCGTCCTTGATACTCGGAACGGTCACCACGTACCGCAATACGACCACCCGCGCCAGCGTACCCATAGTGATAGCCGTTGCCGCCTCGGGCGCTGATTTCACCGCTGCCGATTAGCTGAGCGGTCACGATATTGATTGAGCCCCCTGCACCAACTGGTTCATAGGAGTAGGATTGTTGTGTGGTCGCACCGTCGGCGCGAATATTTCCGTGCAACGTCAGACTATTGGCAGAAAGTCGTACAACTCCACCGCCTGCAGCGTAACGGCCGCCTGAACCAGCAAATTGCGGATCCCGATAATCGCCGTAACCACACATCCGATGACGATTCGCCGCACTACCGCCATGGCAACCCGACCGGCTGTGCGGATAATCATTGCTGTTGGACACCTGTACACCAGGCCATACATAGCTCGCGCCATACCCCTTGCCTGTGACATCGATTTTTGCATCGGTTTCGACCAAGGCGTTGCCGGCGATTTCTAGCTGCAAACGTATCGGCATACTGGTGGCGGCAGGAACGGTGAACGACGAGCTATCTCGAAGCTCCAGATCACCGGCGACGAACACACCTTCGGCAACGTTCCAGACAATACTGCCGCCTTCTTCGACACGCAGTAGGCCGCCTACGTTGACACGGCGAGCATTGACTGTGAATGTCGTACCACGCACCACCAAATCCGTACCAATCGTCAGCTCATCAACCGTGATTGACGAATATTCGCCGCCATCTCCAGCACGGACCAATACATCACCGGAAGTAATCAAATCGAAACGTGTGTTGTTTTCACCGGTTATCGTTGCGCCCTGAATCAACGCACGATTGATCGCGGTGTCTTGCGCCAACTGCACTTGACCTTCATAGGTTGTCAGGTCGGCAGAAGTAACCGTCAGCGTAGCGCTGGCGTCAAAACCTGCCAGCAACGCCGTAACAGTGATCTCACCTGCGCTGTTCAGCGCGTATAAACCTGCCCCCTGCGACACCGCCACCGTGTTGTCAGCACTGGTAAAACTTGTGCCGAACGTTGCCGCATTGACGTTGATTTCGTAATCACGGCCATTGTAAGACAGCGTCGCCAAGGCGTTGAACTGTACCGTCTCACTGGCTAGCGGCACCGTGATGCTTACCGGATCCATACGCAGCGATTGCATCAAGCTGACATCAATACCGACGCTGTTGGCGTCATTCGGATCAAATCCACTGGCCACTTCAATACCATCCGGCACGCCATCGTTGTCGGAATCTGCCGAGCGTGGGTTGGTACCGAGCTGCACTTCTGAACCGTCATTGATACCGTCTTCGTCTGTGTCGGCGACCAGCGGATTGGTACCCAGATCGATCTCTTGAGCGTTACTCAACCCATCACCGTCGGTATCCGCGCTGGCATCGTTGACGGTTGGATTCAAACCGTTGTTGATTTCAATCGCGTTGCTCAGGCCATCAAGGTCGTAATCGCCCTCAGGTGAAAGCACCAAGTACTGCAGCTCATTTCCAATGCGAATTTGTGAGCCACCGTAGCGACCGTTTGCCTGCACGGTGACTAAGCGGTGGGATTCTTCCTGGTCCAGTGTAGGCAGGACAAATTGGCGTTGCTCCCATGAAATCGCTTGGGCGACATCATCGATCGATATTTCGCCATGGGTGATCGACGCATACGTCCAACCACTGGACAATGTGGCCTCAAACACCTGCTGACTACCAGACAAGGCATAGAGTGGGTTGGGGACGTTCAGCAATGCCTGAGCGCCATAAATATAAGCGGACTCTTTCGGTACCGGTACATCGCCCTCGGCGACACCGCGCAGACCACTATTCTGGGTACGCACATAGAAATACGCGTTTAACGTTCCGACCGGTTCGAAGCGGAAGAAAACGCGATCATCCTGTACCCGATAAGTACCGGTGCTCGCGTTAGACCATCCATACAGGTGTACGGTAAATGGCGAAACCTCGTTGTCTATCCACTGTACCGGCTCAGAGAATTTCACCTCGAATTCAAACGTCTCGGCGTTAGTAGCCTTGTGCAATGTGACACTTTGCATCAACGGCGCCAGCTTCAAGAACGACAGCGTTTTATTGGCGGCGAACGAGGTTTCCAGCAAGCTCGGCGTTGAACCGGTCAGGCTGACCGTGACGTCCTCAACAGCGCCAGCCGTTACCTTCGTCGTAGCGCGGCCGCCTGACAGATTCAGCGCCCTCGTTGTGGAACCATCGACCATGCCAGTACCCGATGCCAACAAATGCACCTGAATATTGGCGTTACCGATGGAACCATCACCGCGACGAGAGGTGGTGGCAAGGTTGCCATAACGGTCAACCAGTTTGACTTCCAATGTCGCCGCATCACCCAGTTCGAGTTTGTCCGCGTAGCCGCCACTGGCGTTGTCGAAGCAAGTCGATGTGCTGCCATCTGCGCAATCGAAATCGACAACGAAACGCTCGCCAATCCGTGACAAGACGTTGACGTTGATGCTCGATACATTGTTCTGCGGTGCGGTGTTCGGGTTGCCGTCGTGATCGTAACTGAATTTGAAGTTGCCACCGGAGATGTTCTGCAAGGAGAACGGGTACGTACCGG
The DNA here is from genome assembly GCF_009756665.1 of Permianibacter aggregans. Classification (GTDB taxonomy): domain Bacteria; phylum Pseudomonadota; class Gammaproteobacteria; order Enterobacterales; family Permianibacteraceae; genus Permianibacter; species Permianibacter aggregans. The sequence continues at coordinate 2,029,382 of NZ_CP037953.1, forward strand.
CCTTGGTTGTGGAGATCATCGGCACTACGGCTTCGCCATTTTTGACGTTAACGCGGATACGTTTGGTGTTGCCAATCGTATCGACACTGATATGGCTGCCACTCAGGATCTGGAAACCCGGCTCCGCCAACAATACTTCCACGAAATAATCGCCGTTGCGCACTTCATTGTCGCCGGCGTCATAGCCTTTTATCCGTAGCTCAAAGCTTTCGCCAGCCTCGACAGGCGCTACATGACTGTAGTGCATCCGACTGGCCGGGCCGGACAGTACGTCAATGGTGCGCGTGACATTCAGATACGGGAAGTCTGCCACTGTCGCCTTGACGCGATAGCTACCGGTTTGCACTTGTGCAGCCCAAGCCAAACGACTGAAGCCTTGATCGTCCGTTTGCTCACGCGCCGAGAACACCGGTTGATTATTCAGCGTGTTCTCAATCACCCAGTCAATCGCCAGTTGCGGAACAGCGAGCGCCGCCTCATCCACTACACGGGTTTGCAGATACGCGATGTGACCTGCTTGGACCTGCGCCAGGTTGACGCTAGCGTCCTGATTGGCGTCAAACCGAATGTCGTTAGGTTTGCGTGTCAGCGGAATACTGAATTCTGACGACTCTGCTGACTGACCCAAGCCATCAGTAACCACCAACTTGAATTTCGAGGACGTCAAACCACTATCGATGTCCGGCGTACTCATGGTAAAGCGAATGCAATAGGTGCATCCCGAGGCGTAAACAGGTCGCGCAATTTCCACCGCTGAACCGGAGCTGACATCGACAACGGAAATAGTCACTTGGCCTGGACCACCATCGTCTACATTGGCGAAACCATTGACGGTAATCGGCAGCGCGCTGTTGTAGAAGCCAAAGCTTGGTAACTGCGCCGACAACACATTCGGCGTCGGTAGGCGATCACGGCGAACCAGAATGGTGTGCTCTACTGTTGGGCTGACTTGGCCTGCAGTATCTATCGCGCGAACCCGTAGCGTTTCGTATTGATCATCATTTAACCGCTCACGAACATCGACAAGCGCTCGGGTTACCGACGCGTTCTTCTGCCCTGTCAGCGTTTCAACATAATCAATGCCGTTCCAGTTGAAAATGACTTGACTGATGCCGGCATCATCATTGACCTGGGCGGTGACGTTGAAACTCGACAACTCACGAACCACCGTGATCGGATTAATCAGCGAAGTTTGTGGTGGAGCATCGCCGATGATTTCGGCGCTGATAAACGTTTGTCCGGCATTGCCGGCGCGGTCATAAACTGTGGCGTGATAATTCAGCACACCTGCTTGAGCTGTTTGAGTTTCGCGGAATGCCAACGATGAAACCGATTCGGATGCTGCAACCAGCTTGCTGCCGCGATACAGCTCGATGCGAGCAATGCCGCTGTCAACATCGGCACCTTGCACATTAATGGTAAACGGCTGACCGGCAACGAACTTTCCGTTAACCATGACCGAGTCGGTGATCGTCGCATTGACCACCGGCGGTTGTTGATCTTGATAGCGCTGCAGTTCGTGCACTGCGGACTCGGAAATGTTGCCGACATCGTCAATCGCACGCGCTTTGATTTGATGTGCACCAGCCGTTAAAGACAGATTGCTCTGATATGGCGCTGCTTTTCGCACTGCGGCCAAACGCCAGGCAGTTTGTCCTTGCTCGCGGAGATAAAACTCGACGCGCTCGATTGGACGTGTCGAGTCTTCGATTGAAGCATTGATTGACAATGGCGTCGGTAAATAGGAGGTGCTGGCTGCCGTAACGGCAACACTGAAAGCATTCGCTGGCAACTCGTCACTGCGCACCGAAATAAAACGCGGCGTTGCGGAGTGAATCGAGCCGTCGACGGATTGCACTTCCGCATCAAGCCGTAGGTTTTGTCCATTGGCCAATTCATACGGCAAGGTGTATTGCAGCAAGAACGGCGCGTGCTCGGCAAAATAGACCGTTTCTCCGTTGATCCGATAGCGGACTGCGCTGACACCGTGGCTGTCGAATGGCTTAGCACGCAACACCTCGCCATGTTTCAGCGATACTGAATCGGTCAGGTCAACGGCTGGATTGGGCTGACGCAAATTGGCGGGCAACTGAATCACTTCATAGCCAACATCCAATAGCGCGACAAACAAGCGGTCGTGCTCCGCCGCCAGGCCTTTGATGGGTTTATTGCTGGTCCAGACTGTTGCAGGTGACTGCCACTGGCCGTCGCGCAGATTCAGCACGTGGATTTCGTTATTGTTGAAACCAATGAAGGCGAGGTCGCCACTACGGGTCATGGCAACCGGAGCTGCCGGCGTTTCGAGCAGATGATTCAGGGAACCGTCAATGCTGCGGACAACAATGCCTTGAGCGGTGCTGATCAGTATCCGATCACCCGAATGAATCATGTGCAGCGGACGCGAACCAAGCTGCCCGACCGCGGTGTAATGAATACCCGTGTCAACGCTGACACGACCCCACTCGCCATTTTCCAGTGCCAGCACCAGCTGGTTTCCAGCCTGTGCCATAGCGACTATGTGTTGATCATTGCTGACGGACAACTCATAGCGCTTCGCTGTGTCACGATCATAGGCATGCAGCTGGTTAGCGAAGCTGGCAAATACCCAACGCTCACCGGAAGAAAGCTCTGTGAACGCTTTTCCAGTCAGCAGTGTCGACACGGTGTTTTTGCCATCCACACTGACCGCAATGACCCGTTGTGTCTCCTGCTGAGTCATTTGTCGCGACAGGGTGCTGTTGGCAACACGATCAACGGTGGCCGAGTACGGCGATGGGAACACCGATTCTTGCCACTCACCGTTGGCATTGATCTGAGCAGTTACCGCACCAAGGTGTGATGCCGCGACACTAACGCGACCGTCGCGCAACGAAATGCCCTTGACCAAACCACCGGCAATCGCCGAGCGGTAACGACTTTGGACTTCACCAAGTGACAGAGAAATGGCAGCAACTTGACCGGTTTGCTCGCCCAGATAGAGTTTGCCGGCGGCCAAAACGGCATTGGCTTTGGTGCTTATCGACTTCCATTTGCCGCGAATCAACGGTTGATACGGTGAACGCAAATCGACAATGCCGATACCTTGTTCACTGAGGTGGAGCAAGTGACCATTCAGGTAGACAAGCTGTGTTGCCGACCACGGCGTTTGCAGTTGACCAACCAGTGCAACATGATTGTAGACACGGGTTTCACCGCCGGCAGTGTGTACAGCAAAGTGATGTGCATCAATGACACTAACGCCATTGATGTACGCGAGCGGAATGCTTCGTTTCAATGTACCGAACCGGTCATAAACGCGTAAACCACTCGCGTTGACGGCCAGGACAAAATCACCCCACGAAGTCAACGAGCTGACGCCGCTGAAGTTCTTGCTTTCGCGGTTGTGTAGTTCCGGACCTTGGCGTTGGTAACGCACCAGATCGCCGTTCTCTACGGCATACAGGACGTTATTCAATTCTGCCAGCTGACTCACTACGCGTTGGCTTGCTGCCAAGCGCGCGATGATCGCATCTTGATCAGGCGCATAAAGCAGAATCTCACCGGTCTCTGTGCCCAACCACAGACCACTGCCAGCATGAGTCAGAGCACTGATGCGGTGATCAAAGGTTTTCGTCAATGCACGGAACGAATGATGCAGCTGGTTATCTTCGCTGTACCATATGCCATCGAGATCAGCGACAGCCAAATCGTAATCAACACCAACTGCCGGCGCCGACAACTCGATAAACGCGCGCACAGGAATCGAGCGGGACAAGGTTTTGACGTCACCATTGCTCCATTCGGCTCTAGCGATCACCTCTATCTGCTCCACTTGCGCTGGTACCAGGAATTCTCCACCTGCATCAATTACCACCGGCACGCCATTGGCGCTAACGGTAACTTCGGTATGTACAGCCTGGTTGGCATCGACAGCAATGGTGGCATATGTGCCGGTCAATAACTCATCTGGCAAAGTACGCCAATTCATTGCCGTGGCGGCGCGATCCAGGATGCGGATGGTGCGCTCGGTTTGTTTGTAGCGGAACTGATCACCGGCGTAAACGCGCTGCACTAAGGTGTATGGAGTGGTGCCGTCAACTTGCGGTGCAGTCCACTCGATAACGCCAGATGGATCACGGGAAACCAGTCGCGCTTTTTCCTGACCATCACCGGAAACCAAACGTAAATCGACATACTTCAACGAGTCGCCATTGACGCTGGCGTCGAATTGCACCGTGAAGCGTTCTCCCTCCGAAACGGCAGCGTTTTCCGCTGGCGCTATCCAGCGCGCGTCAATGCCGGTGTCGTTGTTGGCAACAATCGTTAGGGTATCTGTGAGTACCGTGTTTTGCTGGTCTTGCGCCGCCAATGTGGCATCACCGACTTCGCCAATGCGCACCCACGTCCACCAATCGTTGAGCGAGCTTTCACTGGCTTGCACGACATCAGCGAACAGCAATATTGGTTGTGTGTAACGACCACTCGCGTCCGCTTGCAGGCGTAGTGGCACATCAGCCAACGCGGTGACTTCGGACAAGCTAGGTACGCGTCGTAATAGCGCACTGTGATTGCTGCTAACGACTGGCAAATCTATCTGTTGTTCGATGTCACGATGTGAAGCAACACTGACGTTAATCGGGGTACTGACATCAGCATAACGAACCGCATAAGCCGGGCCTTCGCTAGTCCACAGTGGCTGATATGGCGTCATACCGGCTGTATCGCGAATGCGAACCGCTGTGGCACCCAAGCTCGTGGACTCACCGCTTAGCTTGATCAGGTAGTGGAAAGGATTGGTTGTCCAATTGACTTGTGCCTGCTGCGCCCCTTGTGCAGGTGCCAATGCGAGCGATGTCACGGTCCAGCCATTGCTCGACAATCCTGACAAGAACAATTTTCCAACACCGGTCGTCAAATGGGGCCGCTCGCTCGGTAGCACACCAACCACCTGACCTGTCTCGATGACCAGCCAAGCAATTTGCCCATTGAGCTGAACCCGCGCGTAACTGAGTTCGCCATCGTGGACAACCGCTTCAATCACAGCCGGCAAGCTGATGTTTTCGTTCGGAATCAGGCTGCCATTGGCTTCAATGGTGTATCGGCTTAACTGATTGCCTTTCCACAGCAAGACCTGATCGATATCGACGCTGACATAGTCTGCAAGCAATGGCGTGCTGGACAGTAAGCGTAGCGTCGGAATCGCTTCGGCTAGTGCCAGTTCATACACCAGTAATTCACTGCCGGTCAGAACCGCAATTCGGCCGTGACTTGAGACGATTTGTTTAATTGCTGCCGGAGCTGCAACGCCGGCAACCAAACTGTTGTGCCTCCAATTCAGCGCTGAGAGGAAAGCTCCGTTGCGCACAAAGGCGTAGTCACCAGCGGCACCAACAAGATCACCGTTCAATGTTACCCGTGACGCGGCAGCAAAGCTTTCGCCAGCAATTGCCCAAACTACTAACCGATTTGTGCCATTGCTTTGTTCAGCACCAACCAAAGCCGAGCCGGAGAAGTGCAGTGCTGTTAAGCGCGCGTTTTCTACCGAGTGCAGGACGCCAGCGTTGCTGCGCAGTCGATAGCCACTTGCCGTGGGTTCCGCCCAAACGATTTCGTTCGTGCTGGACGACGGGATAGCGAGCGGCGTCAAATGCTGGTCTATATAGACCGGCGCTTGATAGATAAGGCTTTCCGATTGGAAATAGGCGCGTTTGTTCAGCGACTTGCTGCTGGTGCGCTGATGGCCGCTTAGATCACTCAGGCTGGCCTCAACATTGACGACACCAGAATCCGATTGCAACGTCGTATGACGCCAGACGCCATCTATTGCAGACTCCCGCAATGTCGTCTGGTTATCTTTTAATACCGCCTTGCTGAGTGGCGACGCATCGTCCATTCCTTCCGGCAACTGGCTGCGCCAAATAAGCTTGCCACCTGCCAACACCGTATCCGCAGGAATCGTTGTGATCGATGCATCCGCAGCAATGCCGGTGTCAGGCTCGATCTGGATCAGCCGGCTAGCTTCGCGCCCCGCACCATCCGTTACCCGCAACGACGCCAGCGTCGATTCGCTCACCTCAGGTAAAGTGATCGGCACGATAAAGTCTTTCGTGGTCGAGACACTGCCATGAGTCCAAACTGGACTGATGCTGGCCTCACCATTGATGTCCAGATACAGATTCAGTTGCGCAACATGGCTGGCACTTAACGCCACTTCCAGCGTCGACTTGGCCGGGAAACGTGCACCAGATATTGGTGTAGCAATCGTAATGTGAGGAATTGCGGATTCCGCATCAATAATTTCCAAACCAAGGATCGCCGCTTCACTTTCATTGCCTGCACTGTCGCGAGCGACAAATTGCACCTGCAGATGGCCAATATCTTGAGGCGTGAAACTGAAACGGTTTGGTGTAGCCAAATCGCCCACTGGAACACCGTTGACCGAAGCATTGACAGCAACCACTTGCTTGTTATCGAAACTGCGCAGTTCGATCGCGACAGGCTTGCCTTGTTCTGCGCTACTACCATTTGCCGGGGAAATCACTCTTACTGACGGCTTTTGTGTATCGGGATGCAGCGTAAAGCTGTCGTCGCGACTCAACAGACCTGACTGAGCATAGGGTGCATACAAAGACACCGGCACCAACTGATTGGGCACCGTTTCCAAATCCGGCGCCATGAACTCGGTTTCAAGCGCGATATGGTTAGCGGCAATGGTTCGGATCGAGGCCGGGTACCAGCGCCCCAGGACACGAAGCTTGGCATCAGCTGCACGCACCAAACTGGTTTCACCCTGAATTTCATAACCCACTTTGATAAGGCTACGTTCTTCTGGTGATTCCGGTTGTACCAGCAAAGCGCTGAGCTGCAACTGCGGTTCTTGTACCAACAGGCTGTAATGGACCGTGCGCTGATTACCGGCACTATCATAGGCCGACAACTGCAATAGCATTTGTTCGTTGTCGGCTTCGGCCAGAACATCGAAGTAAGCGGTGTTACCGGTGCTGATTTTCTCGCTGCTGTAACTAACGCCATTGTTGCTCGACTGGCGCAAACCATAGCGAATGCCATGGCTGGCGGTCATGTGATCGATCGCAGTCGGATGCAGGCGATAAGTTCTACCGCGCAGCACCGGCTCCAACTGCTGCAGAGGCTGACCATCTTTAAGCAGTTGTAATTGTTCCGGTGCAAGGGTGTCGCGCGTGCGGAACGCGTGTTGATACGTACCGCTAGTGATGTTTGAACCAATCGCGACATTGCCAGCAGCATCGCGAATATTTTCCAACGTCAGGCGATATTCACTGTCACTGTGTTGAACGACGCCGTCCTTCAGGCGGTACCGTAGAACCTTGCTGCCGTTATCCAGTAGATATTGCGTTGACACATCGTTGGCGCTCGCGCTGCCATCGAGCGCCAAACGCTCAACACTGGCGTCTACCAACACTCGCTCGCTGAACGAAAGCTCGACGCCCAGCGCAGCATCCAGTAGCGTAGCCTTCGTCAACTTCGGTGCCGTGTCGTCAATGGCCACTAATGCTGAACCGAAGATTACGGACTCGCTCGTTGACGAACGAACCAGCGCGATCTGGACATTAGCGCCTGGCACCACCGCCAGACTTTCAAACTGGAATTCGCCAGCACCTGCAAGATTCCAGGTTTTGCGAACACCAGCCAGACGATTTTCAGCCGTGACGGATTGTCCATCCAGCAACCAATGCACATCGACATCACCGCTCAGGCCTGTGGCACGAATGGTGATCGTATCGCCACCACTATCACTGACAAACGAAGCGCCTTTGCTGTTCGAGGATTCCAGCGATTGCCAAACAATCGCTGGTGTTACCGCGATGGCCGCTGGGTAGTAGCTATTTTGATTTACAGCCTGGATAGACAAGCCGTGCAAGCCGACCTCGTTAAGGGAGGCGGTAAAATGCAACTCGGTACCGGCGATATTGGCTTGCAATTGTGGCTGACTGATTGTGGCTGAGCCGATCTGCAGCTGAGTTATCGTCTGTAAGCCTTCACCTTCAATGACAAACGTATTGGTCTGCGATTGACGAACCAAGCTGGGCTGAATGCGAGAAACGATTGGTTCGACGACACTGAAATCCGTGATCGCTGACCAGATCATCGGTTGATCCATTTGCACCGAGGCGCCTTTCACTGCATTTTCCGGCGCACCGATCAATTCAACAGCGTATTCCTGACCTGCCTCAAACGGAGTACGGGCATCAATCTGGAATTCCAGTTGATTGCCGATCACGCGACTGGTGCCAGCCATCACAGCGTTATCGGACAGGCGAATGACCGCGAGCTGAGTGCTCTCCCATCCCGTTGCCACGGTGTCAAACATCAGTTTGCTAGTTGCGCTGCGCAGGCTGACACGAGGCTGCAAACGTGTAAGGTTTGGCAACGGAATTCTGGCGTTAGCGTACTGCCCTGAACCCCACTCCAACAGATCGTGATCAAAGCGCAGCTCGGCTGGCATAACGTTGCTGGAAGCAAGATTGACATCTGCCAGTTTCGGCAGACTTAACGCACCACCGAAGCCATCGATTCCGAAAATGCTAAGCGTGCTGTAGTTACTGGCGCGCTGGTGCACCGCCAGTAATTCACCGTTAAGTGCTACGTCCTTCAGATTGCTGATCGCCACCTGGCCCAAGAGTTGGAGCTGGCCTTGCGCGGCACCAGCGATATGCCAGAACTCCAGTTGTGTGCCACTGCGGATCAACAGGTTTTGCTGGCGCAGCTGAACATCATCAATGATGCTGTTGCTGCGATTGATGGTGCCGAGAACCGTGGTTAGCTGAGTAATCGGTCTTACCGAGATAGCGCTGCCAGAAACCAGGAACACATGCTCGTCGCTGAATGCCACATGTTCTGGCGCAGGCGCCACTTGCTGTAGATCGCCGCCGGTGATCAGCGTACTCAGCAACGCTGCATCGGTTTTCACAAACAGACGCGATCCTTTCAGCACCAATTGCCGGATGTTCGGTTGGCCATTCAAATGAATTTGGTTTTTCTTGACCGGTGCGTAGGCATTGGTGATATCCACCAGCTCTACAATTCCGTCCTCTCTTGCCAACGCCACATGCTGGCCCAGTATCGCGACGCTTTGAATCGTGGCGCCGGCCATATAGTTCGACAACCATTGCGGACTGTCGGTGCCGCGGGTCGACCATACATTCAATTGATTGCCGGACGTGGTGGCGAGTAGATCCCGATCACGAGCGCGTTGACTGACGGAGTTCAATTGCTTGCTACCATTGAACTCGATGGTGGCGCTGCTATCGAACACTTCATCCGTACGTTCTGACGTATTAGCGACACCGACCTGCAACTGGCCTATGGTGTTGGCCGGCAAACGTACGGCAATCAGCGACTCACTGAGCAAACGTATATCGCTGACCAGCTCACCATTGATGTGGACACTCGTTGAATAACTGAAACCGAATCCGTCAATGGCCAACCACGCACCAGCGTTATAGCCAAAACGCTTGTTATTGAAGTTAGCGCTGCCATTGCTCGGCTCGAAAGATCCGACACGGACGATGCGCGGATCAGCAACATACGTGTAAGCGGATGGTAATTGATCCGATAGTTCAGCGTTTTGCACCGCGATACCGGCCAAGGCATTACCGCCCAATGGGCTGGATGGTAACGACGGTACTCGTACCACAATACGATTGCTGTGTCGTTCAACGATCTGTTCTGCAGCAACTTGCTGCTCGCCAATGCGCACCACCGTTTCGGCTGCAAAGCCTGCGCCGTTCAGGGTAATCAAGTTGCCACCGCGCCAGCTGCCATAGTTTGGCACCACCTCATCTATGCGCGGTTGCAGGTTATTCGATGCACGGAACCAGAATGCGTAAGGCAACTCCAATTGCCGCCCCTGCAAGTCCTGGATCTGCTGGGCAACACTGAGCTGATAATTGCTTGAGGCGCGCCAGCCCTCGACCGGCGTAATGCTGACCCGAGTACCGGTGTTGGTACGCTTGGCAATGTAATAGGCGTTAACGATGACGCCATCACGCTTCAATGATATCCACTGCGCCAATCCAGCCTGAATCTGGTTGTTCGACAACGGCGCACTGAATTCCACCTGTACCGCTTGATCGCTGGCGACTACGGCGCCAGTTGCCGGGTACTGATCGACCACGTACAGGCCCTGACCGACAGCCGTCGTTAATGCGCCGCCGGCTGCACCTACGGCAACGCCGCGCTCAATCGGGTTCTCTAGCGCTTCTTCACCTTGACGGGCGTACGTCGACCCCAAGTAATGTACGCCGCGAACGGTGGCGCCACCGGTAGCATTACCGGTTATGTTGAAATAGTGCTTCAGGCTTGGCGCATTTTGATAGCGGCCAACCAGCCAATCGGAAACGTCAAAAGCCTGCACATCACCTTCGGCTGATGCGGCAAACAACAAATTGCCATTCAGCCACAAGCGCAGCACATGTGGTGGCAAGTTGTCCTTCAGCTTCAGCAGCTTGATAACACCAACACTCTTATCTTCACCGGCAAACGCCGGGTTGAATACCTTGATGCCTTCCTCTACGCCACCGCCGACAAAAAGCAAGTCATTTACCGCCAGCAAGCTGCTCGGGGTGATGGCTTCACGAGCATCGGTTGAGACCGCAAAACGCTGCATTTGCGGGTAGCCTGGTGTAAGCGCATCCAATGCCAACACGCGTTTTTTCTCGGCTTGTAATAACCACAACAAATGGCCATGCAACTGGATACGATCGACAGCGCCATCCAGCGTCGTGGTGGTGAGATGATTGACCCGGGTTAGCGACCGATCATCATTGAGCCTGTAAACGATTAAACCAAAATCACCTGCTACGTAAACGGTGCCGCGACGTTGAGCAATCGTTCTGATCGCGCTCGGCAGCGGATAGTCACGGACGAACAGCGGATCAGCAGCCAGGGTCACGTCAAACTGATAGAGCCTGCTGCCACCGGCGACAAGCAAGTGAGTGCCATCAAGGCTAACCGAGTTAAAGCCGCCGCTAACCGATGCTTCATAGAAGAAAGGTTTGGTTACCGGACCGATTTGCTTACTTAAGATTTTAGGCGCTACCGGGTCGGACACATCCGCCACCACCAACTGACCTTTGTTGGTCGAGGCAGTGCTATACCAATCACCGCTGCCATCCTTGATGGCGTAACTGCCGCCAGTTACGGCATAGAGGATCTGATCACCAACGGCAATGTCGGCAATCGGATTAGCCTCATCCTTATTCAAGCCAACACTGCCAGTGGTGCCACTGGTATAGAAATAATCTTGTGCCGAGTAGGTTTTTTCACCCGGGAATAGATTCGTTTGCGCAAAGACTTTGACGACACCGAATGAACCCGCTGGCGCGCGCACCCGCAAACGATTGGCACTCAACAATTGCTTGTCTATGATCAGTTGCTCACCAAAACCTATTTCCGTTTCGTTGGTAAAGCCACGACCATAAATCTCGACCCAATTACCGCCAGCCGGTGGTCCGGTAGCAGGGCTGAGTTTTTCCACTTTCAAACGTGGAACCACGATCAGCGCACCAGCCAGTACGTCCTGCTTTCCATCGACGGTCACCGTAATGCTAAGTGGTAGCACCGCATCATTGAATGGTAGCTGTGGCACATTGAAACGAATTTCGGTATCGGCAACCGATATGATTGAGGTGCCGTCAATTTGCGTTTGACCCAGCATCAGTTGCACAGCATTAACGTCATGACCAAAGCCTTCGCCGATGATCACGGCTTGCTCGCTACCATCCGCATGAATGTACGGGCGCTGCAACTCCGTACCTGAATTGCGGTAAGCACGCTCAACAATCAGCGTCGACGAGGCGACGCGGAATTGCGCACTGCTGGTTTTGGCCAAGGTGTGGCGAGCACTTAAATCTTCCAGGCTGTTGTTAACCACAACACGCAAAGTTTGATCGGCAGGCACAGCAAGCGGTGTCACTTCGATGATGCCGCCCAACAAGGTATTGCGGCCAGTTAGCGTGTAGGCATCCGCAGCCAATGGCGCACCACTACCATCGCTCACCTGTACGTGGCTACTCAACACCTCCAAATTGGTGTTGATCAGGTCGCTCACATAGGCCTGAGCCGGTTGACCTACAACCAGTTTGGCACCATTGCTCGGCTTCCAACTGGTGACAACGAAATCACGCAAACTTAAGCCGACAACACCGGTAGGTGTCGTGGCATAAACATTACCGCCGGAAACCGACAACTCGCCGCCATTCTGGCTACCGCTGCTATCGAGCAACTGCCAACTGAGCAACGCAAATTGCTGACCAGTGCTGTCGTAAGTCAGCAACTCCTCACCATTGGAGATCAGAATGCGGCCATCGAGCACGACCATTGAGGCGCGCGCCAGCTCGCCCGAGCTGGCGCCCAAACGTACCCGTTCCAGTTGATGGGCGCGATAACTTGGCGTGTTGCCAAAGCTGTCAAACTGCGCCAACCAAAGTTGATTGTCGCGTTGATACAACACGAACAGCTTGCCGTCTTGCCACGCCACATCCAGCGGACGACCGAGCAGATCACCTTCACTGAAGTGTATGGTCTGATAGTTGCCCGGCGCTGCAAAGTTCTCGTTGTCGACATCGACAAAGCGCACGAATCCATTACCCAAATCGGCGTACGCCGCGACCGCCAAAATTCTTGACGCGTCATCAACGGCGACATCATTGACCCGGTATCCTGGGAACGGAATCGTACGCAAACTGAATGGCTGGCTCAGGTTAGAGACATCCCACACCATCAAGCCGGCGCTGTCCGCTGCAGCAAACAACAATCCATCAACCCGGGCAAGACCAAGAATTGGTGTATCCGTGCGAACCTGGCTCAAGCGAATTGGGCGTTCCGGAATGGACGTGTCGTAGATTTCTACGCCATAACGCATCAGGAAGCGATTGCTGGTGGTTGGGTTGCTGCCTTCGCGCACCCCAACGAACAACCTTTCACCATCCTGCAGCTGGGCACCTGCGATCATCGGTGGGTAGTTTGGCAAATCGATACCTGAGCGGTTCGGCAAACGGTAGGCGAAACGTCCCACCAGATGTTGCTGACTACCGATTTCAATGTAAACGTCATAGACCGAGTTGGCAGTCAGATCGGCGATGCCCGGTACCCGGAACTCAAAGTTACGCTGGTCGATGACGTCATCTTTCAAATCTCGCAGGTAGACGCCTTCGCTGATCAGTTCGGTGCGCAGCTCTTCGGTGCCGGCTTTGAATAGAATCTTGGCGCCCGGCAACAACACCGGTTTATTGGCTCGCAAGGTACCGACGTAACCGCCTGCAGCACCGCCACTTTCCGGCGTCAACACCCACTCGGTATCGATAGCTGGTTCGGCAACGATTAAGGCACCGGCGTGCACCGTGGCGAGTTCCTGATCGACCAGACGCAAGTCATGCGAACCTTGGCCAATATTCAGCACATCCAGAGCGTGTTCAGCGATCAAGATGGTGTTCTCATCTTGCAGCGTGAACGCAACCTGATGACCGGCAATGGTCAGCACTTGCTCCGCGCGGAAACCTTCACCGTGAATCTCGATTTGTGCTTGTTGACCCTGTACATAATGGTGGTTTTTCAGGGCACGGATCAGTGGTCGCTTGACACCAGCGCTGGTCGCTTTGACGCGCAATGTGTAGGGCTGCCACAGACTGGTACCGCGTTTGTTGGCGATGCTCGGCAGTGTCAAACGATAAGCGCGGTTGGCTTCGCGGGCAAAACTGATGGTCACTATGCTGGCGAATCCGTCCTGCTCATCCTGCGCATCAATGGTTGCAACGATGGCATTGCTTTGTTCATCGCTAATGGTTAGCGCTTGTTGCAATTGGCCAACATCAACCGGCTCGCTGAAACGGATAGAAATGGTGTCGTCTGCCGTCAACACCGCTCCCTCGGCAACCGAGGTTTCGATGACCAGCGTCTTCGGCAGATGTAGCGCGGTAACACCCGCGGTGTTACCCGCCAAATACATACGGTCGCGATAGACACCTGATCCGAACGCAATCTCGTGGTTACCGGCAGAAATGACTTTCGGTGCCCACGGCTCACTGATGTCAAACAACACGACGCCATTGCGGCTAGACACTGCCAACACGTTGCCATACAGCTGCAGACCTTCGGCCGTGCCAGCACCGTCCTGCAGATCTTGGTCAATCACCACCCGAACTGGCGCCGTTGCGCTTTCGACGTGGCGAATCTCTATGCCGGCACCACCCAGCGCAGCGATCAGATAGTCGCCATAGAACACCACATCTCGCAGGTTGTTTTCGAATTCATAACTGCGTTGCTGTCCGGTACCCAGCTGCATACCGGTCAGAGTACTGGTTACCTGATCCTGAGGCGGTGCAAGAGTCATGTCATTACGCTGCTGGCATTCTGGCAACTGCAGCGCCCACTCTTCGCCCATCATCGTGCCACCGGCATAAATCCAGTCGTTGTGATGGAACAATTTCACCCCGGACATATCTTGCGCCGGTATGGAAGTAATCGGATCGAGTGGATTACCAAAGTTGATCGCCGCCAGTTTGCCTTTTGATTCTTGGCCCAGCTTGTGCGCGCATTTTTCCGGTGGCTCTTCCGGTCCCTTGGGTTCAACGTTGGTCGTGAATACCGTCTCGCCTACTTTCTCGACCGAGGAAACGAATCCGCCTTCGGTCAGCGACAAGATTTGTAAACCGTTCTGCTCATCAAGGTTCAGTCGCGCGACACCACCTTTACCGGCCGCGACATAGAGTCGTTGGCGCAGCACATTATTTTCCTGCTCAGAGGCCACAGCAAAATCAATGGCATCGAGAGATCGTGGAATGTCCACACCTTCCAGCTCTGACATGCGCTCTCTTTCTTCAGCGGTCAGCGGTGGTGGCGCTTTGGCATCCTTAGCGGCGAGCAGGCTCCATTCACGATAACGCTGCAAATCATCGCGTGAAACATGGGATAGCGACGGCACACCACCAACCAGAACCGGATCGGTAGCGGTTTGGACGCTGAAGGTTGCCGCAAGGAAAGTATCCGGGAACAGAATATCGTTGAATCGCGTCATACCTTCGGTGAACTTGTAATAGCCACCGGGAGCTATCGCAGTACCCGTTTCCTGATCCACCCACAATGCGCGCGGTGCCAGCTGTTTCGAGTGGCTGCGGCCGAGATAACGCATACCGAAGCCATAGCCATTTTCTGCCGTCAGTGTCGCGTGTTGGCCATCACTGTCTCGCAGAATCACCGGATGCTGGCCTGGGAACCCCATTGGAGCCGTCAGTTCGATTTCTTGTTCGGACAGCACATTGACGGTGATCACCGGCATCGATCCAATTTCGACTCGAGTACCGTTGCTGACCGTGTTGCCCGGATCAAATCCTTCACCAAATACCCGTACGGTATTGCCGCCAGAGACCGGACCCCAACGCGGCGAGACACGATAAATAGATAAAGGCTTGTGGACGACAATCGCACCACGGTAGTCGGCACTGAGCTCGCCGCCCTCACTGGTCACGGCGACACGCAGATCATAAAAGCCAGCATCCGCAATCGCCGGTACCGTAGCGAATATCAGGGCTGTGGTGGCGTTGCTTTCACTGCGTTGAATATTGCCCAGAGGTAACGGCAGACCACCAAGTTGCACGCTAATGTCGGCGCTGTTAACGGGTAAGCCAACAACTGAAACCGAAATCTGTTGTGCCGTATTGATCGGCACACGACGCGGTGCCACCGCTTGAATTTGCATCAGCTCACGGCGGCCGCCAGCAACGACAAAGCGATAGCGATGTTCATTTGCCAGTCGATACAACTCGATTTCACCACCATTGGCGAGCGGCTTGGCACTGACCACTCCGGCACGTGCACCGACGATCAAGGTTTGTCCTGGTGCCACGGGCGCCGTTTTGCCGAAGTTCAGCAGGGCATCGTTGTTGATCAAGGTTACCGTTGGGGTCAGCACCGAGCCATCAACTCGGGTGGCGAAGAAACGGTCGATGTTAGCCGGACGCAGATCAATGGCTTTATTGAAGCGGAAGCGAACGGTGTAATCACCGGCAGCGTCAGGACGCAACACACCATCACGCGGCTCCAATCCATGAATGCGCAAATTGGCATCCGGATTGAATTGCACGAGACCTGCATCGCTGTTGGTACGGCCGAGACCATAGGCACCGTAAGGCGTGGCGATAACCAGATTGATAAATCCATCGCTGCTGGTTTGCATACCACGTAACACGACCGGCGCCGAAGGGTTGGCGAGATCAATGGCAGCAATACCCTGTGCGCCGAGCGCCGCATATGCCATGTCACCTTGCACGGAGACATCATAGACATGGCCGAGCTGCGTCACACGCGAAACGACTACCGGCGCATCCGGATTCTGGATATCAACGACGACGACGCCGGCATCTCCTGAAGCCAATACCGCATAATGTTTGTAGAGCGCGATGCGATTGGATGGAATCGGTAACGATGCTTTAACTTTGGCGCCGCCAACCGTGCCGTTTTCAATGATGTAGAAGCCACCGCTGGAGGTATCAGCAGCGTCTAGCAGTTTGTTTTCAGCGAAACTGAAGTTGCCAGTCACCGCCAAATACAAGCTGGCCGCGTTTTGTGCGCTGGTGGTAAATGCCACATCGAGCGCCGATTGGCTGTCACTGAGCGGAATGTGGCGAGATAGATAAGATTTGCTGTGTAAATAGAAATCTGCCAAACCCAGGCCTTTTTCGGCCAGCGCCGCGATCACCATATCATTGCGAATATCGACGCCGCGGGCAAAAGCGCCCGGTACCTTCATTTTACGCAGGAACGAAATCTGGCTCGGGTCTTCATCATTCAAGGCGTAGATGAACAGTGCGGCCGAGTCGGCTATCGGCACGTTGTTATTCATCAGGGCACCCGCAACAATCACCCGATCTTGTTGCCGTTCAAAATACCCGGCAATACCAAGGGCAGCATAGCCATCTGGCAAGGCATGCTTAGCGACCACGCGGTCATCAATACCATCGCGGTTGCGATCAATCCGATTGAGTAGATCTTGTGGGTTGAGGGGGTCGGTGGCGTCGCCGCCGGTATAGGTGCTGGCATTCATATTAAAAATCAAAATGCCATCCTGGTCGCCGGCAGCGATCAGGTAATTTCCGCTTGGTTCAACAAAGCCGTCACGTAGGCGATTTTTCAAACGCACACGGGATTGCATCGGCTCCAGGTATTCGTATGCCTGAGGCAAGGTGACCGACTGACCATCGGCCATTGAAACAGTGACGTCGACTTTGCCCAGGCTGCCCGATGGCGTCAGCACTTCCAGCGTTTGCGTATCGAGTACTTTCAGGTGTTGCTCGGCGACGGCCTGACTACCAAATGTTACCGACATGCGGCCATTGCCGTTCTGGAAACCACGACCAGCAATTCGCACCACTTGACCACCGGCAATGGTGCCGACAGCTGGCGATAAACCACTGACACTCAAAGGCTCAACAAAACTAATCGCGCCCAAACGGCTGTCGCGAGTACCGTTGCTACCAACGACAAGCAGATGAGCTGGACCGGCATCATTGGCACCGACGCGTAGCCGATAGATATCGCGATCAGCCTCACTGATCATGCTGACCAAATCAGCACGATCATTGGCAACCAAAAATTCTGCTTGTTGATTTTTGCTGACAGCCACTTCGATTTCACCACCGGTGGTTGAAACGAAGCGCTTGGGTATACCAAGGATAGCGATGTTTTCACCCGGCGCACTGGCCGTGTTGAAAGTCGCCGTGTAGGGCGGTAGGCCTTCGGCGCGGCGAGCACCGACGTTGCCGTCGGTCATCACCAATCGATACTGACTGTTGGCCTGAAGTGGTTGATCCAGGGTTAAAACAATTCGGCGTGGGTTGTTGTCGTCAATACTCAAACTGAGCTCAACCGGAATACCTTCGGCGCTGCCATCATCCCGGAGCAGCGACAAATAACGCGCCAGATAAACCCCTTCTAATTCCAGTAACGGAATACTTATCGGGTGACTGAGTTCAATCCAAAGCTCACTGACTAACGGCACACCTTCTGCACTGGCCGTCGGGAAAGTGGCTGCCACATCGGGCGTCAATGTATCGCTGATGGTCAGGCGTTGAACGATGCCATTGTCTTTGACTGAGTAGGTTGAAAGTGCAACGCCATCGGTTGTCAACAGCGCTTTCTCTGGCAGCTTGACCGAACTGCCAGCCATACTCAGGTTGATGCTTGGATTACCCATGGCACATTCTGGTGCTGAAATCAGCAAGGAATCCAGCAGCGAAATATTGCCGGTATCGCTGGTGTCAAACAACATACTGTAAATGTCGTTGCACCGTGGCTCACTCTCGACAGCACTAACAGAGTTGGCCAACGCGCCCTGTCCGGTTGTGGTGAACAGTTTGCCCTCAAAAGCAAAACCGGCGGCATCGTAACGCCCCACATAGCGCCACGGTCCGTTGCTATCCACTTCTTCAATATTTAGCGCCGAACTCGAATCGGTATGGACAACATGGCGACCCGCATTGAGCAACGAAGCATTGGCGACTTTACTGTCGCGCATCAGACCCGGCAGATTCGGCGCGGCTATATTGATCACGACGCGATCATGTTCTTGCGACACGATGTGCAGCTGTTGATGGGCAATCAGCAGTTGTTCGGGTTTCAGCGTGATAGTGCGGGTACCAACCTGAACGTTGCTGATGACACGAACCACGCTCGGACGCAAAGGTTCGGCAATACTGATCACTACTACCCCTTCATTGGTCGCGGCAAACAGCAAATCGTCCTTGCTGACCAAATCCAGTACCGGCGCAGTAACCGGAAGTGGCAAGTTGAAGATGACATCGCGGTCTTTCTCGCCACCGGTAATGTCGGTCAGCATGCGTGATTCACGCTCGTAAGCAAGAATCAGCGTTCTACCTTCATTTTCGGTATCAACGTAAGGGAACTGCCATCCTTTAGCGGCGACATAGAGTGCTTTCGCCGACAAATCCAACGCCGTCGGAATCAAGTCTTGCGGCAAGTTGTAGTAACCAAGGCCATGAGCCGGCGCCAACTCTTCCAGTGGGTTCTCTTCGATATCGCCAAGTCGGTATGCATCCAGACGGTCCGGCCGATAATGCAATAGCGAAATCCAGCCTGGCGCATAATAGTGTGCAACATCGCTGATATCCCCGACACGGTCCGGTTGCAGCAAAGGCTTTTCATCGATACCAGTACCCAAGGCGTAAATCAGGCCCAGTTTAGCGTCACTGGCCAAATCAACAATTCGGCCGGGCGGCAATTTTCGGATATCCACGCTCGGAATGTAACCACGCAAATCACCGCGATTCTGAGCATTCAGATAATCGTTAATTTCGCGTTCCGTCAGGTCATCCGCCATTTCCATGCGCTGATTGAGTAACAAACGACCATAGAACAACGCTTTCGGCTTTTCAGCAAAACGGTTATCGCTATCGGTAATCAAAACATCGACGAAGCCGCGATAGGCAGCACCAAACTCCGGCACGCGCCAACGCAAGCGCTCGGACGAAATCACTTTCAAACGGCTGGGTGAAGACTCGGTAACCGCCGAATCAGGATAGCCAGTCTTCCAGGCCTTGATCGTCAAGCCGTGACGGAAACCACGGCCAACAATGTCCACCTCGTCGTTTTCACCGACCTGATCGACTCTCACCACGGCAGGCGTGATGAACGAAATCGTTAACTCATCGACATAGGTGTATCCACCGATCAGGGTATCGCTGAGTTGGTTGGGCAGCTTCACCGTTACTGCTGCCGGACCGACATTGTTCGGTGGCGTCAGGACCACCAGCGCGTCATTATCGACGGTGATGTTGGCCTCGAAACGCAGCACTTGCGCTTTTTGTCCGCCGATCCAAACTTCGGCATCAGCATGCAAATGTTTGCCTAGAATCGTTGCTTCCATGCCACCATTCACCGGGCCGGAATTGGGTTGCACAGAGCGAATTTCGGGGCGCTGACCGTCGCCACTGATGACGGTATAGAAACTGAATCGATAATTGCCCGCTAACGTCTTGTCCAGCGACGAACGCATGTTGGCGTCGACGACAACATGATAGGACGCATTTGCTTGCAGGGATTGACCGGCTTTCAGGGTCAGCACCACTCGGCGGCATTGCAGGGTGTCGTCACAAAGTGGGTCCAGCGCGATATCAAACAGCGAGCTGACATTCTCGCCAACCAGTGCATTATCTTTTCTGACATAAACCACGTCAGTGAAGCTCTGGTTGGCCGCCACCGCCTGATTAAACTCCAGCGTAATGGGTTGTCCGGTCAATGGCACATTGCTGTCACCATTTGCTGGTGTATGGTGAACCACCGCAAATGTTGGCAATTGCAGCGTCACGACACCTGACAAACCTGCAGCGGCTTGTACTTGCCCACGATGCAAGGACAAATTGGTGGCGATATGCTCAGCTGCATCGCTTCCTCGATGAATCAGGAAAGGTGTTGACACATCCAAGCGCGCATCAAGGTTGTCGCCAATCTCAATAGCCTGCACCAATGACTCGACGACTTTGTCTTCCTGATCCGTAATGATTTCCGAGACATATAGCTTGTTACCCGACGTAAAGACGTCGTAGGCTCCGCGCGAGTGAAAGTCCTGACGCGCCGGTTTTAGTTCGATAGTTTTGACGTGATACGGTGCCAGTGGATTGGCAATATTGATCAAGTGAATGCGTGTCGGCAAATCATCTTCATTCAGATCACTGATATACGCGGTTTGGCCATCAATCCAGACACGATTGGCAATGCCGGTGGTATCAACGCCGGCGACTATGGGCATTGCCGGGTCATTAATGTCGGCCACAACCAGGCCCTGTGATGAAGCGGCGATAAACGCATAACCGTCTTTTACTGCCACACCGCGAGCAAATCCATCCGGTTTGATAAAGCCAACCTTGTAAGGTTGCTCAACCTGATCGACGCGCAACACCTGAACACCACCATGACCGTTGGCGATCAGGGCCAGATTGTCGGCGCGCGCCATACCAAAGGTTTGTGGGTAAGACAGCTCAACCCGGCCGACCAGTTTCGGTGCGATACCAAACTGGCCATCGCCATTGCGCATGCTGTAGACCAGCACTTCACCATTGATACTGTCCAGGTGAATACCACCGGTATCGGCATCTTTGTTGATTTCTGCTTTTAACGCCGTATTGAACCTTGTCGCCGCATCGCAATGGCTAATGCCCGCGCAGTCAGTAACGTTGGTAGCGCCACCTTTGGCAGCGACGATAATATCGCCGCCGTTATGGACAGCGGTGATGGTGCCCTGCATCAGCTCCGATGCGCCACGCATCAACTGACTGTCGATATAATAGAATTTCTCGCCTTCGACGTGATGTACATCATTCAAGTCAAGCAGGAATAAACCGGTAGTCGCTTCGCCGCTGATGCCGTCCTGCAATCCGAAATACTGGTCGAATGCCACCGGCGATGCCGTACTCCAAGCGGCGAGGAAATTGTCACCTTGGTTGTAGCGGTTCTGACCGGAGACCGCTGGGTAATGCACCGATTTGGCCATGGTTGTCGGCGGCATGTTGTAGAGCATGTTTTGAGCAAACGTCGGTAAGAAGAACCGTTGTTCGACTGGGCGATAACCCACTTCATGTACGCTGACCGTTTTGACGGTGTGCTTCTGCGTTTTTGCGGTGTATTCAATCCAGATACGCTCAGTCAAACCCGACGTGCGCTGTAACAAGGAACCCGCGCCAATCTGGCCTTCGTAAACAAAATAATGCTCGCTTTCGTCCGTGCCACTACCGTCAGGCAAGAGCGTTAGTGTCAGTAGTTCAGTTGCAAAAACTTGCCCGGTTGCCCGATCCAAGCGCTTTAGCTCTGCTGTTACTTCCGCGAGATCCCCCATGTCTTCAACCACTGCACGCAAGGTCAACGGCTCATTGGCCATAACCAAATCACCATCAGCAGGGCCGAGCGCGCGCAGACGTGGCACCACGGTGTCTTCTACTTGGCCAACGAAGACCTCTGGTGTCGCTGCACTATTGCCATTGACGTCAAACGCGACGGCTTGCAAAACAAAGCCCTGGGTACCTGGCGGAGGCGGGATTTGTACTTGATACAACGTGTCAGCACCAAAAATGCCATTCGCCTGCGCCATTGATTGGGTAATGGTGTAAGACGGCCTGCCGTTAACATATACCGTGATGCGATCAATACCTGTAGGTCCAAGATCATCGATGGCTTCGACGATCACATCGACGCTTTCCCCTTCAATGACGGCAGAGCGGTTATTAGCCGGCTTAACAAAGCGGACTGATGGCGGTTGATCAGCCTTTATCTTGATGCTGACCGGTGTTGAGAGTTCAGAGCGATAGCCGTCAATGTCCGTGGCACGTGCTTGGAATTTCCAGGCGCTGCCGACTTTGTTTTTCGGAACTTTCAAATGGAACTGATACGGAGCAGCGGAATCGACTCCCAGAACCCCTGGCGACGAATCATCGAAATTGCTAAAGAGTTCTACCTGAGCAACGCCCCGCTCAGGGTCTTGAGCACGCACTTCAACGACAAACTCCAGACCTTCCGTCAACTCGGTAACACCATCACCAAGATAGTTACCAGCGTTGTTCAGAAAACGGATTGCGGTGATTTCTGGCGGAGCATTTTTTACCAGGCGCAATTCAGCGGTAGCACGCGATTCGTTATTGGCGCCATCCAACGCATCCACCACCAGCCACAATGGCACTTGGGACGGCACCTCTTCGCCACTCGCGAGTTGGGCTAGCGACGGTACGCTGATTGAACCAGCAAAAGGTGGACGTAACAACACTTGGCTGGCCACCGCTTCACTGGTTTCCAACTCACCATTGCCATTTTTGTCATGGAACAACGCGACCTTGGCTAGCTGCACTCGCGAGTTGTCAGTAATGGTCAACTGATAAGGCAACGCCAATTTCTCAGCGATCGCAGCGCCGGCAACCGGTGCGTGAATGACAATTGTTGGGGCGTCAGTATCTTTTTGTACTTTCAGCGTGACAATGTCTGGCGTTGTCACCGAACGCGGATTGATTAGTCGCTTCTCGGTTACCGTGGCCTGCAGTTGAATGTCGCGATTGGCCTGGCCATAGGGTAATTCCAACAGAAACTCGTATGGATAAGTATCGTCGGTCAATACTTTATTGCCGGTGATTAAGCCGTTGACGCTGAGCGCCACGCGATTAACCCCCAGGTCATCCACCGCATTCACAATCACCTGAACATATTCACCTTCGAGTCGTGTTGTGCCGTTTGCAGGTTTGGCGATGGTAACCGTTGGCAGATCATCATCCTTCAAGCCAACCGAAATGGTTTCACGCGCGATGTGGCTGTCGGGATCGCAATATCCCAGTGTACGGCAGACTTTTTCGCCGTAGGTATCGATGGCCTCGACAGTGACCATCACCGGATCGGAGGAGTCACCGCGGATCGGTAGCGGTACGGCGTAACTAAATGGTGGTTGCCGCAAACGCAGGTCCATTAACGTCTGACCGCTACGTGTGGCGTGCAGACGCACACTGTGCACCCCGATATCATCGTAAGCGTTGACCGTTACTTGCAGCGTGCTGTTTTCGACAACGATCTGGCCATCTGCTGGTTTGACAATGTCGATAACCGGTCGCTGATCGACGCGAATAGGTAAGCTCAGTTCGCGCTCGCGGGAATTGCCATTTCCATCTTTCGCTACCAGCTTTATCCAGACATCAAAAGCGGCATCGTTACTGAGATTGCCACCAAACAGTGCGCGTAGTTCATGAATGGTCGGCACATGAAGCAGCTGGTGGTATTCCGGCGTATCAATGTTGATTGTGGTGATTGGTTCATAATCGACGGCAGGAATGTCTCGGATTACGCGTTCAGCGTTACCAAATGGCAAACGATTAGCGCTACCGCGTACACCAAAAGTTTTGTAAATAGCGATCTCTTTTACCGCCACATTATCGTAAGCACGTGTTGTGATGGTTAAATCGGAGCCCTCAATCGGCGAGAAATCTTGCGCAGGCGCAGTCAATGCCACTTCGGGGCGAATGGTGTCGGGAACTACTTGCAGGTCAATTGCATGCAAGCCCGTTTCATTTTCCTTGTCATGTACTTGCGCCGATAGCGTTAGCGTTTCGACTTGTGTGGTTAACGATGCCGGCAGATCGAAAACATAAGTACGACTGAACTGGAATGGATTTCCCGATACCCCGACTTCACGCGCAACATCATCACCGTAGTCATTCTGCAAACGATCATGAATGGCATTCCAAGCATTCTCGAGAATACTTTCGCTTCCCTCGAAACCACCACGGGAACTCAGCAACGGCAAACTGACGCCATTGGCATAAACATTGACCTTCGGACTTGATGGAAACGCGGCATCATCAACCGCCAGAAGCGCCAGCTCGATAAAGCGGGATCCCGCAACCACCGCCTGGTTATTGGCGGGGGTAAGAATTCGAATTTGCGGCCGGATGTTCTGCTTCGGGTGTATCAGCAGACGGCGTGAGTGCAACTGGCCGATACCATCTTCAACATGTAGCATGTACTCTTCAGTTTCAGCGCTGGTGAAGATAAAGTTTGGATTGATGGTTGTTTGTTTGACCGGAATCGACGGGCAGGAAAACGGATACACCTTTTCATAAATTGGCAACCCCAATCCGCCATCGGCTTGACGTTTATAAAGTCGAACATTGGCGATGCCATCGTCATCATTCAGTTTGAAATTCAGCGTGACTGAAGATCCTTGTCGGACCCAAAATTCGCCATACGCCAAGCGCGCCGGATCGGTAATAAGCTTATCGGCATTGAGTGAAGTCAAAGTCGATTCTGGCTTCTGATTACTACTGAGGCGCAAAGCAATCGGCAAGGACACCTTGTTGCCTACTCGATCTTCGATCTGCGCGGAGTAACTGGTGTCTCCCAATGCTGCATTGTCAGGAACGGTAAAGCTAAACGTATAGGCCAACTTGTTGAATCGACCGGCGGCACCACGCAATGGATTACCCATATTGTCGAGCACCCGTAGTTGCTTGATGCCGGCGTTGTCTTTCGCTTCCAGCTTAAACTGATGTGTCGCACCTGGCACCAGGTTCGCCAACGCTTCAGCACTAAGGATTTTACCTTCCGGGTTCTGACCATCATTTGTAGCGACAATACGCGACAGTAAACGTGGCTGCAGTGCGCCTCGGTCAACACCATAACGGTCAAAAGCAAAGGCAAATAGCGCCGAGTCCTGAGCGATGGCCTCAGGGACGACAAACAGCTGATTAAACACGTTTTCCGCTGCGGAGAATTCTCGATGCGGTAAGTTGGAAAGTTGTGCGGTGCCTCGATCGGCATCTTTCAGCACAAAGCTGATGTGAGGCCGCGCTGGGTGAAATGAGGATTTACCGTCATTCGCCAACGTCGACTCTGCGAGGCTGTTGGATTCGATGACAATCGCGAGCACTGGAAATGGCGTAGAGGGATCCGCAAATTGCGGCTCTACAATTACCCGCGAAGCTTTTGACAGAATCGAATCCAGTGCAACGCCACCGGCGCCAAATGAGCTTGCTTCGATAGGCTGCACGCGGCATTCATTGTCATACTCAATGGTCACATGATACTGCGCCGCCGACTCACCTTGGTGGACGGCGAGTAAATTGCCGAACGGGCCCTGGTAACTGCGCAGCATCAATTTTTGATTGCTACCGGACAACAAGGGTTCGCCGTTGCTGCTTATCGACCAATTGGTCGTCGACTCAGGATAATCAATACTAATGTCAGCGTATCGTTTGTCCTGTTCACGAAACTCCTGTGCCTGCAGCTGACGAGTTTCACCAAGTGACGACAATGAAGAAATGAACGTTCCAACCAAAAGTGGATCCGTACCGGTAACATAGTCATCAACAGCCCGGAGACCCAAGGAAAGCACACCACCTCGAATATAGTTGCCTTCCGGCTTGATGCTGAGCAAATGTACTGATGCGGCTTGATCTGGCTTGATCTGGATCAGTCTCGTTGCTTGGCCGCGATTACCAGAGGTATCGACTGCCTCAACCAAGAGCGTAATCGCTTTCCCTTCAACTGGAATCGCGCCAATGCTGTCCCAGTCCAAAAAAATCTCGTCGCTTGAATTAATGGCTTCCGACTTGCTGTCACTGATCGTGCGAGTAACCAGCGTCTGTCCATCTACAATACGTGCTGAAATCGAGGTTAAACCCAGGTTGTCGGTTACGCTGAATTCCAAGTGTTGCTTGCTGCGCTCTACAATGTCCGCCAGCGGGTTCTGAATCTTGATGACAGGCTTTTCGTTGTCCGGCAGAATTTTGAATGGCACCGGCAAACTCTCGCCGCGATTACTGCCTTGATCAGTAGCCTGCAAAACCAATTCGAACTGTTCACCGGCACGCGACAATAGAGATTCCGGTAGTTTGACCCGGCCTTCGATTTTGGCCTGGACATAACGCGCAACCACGACCGACCCCAGCCCATCGGTATTGCCTTCACGAATCTCTTCAATGCTGTCGACTCTAGACAACACGTCCCAAGGTAAAGCGATGGATTCTGAGCCTTTTTTCAACACGGCTTCAATGTTGACTACTGAATAATCATCGGTGATATCCGCGATCACTTCGAAACTCTCACCGGGAATGCGTTCCAATGCCGCGTCCGGTTTGCTCATGATCACTTTCGGTGCTTCGTTATCTTTGCTGATGCGCAGTAATAGTGGAACCGCGGTGGACTGGTTGGCACTATCAGTTGCGACGGCGAGAATTTCAGTTGGTAAGGAATCACTGAACTGTGGGGCAATCAGCGTCGCGTTAAAATAGCCACCTGCGTCCACAACAGTGCGTAGCGAATTACCTTCAAAGGTTTTCTGTCCCCAAACCTTTGTGCCTGTGCGTGAAAGAATAACCACTTTGCTAAGCCCGACATCGTCGGTAGCAAGTACAGAAACGTTTACCGGTTCACCCTCGACATAATCGGCGCTTTCCGCCGGAGCGCGGAAGCTGATCTTCGGTTTTTCATCGGCGACCAAGGGGTATACAAACGTACTGTCGCCGGTATTGCCGAATACGTCCTTGGCACGAATGACGGCCGTTAACTCGGTGCCGGCAGGAACCGAGTGGGTGAAACTTCTATCCAGTGATTTCGGTCGGTCATTCGGTGTTTGCACATCCACCTGTACGCCATTGAAAAGTACACGCACTTCGGCTATGCCGGCACCACTATCAACCACACGATAGGTCCAGTTTCTTTCTTGTCCTGGATTCAGTGAGCTATTGGCAATTGGAGCACTGAATGAACCTGTCGGAGCCACCGTGTCCGCCGTGACATTGATACTGACCTGCTGCACAACAGAAAGTTGACCGGCATCATCTTCCGCCGTGATCTGGGCCTTGATGACGTGGTGGGTATTTGGTCGGTTCAGTGTATCCAACGACAATTCGGCTCGTGTCAACACCAACGCACCTTCCAGCATGCCTTTGGTTTTGTCGATGCGAATCGGTGCAACACCCTGATCGAATGTCAGGTTGAACGCCACGATTCGATGATCGTCTTTCGCGGCCAGTTGAATCGTGACCGGGTCCTTCGCGGAATAACTCGGAAACTGAGTTTTTGCTTCAGTAATTACCGGCGCCGTGTCCGCGACAACCCCGAGATTGATGTTTTTCGTGCTGCTGTTGCCGGCCTTGTCCTTGGCCGTGACTTGCACCGGATATGGATCCGAAACAATATCAGGATTATTGGAAAACGCTGGCGCCCGAACCAGGATGGCAGCCGAGAAACCGTTGAAAACACCAGGAACGTTTTCCAGCGTATCCTTGTTGAATTCCACGGTGTCGGAGTCTACACCGGTCAGGTGATAAACCCCCGTAACCAACTTGATACCCCGAACGACAAGGGTCTCAACGCCTAAATCATCGTAACCAGCAACCTTGAAGGTGAAGCGTTCGTTTTCAATGACTTTAGCATTCGCAACACCATTTTCCGTACTGATTATCGTTGGCGAAACAACGTTGAAAATTGGAGCAAACTCATCTTTACCGAGTGTGATATTGACAACGCCCGACTCGCCACTCTGACCCTTGTTGTCAAAGGCCACCGCCCGTAAAGGAATGATGGATTCGGCGGTGACTTCCGGCGACTCATAGATTGCCGAGTACGGTGCTGTGACATCAACATTGATGAGTTTGTTGTTGGCATAAAACTCAACTCGTTCAACACGAGTATCGTCGGTGGCATTGGCACGTAATTCAATGTGCTGGCCGGCAGAAAAATGCGCACCATCAATCGGCGCACTGATCGCGACACTTGGCGGCTGGTCGGCAGCAACTCGGATCTTGATTGGGGCCGACAGAGACTCTTTACCATGAAAATCGGTTGCCTGCGATTGCAGGTTGATGGTCTTACCGACCGAATTCTCAGGTATGGTGAATTGATACGTTGCGGTTGCCGTCGCGCTGGAAAGCTGACTGGTACCGATCTCATCCAAGTTTTTTATCAGGCGATTGCCGATAGCTGCACCGTCCACCAAGAACTTGATGCTGGTGCCGCTGTTTAATGTGTCGTCAGTGACTCGCACGGAAAACGGAATCACCTGATTCTCGGTAAATGACTGCAGGTTTTCCGGCGCAATGATTTCAATCGTTGGCGCCGTATTTTGCAGAATACGGATTAGGTAAGTAGCGGAGTTCTTTGAGCCGTTCGCCACATGCACTTTGGCATACACACTACGCGAGGTTTCCTTTACCGAAATGCTCGGTACTCGGGCATCTGCTCGCCATAGCTCGAACAGTCGCTCTTCTGGTTTGGAGCGTCCAGGTGCCGGGAACTCACGAATTTCTTTTAGCGCAAAATGAGTTTCCGCGACTTTCGTCGCGTCAATAAAATACTCCACCAAGGTAATGCCACTCGGCGCCGCCTCTAACGGTGGTCCGCGATCAATCGCAAGCTGAAAACGCAGTGGACTTCCTTCGACTAAGCGCGCGTTGTTTTCAGGCAACTCCCATTGATAAGCAGGTATCAATGGCGTTGATTTTTTCACTACCGACAGCTGGCTAGGGCTGCTCAGCGTAGACTGACCAGCGGAGTCAACCGCCGCAACCTGAATCGCCAGTGTAGAGTTCAGCATCACCTCAGACAGCGGCAACTGTAGTTCGTATGGCGCATTAACCCTATCCGCTACGACCCGACCGTCCACCAGAAAAGACACGTAATCCACGGCCACATCGTCTTTTGGCATAGCCTTGATGACGACTGTCTCGCCAATGGCACCCGATGTTGGCGCCTGCACCGTAATCACGGGTGGTGCATCTTTGGCGGCGACATACAAGTCGGTGCTCAAGTTATTCAGCGTCGCAATCAGCTTAAGCGGGCCTTCCGGAGCAATTGGGGCGAATGCCTCCAGCTGTTTGTTGGGTGTTACCCGAATCAGTGATTGATATCCCTCCGGCACCGCCACGCGCAACGCCGATGTACCCGTAATACGGGTATAGCTACCATCATCGAACTGGGCCCACAACGCCGGCAGACTATGCGCACTGTTCAGGCTCGGTAAAACCAAGGGTGAGCTGGCATCGATTACACCTTCGAGCGAATTGCCGACCAGTTCGCCGGTGGCAAATTGCAGGGCGGCTACCGTTTTGCTGAAGTTGATGGTTACTGGTAAATGGACCGGCGGCAAGCCCGGATATTCGACAATAATGTATGGGGTTGCTTGACCTGTTTCTTTTATCGGGTAGACGACGCCAGACGATGAAACGTTGACGTATTCCGGGTCACTGCTTCGATAGCTGACGCTGGTTCCGGCGCCTGGCAACGGCACAAGCCCACGAAACTCGAATTCCACCGATGGCACAATGCTTACGAAATCAACCGGGGTGATTAGTGTCAGTGCTTTCGGCAAAGCACTGATCGACAGGGCCTTTTCCGAAATTTCACCACCGGTGAACATCAGCTTTGAAGCTGTACCGCGGTTACCAGATGCGTCCACAACATAGGCGTCAAGCAATAACATGCCATCTCGAGCAATCTCGGTTGCGCTCAAGGTCCGGGAAAGGGGCAGGTTAATCACCAACTGCTCAGCGCTGTCCTTTACCGGATACACCCGCACAAATCCATTGGAGTTCAGGAAAGCTTCGCCAACTGCGCGCTCCAGCACACCTGCATTACGCTTCAAAGTAGAGGCTTGTAAACCGATAGCGTTTAGGGCGACATAGCTGACATCAACATCATCAGAAGGGTTCAGTACGATGCTAATGCTCTGTTTTGTGCCATCACCCGAAATAGAGGCCCCCTCAATTTCCAGGGTAGGCGCGTTGTTATCGACGCTGAAATGCTCGGAATGTTGAATTTCCTGATTGTCGTGAGTGATAGCGACTGCATTGAGCGTAAATGGCGGGGGGGGTAGATCGCGAATGACCGTTGAACATTCCAGGCGCTGTGAATCGACCAGGGTAAAACGCTCTAGAGGGACGGCAGTGGAGGCTCCACCGCTGGAATAACTAAAGGCTGCAATGGATGAACATTCGGAAAGCTGGATCGTTACTTCGGACTGCCCATTGAATGCGCGTAGAGGCGCACTACTACGGAAATCCAGGTCGAGAGCAGGCGCAGCTCCACTGAGAACCAGCAAAAACGCATGGAGGCAATACTTCCCGAACCCCAAAACCGCTCCCCAACCTGAACAACATCCTTCTCAGCTCCTACCGGTAGCGCTCATTTTTCTGCTTTTCTGTTTAAAGCGGAGCGTTAAGGCTGGGCCGGGCGCGATGATATTCTTGGGTAGAACTGGTACGCAATGAATTTATTGTAGTGTTTTGTACAGCGATGAATCGATCACAGATTTTTTAGAACGGCAGACCTGACACGAAGCTTTTTTAACGGATGACGATATCGTTTTAGCCAATTGCAACCTCGGAAAGCCCGCCATGCAAACACCTGCTTCTTATCTTGTGTTGTCAGCCTCCATCCCTTCTTTCGTTGCCGCTGCATGGGAATTGACAGCCCCCCTTACCACCGGATAACCCAAATGCATCCAGCCAAAAATTCCTTCGTAGAGCACGGCAGTGCGCTGATAGCCGCGGTCGCGTAATTGCTCGATAACGTAATCAGCGGCGGCGCGCGGGCAGGAACAGTACGCGACAATCATCACGTCTTTCGGCAACGCTTCAGTCATTTCATCGAAGTCGGAGTAATACGGCATAGGAAACGAACCTTCGATGTGTGCGGTTTGCCAGACGGAGGTGACACGGGTATCAAGCAGCACGATTTTTTGTTTTGCGACCAGGGCTTTGGCTAAATCGGCCGAGGAAACGTACAGGCCATCTTGCAGGGTAAAGTTCGGGTGTTGGCCTTCGGGATTCAGCACAAACTGATCCGGTGTTGGCAAGGGCTTCAGCACCGGTTGGGTGGCTTGCCAGCCATCAGCGCGACTGCGCAGGAAAGCAGTCAGGTTATCGATGTCTTGCGCGGGTAGTTTGTCTTTGAAGGCAAGCATCGGTGTGCCTTCTCGGCCATGCTGGATCGCGTAGCGAATAAATTCATCGCTGTTGTGCGCAAGCGCGGTTTGGTTACCAAGTGCCGGCGCGTTGACGCCCTCTCCGTTTTTGCCGTGACAGTCGGTGCAGTGTTGTTGATACAACTCACCGCCACGGGCGATATCGCCCTCGACCGGTTTGGTGGTCAGCGGCGCCCGTTGCTTAACTCCGGATTGCTCATATAACCAGTACATCAAATCCCAGGTTTCATCGAGCGTCATCGGGCCGCCGGCTTCGTCGAGATAGCCGCCCATCGCTGTGCCGGGGCGTCCATATTGAATAGGCCGCAGCACCGCGTGCGGAATGCCGGATTCGAATAGCTCTTTACTGCGCGATGATGGCGCATGATCGTTGACATAACCCTGGCGGTCTTCGCCATGGCATAGCACGCAATATTTTTGATAGTTGGCGGCGGCGACTTTGCTTTGTTCGGCGGTCAGCTTGCGGACCGGTGGCAACCGCTCATGATCAGCAGCCAGCGACAAACTCGATACGCTCAGACTGAACGTAGCGATGACCAAAAGCCAGACCGATGATTGCCGCATTGCTCCGTTTCCTCGTTATCAAGACCATTTCTGGTCTGTCACCGTCAAGCGACCACTGTAAACCGTCGGAGCTTTCGGGTTCTACTGAGATGCGATGAGCCGTTACCGAGGCCCGATTATGGGTAGGCGCCATACTCTTCGCCTGAGCATTGCCGTAACGCACACATTGATGTTTCTCATGCGCCAACCTTCGGTACTACTCATCGGAATGCCATGAAAAGCACATTCGAGATAACAACCACTGACGTAAAAAAGCACACCATGAACGCCAATGACTTGAACACCGCACCGAAATAACTAATGCCGTATACGCGTTTTGCGGAGATGACAAAATACAAGACTAATAATCCAAGCACAACAAACATGGTGGGAGGCAAAATGGCGTCAAAGGTTTGCTCCGACACACTCCATTTTATCGGTCGCGTGATCAGACGAGCAATAAGGAAGGTCATCAACAGGACGTTACAAAGGTGCAGAGAAAACACGGTGTTAACGTAAAACAGCGCCCGTGTATTGAACAGGAACATCCAGAACGCCATGATCGGTATACCGACCATTGCCAGAACACCTGCCACTTGATGAACTGCTTGCTGTACTTGCTCTGGTGATTCGGCTTCGCCCTCACCAGCCTTCACGATACCTCCGACAATGTTGTCCAGAACTTCACTGTTCCCCGTGTTGCTGAAGAATGTCATGTTCAAGGCGAACAGGAACAGCAGAAAGGCAAACATGCGCATCGGCGAAACGTAGCGCGCTTGTTTTCCGGCTATCCACTCATTGGTGAGTTTGGCGGGGACAAAGGTCGCTTTCAGTGTGCGCCATAGTTTGTTGTCGAAGGCAATAAAGTCATCCCAGAACGTGGTGATCAGTAGCTTGAGAGAAGGAAGGCCCGCCACCATCTGCTGACCACATTGGTGACAAAACCGTCCTTGCAGTGGCGTGCTGCAATTACTACAACTTTCCATGGTGATTCCAGTTAGCGACGTAAAGCGGCGGAAGCACAACCGCTTAGGTTCTTTTTATCAGCGCTGATCATGCCCCAATTTCTCAATGGCACGCCACCATTGCGTTGCTTTGGTGGACCATATCGGTGCTTGGGTAAACGCCTTGCGCCGCTTCTCTGGCGTGGCGTTGATTATCAATTGTTCATTCGCGCACGAATATGCGCTAGCGCTATCTGCAGCACCGGGTCATCGGCGGCTTCAACGATAGGGGTTTTGATTGGCCAGTCAGGCTGCACACCGCGCACCGTCGTATTGCCGCTCGGCCGAATGATATACGCTTTCGGGTAACCCACTACAAGGCCACTGTGAGTCAAAGTGAACTGCTCCATGGCGCCATACGTGGTGGCCAGATCGGCGGTCTCTTCACCGAGCACGGTGGCGAAACCATAATCCTGGGCAATCGCCGCTACCAATACAGCGTTGGAGTAGGACCGGCGATTGATGAGCACAAACACTTCACCGTGATAACGCGGCCCGGCTTTCGGTGTGTTGAAGGGAAACTCGTAGGACACCACATCACCTGGCTGATGTTGCGCATACAGTTCGGCATACTGCTGCGCGATACTGCCATGCTTGCTCTCGTCTGGCGGGATGCGACGGGCATTGCTAGCGGTGGTCGCGGCGCTGACCCGAATGCGAAAGTCAGAGGCAAAACGATAAGGCTTGTCGGCAAACCAATTCAGCATGTGGTCACTGAAAGAATTGTCACCGCCGGGGTTGTCGCGCAAGTCGATCAGCACAGCCGGCAGCTTGGCGTCGATGAATTGTTTGAAGCGCTGGTCAATGAATTCGACGAACGCACGGTTATCCCAAACATCATTGGCGCCCGGTTCATTGTTGTAGAAAGGACCAGGCCGCAGATAACCAATGGCGGCCCGCTCACCGTTGATGATGCGCGCTTCACGCTGGTCCCAATCGAGCGACAGAACCGGCGCTTGCTTGGCATCAGCAGCTTGCGCTTCGCTTCGTGTTTTAGCGTCGATGGTGAGGACCTGCGGCGTTTGCTCAGCGCGTTGCAGCGTCAATTGAAATTGCGATAACGGCCCAAATTCTTGCCAGATCAAAGCCGGAAACCACAGCTCCAGCATGGTATGCAGCAGGTACTCGGTGTCGGCAGAGACATGCGCCCCAACTTGCTGCAACACGGTCGCGATTGGCATACCATTCAGCGCCAATAGCCGATCGCCGCGTTGCACGGTTGCCACGCCGCTATAGTTATCGGCAATCCAGACCTTGCCGTCCTGAATACGGATGCCGATTGGCAACGCTCGCCCTCCTTGTTGGCGAAAGGCGACAAAGCGTTGCTGCAAACCATCAATGCGGGCATGAGCGACACGACCAAACGCAACAAAGCGCTGAAAGGCGATTTCGACTTGATCGCGTGGCAACGGTTTGATGAATTCGCTGAACATCTGCTGATACAGCGCATCGTACTCAGCTTTGCTGCGCTGCGAGTAAAGATTGACATGCGCTTCCTGCAGCGTTTGATACAGCTCGACGAAATCTTCGCGAACTTGTGCGGCGCTCAAGATTTCTGCGTTGCTGTCGGCGGCCACGCTGCCGATGCTGAACAATAGCCAGGCAGCGATCAGACTTTGCGCGACGCGCTGGTACCAGTGAGGCATGTTGTTGCTCCTTGTTGATAGCGGATATGGTCGCCCGTTGCGGCGTTGGCAGCAACGCGATGGGTGCTTTCATTTGAAAAACTCGGGTGTTATAAAACAAGCGCATTTGCTCCTGAATTCCTGACTTTTTCCTGACCAGAGGCCTAGACATGTCAGTTTCGCGCGAAGTGGGCGCTATTTTTATTGGCCATTGGTGGTTGCATCCGACGACCGGCGAACTGACCGATGGTGGCGAAACACGCCGGCTGGAACCGAAGATGGTTGAGCTATTGCAACTGCTGGCAGAGCAGCCGGGGAACGTCGTCTCGCGCGACGACATCATGTTGCGGCTATGGCCGCAAACGGTAGTTGGCGACGATACGCTGGCGCGCATCGTGTCGAAGCTGCGCAAAGCACTCGGTGATGACGGCAAGCAACAGCAATTCATCGAAACGCTGCCGAAACGCGGTTATCGACTGGTAGCGCCGGTGCGAACGCATCAGGAAATGCCGTTGCCCAAGACCGATTCAATCGGTATCGAATCTCCAGCCGCTGACGATACTCAAAGCGCTTTGTTCGAGCAATTCGCATCAACGGCCATCGCCGCCGATATGCGCGTGTCGCGGTGGCGAAACGTGCTGGTCACCGTGGTGTTATTGTTAGTCGCCAGCATTCTACTGTTTCGCTATTTTCCGACCTCGTCACCACCAGTAGAAAACACCAGTCAGCAAATCAGCACCCGTGCCAATGACTTTTATGCCCAGTATTCGCGCTCCGGGAATGAAAGCGCGATTTCGCTGTTTGAGCAATTGATCGCCAGCAAACCGGACTACGCCCCTGCTTACGCCGGCCTTGCCAATGCGTTGGTGCAAAAGGTCATACGCTGGCAACGGCCAGCGCATAATCATTCTGAGCAAGCCGACTACACCAATCTCGGCGCAGCGATCGCCAATGGCCACACCCGCACCGATGCCGCGCAAGAGTTATTGAGCCGAGCCGCACAACTGGCGCAATACGCGGTGCAACTTGAGCCCGATAATGCCGAGTCATGGAAAGCCCTCGGTTTTGTGCAAAGTGCGCGCGAACAATTTGAACCGGCGTTGGCCAGTTACCAACAGGCCATCCAACTCGACGGCAATGCCTGGGGTGCCATGATCAATATCGCGGATGTGCTGGAAATTACCGGCCGAAATAGCGAAGCCTTACCGTACCTGGAAGCAGCCTACGAAGCGATGACACGCGTCTACCCTGATCAATCCGCACGGGTTTTGCCATGGTTTACCGAGCTGGGCGTGTTGATTGGCGACCGACACCGCAGCCGTGGTGATGTCGCCAAAGCGGAGTTCTGGTATCGCCGCGTACTCGATCAAATGCCGCTACATGCCGAGGCCACACGGCGCATGGCTGAGTTGCGCTGGCAAGCCGGCGATCATGACGGTGCTCGGAAACTTTGCGAAGAATTGAGCAAGCGGTTGGGCGGCGGACAAAGTTGCGAGTTACCTACGCAACCTTAGATCCTGCCACCCAAATATGCCTTTGCTCTCAGCACCATTTCTCCTCCCTACAAACAGGGAGGAGAAATCCTGACTACACGCCAACACTGACCAACAAGAACGTAGCATCAATGGTCGTTGCATCATCACGACCGCTTTTGTTCTGGCTGACGAACAAGGTTTTTAGCTCGTCTGCCAGCTCGCGGTCACGGCCATTTTTTTCCGCTGCTTCAAACGCATTCATCGTCGGACCGTAAAACATTTTGAACCGATTCATGAACGCCGGCGGCGCTATCGGCACATCGAACGTAAAGGTTTCACGGGTATAAGTGATCTGTTGTGGCTGCACACCGGCTTCGCCAAAACGTTGTGCAACGTTATCGGGAATACCCCAGGTCATCGGGCTGATGAATCCTTCGGGTGGTGGTGGCGTGTAGGCCGAGCTGATGCGCAGAATTTGCGCGACCAGGGTTGGGTCATTGGGAATCCAGTTGCCCATGATCACCTTTCCGCCATTTTTCGTTACCCGCACCAGTTCGCGAGCAACCTCAAAGGGCTTGGGTGCAAACATCGCACCGAAAATCGACATCGTGACATCGAACTCACCATCAGCGATTGCTTGCAGATTGCAGGCGTCGCCTTCAACAAAACGGCAGTTGCTGAGCTTCTCCGCTTGCGCACGGCGATTGCCGGCGGTCACCAGATTACGCGCAATATCCACACCGAGCACGTCGGCGCCGAGACGCGCGGCCGGAATCGCTGTCGTGCCATCACCGCAACCGACATCCAATACTTTCATGCCCTTTTTGATGCCTATTCGATGCACCAATTGCTCGCCGCTTTGCCGCATGGTTTCGGCAATACGGGTAAAGTCTCCCTTTTCCCACAAAACTTGATTGGCATTCATGGCAATCTCCTTGTTATGCCCGTTATTTCCTACTCGTACGCCACAATCGAGTTTGCGCTACCCAGCGCGGGCGCCACTCTACTCCGGCTATTCGGTGTTTTGCCAGCGGCGCTTTAGAACATTTTCTTTGGAGGGTTATGGGCCGGTGGACGCCTATCTGGAGGGGCATTTCTCTGGCTGTGACAATTGGTTCAGTGGCGCTACTTTATCGCCGCCACTAAACCTCCGCTCAGTTGAACCAGTAGTTCCCCGGTTAAGCGGAACACGGAGTTGGGTGTGCCGGCAGCGGCCCATATGTCGCCCAATCGCAAAATGTCTTCATCAACAATGGTTATCGGCTTTTCGATGTGACCGATGGGCGGCACACCGCCAATGACAAATCCGGTTTTTTCACGAACGAACGCGGCATCCGCTTTTGCCAACGGCTCACCAATCAGGGCGCTCACTTTGTTTTCATTGATTCGATTTATGCCACTGGCAACCACCAGTACCGCTTTGCCGGTAACCGCCCCTCGAAAGATGATGGATTTGGCGATCTGGGCAACCGTACACCCGATCGCTTGCGCTGCCTCTGCGGCGGTTCGCGTCGACGCCGGTAATTCAATGACGGCTGTTTCGACGTGATTAGCGTTCAACACATCCCGGATTTTTTGCGCGCTGCGGCTCAGCTCGATATTCATTGTCATCTCCACTCCCAACGAAAGCTTTTCGCTCAACTACACTTACGTCTCAATTCTAGTGATACCTGTCTGATACAGACTATCTTCACGGCTCTCGTTGCAAGCTAGCGAAAAATAATGGCAATCGCTCAGGATCTCGAAACCACAGAGCCTTTTTTTCATCAAGGCCGCGCATCAACGCCTCAAAGCGAGCTTCTTGATCGCTATCGTCGATCAACCGGATAGCAAAACCCAGTACCTGTTCCGGATACTGACGCAACATCTGCGCGTAGACTTCCGGGTCTTGCTCGCCACTGTCGCCAACCAGAATAAACTGTCGACCCGAGAAGCGCTGTAGAAGGGCTTCAATTTGCTGCGGCTTGGTTTCTTCACCGGATTTGAACAGATTGAAAAAATCGGAGTCTCTGAAGCGTAGATACTTCAAGGAATAACTCGCGTCAGGAAAGTTGACGTGCTCGCGGAACGCTTCCAATACTGGATAGAGCTGCCAAGGACTTGATGACACGAAATGAAGTTGTACGCCGTTTTGCGCCAACCGCTGATAGGCTGCTGGCATGCCAGGCACTGCACGGAATGGTTGATAGAACGTGTTGTCCAACAAGCGCTCTCGATGGGTAACCTCAGTGATTTTCACGGTGTCGTCAATGTCGCTGATTAGCGAAAAGCCATTGTGCGAGAGCAAGCGGACGCGACCGGTGACCTGCTGAGTATCTTCGGGTGACAACAGCAGCTGATAATGCAGGTAGCCAGCGTCTGCACAAACAGAAGCGACATCTGCCGAGATCGACAACATCGTATGAGTGTGCCCATTCGGCTCTGACTCATTCAGCGCAAATTTCTCACCGCACAAGCGAATCCATAACCGTTTGCCGCGCTCATTGTCGGCAAGCAGCAAATCAACTCTCTCGGAAAAGATTGGTTCGGATTCGGCCGTCAGCAAGAGCTCAAACTTTTGCTCCAGCACTTCCGCAGCCGCATGTTTTCGCACCACGCTTTGCTCGACTTCGTACACCCAGCCATGAATCGGTACCTGCCACTGCCCGGCTTTTTCATCGAAACTGGCATCGGTGGGAAAGAACACCGCCGTCTCATCGACTTTCAACGAAAACGAAACCGGTTCAGCCGAGTTGGCACTTGTGGTCCCAAGAGAAAATAAAGCCATTGCAACTGCCCATGGCTTAGGGGGTTGATTCATCTTCTTCTGCCTTGTGCTTTCGACGCGCGCCATGGAAGCTAGCGCCGGATGATTTTTTCCATTGCCTTGCCCTTCGCCAGTTCATCGATCAGCTTGTCCAGGTAACGAATTTTTTGCATCAGCGGATCAGCGACTTCCTCCACACGCACGCCGCAAACCACGCCTTTGATTAGCTTGCTGTCGGCATTGAACGCAGGCGATTCCGCAAAGAAGGTGGCAAAATCAACTTGTCTCTCCAGCTGCCGATGCAACCCGTTCTGATCATATCCAGTTAACCAAGCAATTAATTGATCAACTTCTGCTTGAGTTCGGCCTTTCCGCTCCGCTTTTTGTACATACATCGGGTACACCTTCGAGAACGGCGTCGTGAAAATGCGATGTGTGGTCTCCACGATTTCCTCCTGATATTCAGCGATGACAGCCAGAAATAGCCAAGGCGTTGTCCGGATGAGCAAACTTTCGTTGTCAAAAGTTCAGGCTAAGATTTTGGTATCTTACGTCAATAGTGCAATCTACTGGCGGCTCTTATTATCGCGTTGTTGACGTGAAAAGCAGCCTGCGCATTGGGATGCACATTTGTGTTGTAGTTACCAGTTGGAATACGCCAATTACCGCCTGCTGCCCACCTGCCGTACCAGCTCGAGCATGCCAAACACTATCTATATGGTGCGCGTTCAAAAGCCCCAACATAACTATGCTGGGGTGCGCAATTCATCTTTACGAACTCTTCGGCGATGCCATCTCTGCTTTGCTCAGTCAAGTGATCGTTCCGCAACCTGATGCTATCAGCAAAATAAATGGGTGATAGGCATTAGTGCGCATATCACCCCGCTTTATTATCGGCCTTCTACCTTCCACACACCTTCTTGCTGCCCGTCGTCGTGGTTCAGCCAAACGTTCTGAACACCTGCGACTTCTTTGACGAGTTTCAAGGCATGATTCGACTGCGCGTTGGTTGGCACGGCAAAGTCAAACATATTGCCTAATGCTGAACAGGCTGCTGCGCCGTTTTGCCACTGCCCTTGTTGCGTTGTGATCTGCCATGCCCCCGTTGCACGATGCTTACAGGCGTAAGGATAGTAGCTGTGGCACGTTGCGTCATTCCAGCGGCCATTGCTCCACTGCATTGCGCAATCTTCATTACCGGCGTTATTCGGTTCACCGTTATCCCAACTCCACACGGCGGCAGTGAGTCGGCCATCGGACGTCACCATATTGTCAAGGTTGACGATATTGGCGCCTTCACGAAAGAACGTAGAGACATCATTGGCGCTGATGTATTTCGTGCTGCCTCCCTCAATGACGTTTTTGATGGTGCCGAGCGCCGTCCGGTCTTCCCAGATTCGGCCAATATCGCCTAGACCGGTAAACGCCGTTTGCTTCCAAGCGGTGTTGCTGCTGCAACCACCGTCGCCCCACAGCAGCACCCGTTTTCCGGCTTTGAGCACCGTGTCTTTGCTCAAGGTATTGGGGATACTTTGGCAGCCATTGCTTTTGAAAGTCTTGTCACCGAAACGCGCGTTGATCTGATCAAACGCTTCCTGGTAGCGGCCGGACATATGATCTTCGATGTAAAGAATCAGTACTTGATCGTTGCTGTCTGCACTGTTTAGCCAAGCTTTGATCTCGTCCAATCCTTCGGTCAGGTATTTGTCATTGGGACTGCAAACGCCATGACACATCAGCAACCGCTTCGGCCAGGAAAACAAACTCTCCATTTTCGTGGTCCAGTGCACATCGATCTCGATGAATCTGGCGCCCATCCGTAACTGGTCACGAATGCTGTACTTTTGCTGTGGGTCCAGATAACGACAACCAACAGAGAAGTTGCAGCTTCGGTAAGCTTCCGAGTTGTAAGAATTATGCGTACCCGGAATATTGTTGTCGGCCATCGGCGCAAATCGATCCAGCAAACGCTGTTTGGCGAGTGCCTGCCCGACCCAGCTCTGATTGAAATCATCGATACCATCGGCAAAAACCGTTGCCTGCAGACAGCAGCTCAATGCAGCCAGCCATAGTGACTTCAGCTTCATACGTCCCTCCTGATTACGGTAGTGTTTTGATTCCACGTCGTGTGATTCGGTCGGAGAAGAAAACGTCGATGCCAGTCCGAATCTAAGCCGATTGTGAGCGACGACATGAAGCTCAAGCCACGTTTCTTTGTAGCGTTATGTGTCAAGTTTGTAGCGAACTTGGTGCGTAAAGCATGCGATGCGGTGCACGCTACGGCACGCTTGCGGAGCTCGCCTCTTTCGCGCGCAGAAGCTGATTGATGTTTTCGAATAGCTGATAGATATATGGCCGGTCTGTCTCTTCTCCACGCCAAAGAAACCATCCTTGCGCCAGCAGATGCGTGCCGGTGTTGCGACGGTTAATCAGTACGAGACGA
Organism: Permianibacter aggregans; assembly: GCF_009756665.1. Classification (GTDB taxonomy): domain Bacteria; phylum Pseudomonadota; class Gammaproteobacteria; order Enterobacterales; family Permianibacteraceae; genus Permianibacter; species Permianibacter aggregans. The sequence continues at coordinate 2,070,698 of NZ_CP037953.1, forward strand.
GTTTCCGGGTCGATGATGATGTATTGACCACCCCAGCCATCTGCGCAAATCAGGCGACGACCATGTTGATAACGGGTCCACCACAGATAGCCATAGCCGTCGAAAAACCCGCCGCCAAAAAGTTTCTTCGCATCGGTTTCGGCCGATGAATGCGCGGTGGTCATTTCCCGAATCCAGTTCGCCGACACCAGTCGTTTGCCTTGATAAACCCCATCGTTCGCCACCAGCAGCGCCACACGAGTCAGGTCGTCGGCACTCATGTAAATGACGTACTGCTTAACGCTGGAGCCGTCAATGTTGTCCCAATCGACATCGTTGCCGGTAAAGTGTTGCATGCCAAGCGGTTTGGCCAACCACTCCACGATGATTTCGCCAAGTGGCATACCCGCCTTGCGCTCGAGAATTTCACCCAAGGCATTGAAGCCCCAATTATTGTAGAAAAATGATTCACCCGGTTTGGACGAATGGCGCTGTGGCCGCTGCCAGTTCTGGCCGGAGGCATCGATGTAAATGCCCGAGCGGGACGTCAGTAAATCTCTGATCGTCGCTTGTTTCTCGATGGATGTCAGCGGGGTTTCCAAGTCGTCATAACCCAGCCCTTCGAGGGTATCGCCCAGATTCAGCAGTCCTTTTTCAATAGCAATGCCGTAAAGCACTGCCATGATGCTCTTGCGAACGGAATGGGTATTGATCTTCTCGACGGTTTGTCCGGCTCGATAAATCAGTTGCTCGTCTTGAACAATAATCAACGCATCAGACCGATGCTCCTCGGCATGCCTGGTTAACTCAAGCACTTCGGGAGCATTCCAGTATGGCGATCTTGGCAGTTCTTCGATGCCAGGCGGTGCTACGCTTGTCGCACAGCCCAACATAAGCCCCAACGACCATGCCGAGCAGATTGTCATACGGTTAAGAATTGAGTGGGAGAACTGGGTTTTCACGGTTTGAGCCTTCATCGAAACAGGAATGCTCATGCTCAAGCAAAACCCGCGGAAGCTCCTCTCATTCGAAAAATGGATGCTCTCAGAAAAAGTGGGAGTGCGTTTTCCGCTAAGGACTGGCTGTCCAAGGTAGACGCTGATTAAGTCATTCGGCGGATCATACCCGCGCAAGCCAGTATCCAGACCCTTTGAAAGTTAATGGCGTCCCGACCACGCAAATATGACGTCTTGGCAACCGAGACTCAATCAGAACTATGCTCAGCGCGCTCGCGGAAAGCCGTTGGCGACAGACCGGTGGCCGCCTTGAACACTCGATAAAAGCTCGACTCCGAATTAAAGCCACTTTCCATTGCAATCGCCAGAATCGATACCTTGGCGTAATCGGCGTCGTTCAGCTTCTGCTTTACCGCCTCGATGCGGAAATCGTTGACGTAGCCTCGGAAGTTTTTGCCCGAACCGTCCTTGATCATTTTGGATGCTTCCAACGCCGTTAAACCCAGGCGCTCGGCGATGTCGTTCAGGTTGAGATCGGGTTCGGTGAACAGCTGTTCGCTCTGCATCAATGCCTGTAGCTGCTGAAAACTGGCGTTTACCTCCGACTCGGCTAACTCAGGTCTGCTTGGCTCGGCTGGCACTGGCGCAAACTGCGGCAAATCCTTCAGCCGAAAACCGATGATCCCAGCAAGGTAAACCAGCGCGACATAGAAAACGTTTGTTGCCTGACTGACATAGCTGCGATCGTCCAGGCTCAGCATGTCATGAGCGATAAAACTGATCAGATTCACGGCCGCCGTCATCAGTGCCAGCGCCATGATGATCTTCAAGAATCGCAATAGCGCGGCGAATCGCTCCGGCACCCAGTTCGCAATACGGTTGTGATACCGACTAACTCGTAGCCAGATCAACGCCGCCAGCAACAGGTTCAAACCGACTGTCAGCTGATCCTCAATCTGTTTGATCAGCGCGTAATGCCAGCGCCCCGCCACGGCATCCATCAGTTCGACACTCTGCTGCCCGATGCTCGCGAGGTAAACCGAAACCGAATACGCCATGAACAGCGCCCATGGCAAAAGCCAGGCAAAAGCACGTCGAATCAATGCCGTCGGTGCCGCCGTGAGTGAAAGGGCGTACAAATAGAACAGCGGCATAATCGCCAAGTCGACACTCAACGGCAGGCGCCGCAGCAAGGGCTCAGCCTCCAGACCGACAATGTGCGTCCACAGCCGCAGCAATGTCAGCGACAACGCCAACACACCTAGCGCCAGCCAATGCGTGCCATTCTTGCGGCCCGCGTAGAGCAGCAGACCAACACCGGTTATGCCGCCCTGGATCACGCCCAGCAAAAGCAAGGTACTCATTACCGTCGGCATTCTGTGTGGTTTTCCTCGATTATCGTTGCGAGAAGCGCAGTGGGGTTTTTATCAGACTGGAAAGCCGATAGCCAATCCTGGCTCGAGGGCTTGTTGGCTCTAGCCCTTGTTCTAATTGTTTGCCTAGGTGATTACAACTGGTTCATGGCAACACACCGCCCGAACCGTCGTTAAGGAACTGCAACCTGAGCATCGATGGCGGCATCGATTTTTTCTATCGTTGTATCGGATACCTTTCTGCTACACATCAGGTGGCGGTACTCACCGGGTTCCGCATCGGCCAGTTGCACGCGCTGCAAACCGGTCACCACATGTGGGCGTTCACGCTCAAACCAATCCGCTTCTTCGGCCGTGGCGAACACCAGATCGGCATGGCCCATTTGGACATGACGCAACATATCGACGGTATCACTGGTGAGAACAACGCGAGTAATGGGAGCGGTTTGCAAAAGCCGATCGATGTAGGCACCGTAAGTAAAGCGGTCTTTGATCACCACACGCAATCCGTTTTGACTTAGCAAATGCGCCAATCGTACTGGTGCCTCAACGGTAAGCCCGCGGCGAAGATAAGCCTCGGTAGGACGGTCGCGATACAGTGGCTTGCTGTACTTCGCCCACACTTCGCGCTCTGGCAAACGAAACCATCCTACAGCGCATGCGGGTTCGGTGTTTTTCTCCAACGCCATCAACTGCCGGTTGGTGGACAGTTCACGCCATTCGAAAGCGATGCCGGCGCTTTGCAACACTTGAGTGGCGACGGAGGCCGTCAAGCCCACTATCTTGCCTTCGTGGTCGCGTTGCAGATAGGGCGGCCGGTCATAGAACAATAAGACAAGCGGAGGGCTCGTCTCCGCTGCTGCGGCTGTCAAACCAAACAACAGGCCGACCCAACCCAGCCGCACAGATGTCATTTCAACCTCCCTCCGTTAGCAGCAAAACAAGCGTGGTGTGTTACCCATGGCTTTGCCAAGCTCAGCGTTGCCTGTTGATTTTTTCATTCCAAAGCATTCTATATCGCGCTTTTCTCGATAATCATTCTGCATTGCGGAAACAACTACCTATTTGATGCATCACTATCTGGTCACCCATGGTGTCCGCCCCTTGCAGGGTCACCCGCCTGAATTCAACAAGCCCAGAAAGCGTGATTTATATCCGCCTTTTTCAAAAGACGAACAAGGGACTAAAACGTTCGTTCCCATTGTCGAAGATAGAGGCAAACTCACTGCAGTCAACCAATGCCAGCCATCTTGCGGTCCTTGATGTGCGGGCACCGTCGTCACTCATAGGGCAAATGACCGACGGCGAAACTTGGCTTTTAGGTCATTTGCCCATCGAATCTCCTCGACCGAATTCATACGCTCAAACAACTAACCACAGGGGGTTGTTTGCTATGAGTACGCGTGTATATGACTTACCGACTCGTATATTTCACGGGTTGTTTGCCATCAGCTTTTTGACGGCTTTTGCGGTCGCCAATATCTGGGACGATGAATCGCTGGTGTTCTCTTATCACATGATCGCAGGACTGATGATGTGCTTCGTTTTGTGCTGGCGCATTGCCTGGGGATTTTTCGGCAGCCGGCACGCCCGGTTTTCCGATTTTTCACTTCGTCCCAAGGAGCTACTTGCTTATGTGAAAGGGCTTTTTTCTGATCGCAGTCGAACCTGGCCGGGTCACAATCCGGCGTCGAGCTGGGCGGCGATGACCATGATGATACTGGCAGGTGGTTTGGGGATAACCGGCTACCTGATGGCATCAGGCAACGGTGGCGAGAGCCTGGGAGACGTGCATGAGTTTCTGGCCGATCTATTTATCGTGGTCGTGCTATTGCATGCCGCTGGTGTGGTCCTGCACATGGCGAGACATAAAGACGCGTTGGCCAAAAGCATGTTCACCGGTAAAAAACAACAAATCTCTGCAGACACGGCGCCTGTCGCATCGCACGCCAGCGTTGGCGTTATACTCTTTCTATTGACCATCGGTTTTGGCGGCTATTTGTGGCAAAACTTCAACACGGATACCCGCGTGCTGACGCTTTTTGACACGCCGCTTCAGCTCGGAGAAATTGAGAGTAATTATGATGAAACCGATGATGATGAACATCACCAGGATTTCGATTAAGGATATTGCATGAGTCATCGCGACCGTTGGATTTTGCTTGCCACACTCTCCGCGATAGCCGCGATGATTACAGCGGATCTGATCACCGACGCCAGGGAAGGCGTGCCGTTCTGGCACCTCTCTGTTGAAGGCACAGCAGGACTCCTCGCACTGGCAGGCGTGTTTTACATTCTCAACGACATGGTTAGCTTACGTCACGATTTGAAAAAGGAGCGCCACCTTTCCATCAAGTTGAAGCAAGAGGCGGAAACATGGCGCCAGCGGTCAAGGGATTATCTGAATGGTTTGTCCACGCTGATCGACGCCCAGCTCGCACAATGGGGCCTTACTCCGGCTGAACGGGAAGTCGCATTTTTGCTGTTAAAAGGTTTAAGCCTAAAAGACATTGCGTTGGCGAGAAGCACCTCTGAGAAAACTGCACGCACGCAATCCTTGTCCATTTATGCCAAAGCGGGATTGAACAGCCGCGCAGAACTCTCGGCGTTTTTTCTGGAAGATTTGTTGCCGGCACAACTAGAAAAAAACACCGATTAGTTCGTGGGTTGCGCTGCCACGCCCAACATCGTGTCTCGTATCAAGTGCGATTTCGGCGCCCGAGCTTTCTGTTCGAACCGCAGATTGCGTCGTACTCGACTAACCAAAGCATTCAGGCATTCGGTGTAAAATATACAAGCGAATCCAGCACACTCTCACTTGATAATCCTCGCAGCGCACCAATCTATCGCTTCTGACTCCACTCCCAGAGAAAGCAAGTTGGCTGAGCTCTCATTAATGGCGATTAAAGCACTGCTACCATGGGCGCTGATCGGTTCTTTGTTCTGGTTTTTTTATAAACTTTGTCTTTGGGCCAAGAAAAAGAGAACTGGGGCGCTAGCGTTAGGCGCGCTGGCCCAGGCAACGCTACCGGACCCGCGCGTACAGCAGACCATTCAGATCGTTAATGAACGCGAAACCGTGAAGAAGAATCAGGAAGGCAATGCAGCACCACCCGAAGGTAGCTCATAAATTTGGCTGCTAAGCCCAACATTCTTTGCCATATCAATTGTAAGGCCTGAACTCGCACTCTTGTTCGGTGCACTGCATCTTACGATGGCTCCTTTTTCTCCATCGGTGTCGGCCGCTGGCCTGTTACACCGGCCGTAAGGATAAAGCGCATGGCGTCCTCCATGCTCATGTTCAGCGGACGCAGTGCGCTGCGCGGTGTCAGCGCGGCGTAACCGCCAATCATGTAGCTCATCGGAAAGTACACCAGCACGCAATCGCGCTCGCTGACTTCCTTCGGCAGCTCGTGCAAATCTGTTCGGGTGACGAATCCGATCAGCTCCATGCCGGTGTCGCCAATCGAGACGGCGACGACCTGCTGAAATTCGTTATCTTTCGCCGACGAGAAATAATTGAGCAGATCACGAATGGCGAGATAGATCGATTTGACCACCGGCAAGCGGATAAAAGCCCGCTCGCCCTGTGCGAATAGCCGGCGCACGACCAAGGTATGCATCAGCATGCCAACGATAAACGCCACCAACAGACCGGCGGCAAAGCCCATACCGGGAAAGTACCAACCGGTCGGCAGAACAAAGCGCAGCAAATTGCCAAGCAGTGCTTCAGTCGATACTACCAGCCAGTACAGCAGATAGAGCGTCAGCACGACCGGCAGGATCGTGATGAGTCCGGTCAGAATGCGTTTGCTGATGGCGCGCATCGTAGAGGTCTCCGGCTTGGTAGTCGATAAACGGAATGTGCTAGTGGTTTCTTTGCCGTCCGCATTTAAGATAGCGCCGATGCGGACCTTATCGCACGCAGGGCCCGTGCTCGGCTACGAAAGATTGTAGTACACATGGCCTGCGAAACCTATTTATTGATATCTCAAAAGTAATGTCCAGCCCCACGCTCCAGCGCTGACTCCCATTCGTATGATTACGTCTTTGAATAGTCGCACCCACGCGGGCTATTAGTCACAAAGGAGAGTATGGTGCTGTGTTCTTTTACCTTGAGAACGCTGTATATCTAAGTAATTCGACCTGAGAAAAGTTTTCATTTTCGAGATATGAAGTTGTGCGGGATTAGTCGTTCGACTTACTATGGAAAAGAGGCCGGATGGCTGCTCAGCAATCGCTTTTTGGTTCAACAGTCCGTTTAGCAATTAGGAAGTACAGCGTTTGAGAGTATTGATATTCATGGTGCTGGCATTACCTTTGGTAGCTTGTGTTACGAAGGGCGAGCTGCCATACATTACGGCTGAAGGTGAACGTAAAACAGCCTGTCAAACTGAATATAGTGGCGCACCTTCTGTTGATATGTTCGCTGTGGAATACATTCTAAGCTACTGTGCAAAAAAGGCAGCGGAGCGAGGCAATGTAATTCTCGATCAAACCCTACTCTCAATGGATCTGGCAATTCCCGTAGCACCAAACGGAAAGCCGTGGACCTTTGAATATGCAACGGCGCTACATCGAGCAGGAAAGCTCACCGATAAAGAGTATGGCTATATCATTGCCTATATAGACTTGGGTTTGAATGGCGCTCCCTCAACATAAACTTGTCCGTCAAACTGAGATAGGTTCAACCCGAGCCCACGCCCCCAATCAGGAAAACACTGCAACCCATGTGATGGCATTGCCAAAGCCGTGAACCACGCCTGGCACAATCACACCGCCGGTTCTTTCCCGAAGCCACTGGAAAAGAAAGCCCGCTGCAAAGTATATCGCTACAAGCAATAACACTACTCCTAGGTGCCCGCCAGCATACAGATCAAACATTCTGACTGAGTGCAAGGGAGCGATTACAAAGATGATCGTTGTGATAAGGCCCGCGAGATTTTTATTCATACGTTTTGCTAATGACGTGAACAGCAGGCCTCGAAAGGTCAGCTCCTGACCAACACCTATGCAAAAACCAGTGAAAAACCAAAGCGCCCAATAGCTAGCTTCAACACTAAGGCTAGCTTTAAGCTGCTCATATTCCAAAAAACCGAATAGAACGATGCTTCCGATACTGCCTATAACCAGAAAATCCAAATGCTTCCTGGGCGAGACGAATAGCTGTGGAAGCATCGTGCGGATCACGGCGACGAGAAACACTATCAGGCCAAGCTCCAGGAAAAAGCGCATTGGTTGCATGAAGTACCAGTGAGTTGGCTTCAACAACCAAGGGTCCGGCTGCAGCCATAAACGCACCGGTATTTCCATCAATAAGAACAGACCTAAGCACCACCAAACCTTGGTGTTATCGCTAACCGATGAACGGCTGTTCATGCTGCCTCCTCCGCCTGACGTTTAAGCTGCCTCACGATACGATGAAGCTCCTTATCGTCGCTGGACATCGCTTTCTTTAGGTGTTGTTCCATCATCACAGGCTCATTCAGAAGCTTAGCCAACTGGGCCAAGCGCAGATGAGCCCATGCTAACGGGGGCAAATCAGGGGATGTCTGGCCAATCTCAATAAACTGATTTAATGCTCCTACACCCTGTTCCAGATTCATTTCACTAAACACCGCATTTCGGCCAACTTGGTACAAGGCATTTAGCGAGTACTTCAGATCGCTTTCTTCAGTAAGCGCTGCAGCTTTGGTAAAACTGTTGTGCGCATCGGTATATTTCTGCTGCTGCTGGAGCTGCAAACCAAGCCGATAATGAAACTCTGAAACATTCGGAAATTCATTTACCGCTTGCTTTAACAGCGCAAAGTACGCTTCGGCTTCCTCTAGCTCATTTAAGTAAAGCAGTTCAGCTTTCAGCCCATGCAAGCGAGAGACCTTATAGACTTCCTCCACCTGCTTTTTGGCGAGCTTTTCATCTCCACCAGCAATAGCGGGCGCTCCAAGGTAAAAACGAATCAACCCCATGCGATAGTCAATATTTTTCGGGGCAAGCTCGACGGCTTTCTTCAAGCAATTCAGGGATTTCGTTGCATAGCTATAGGCTGAGATGAACGAATCTTCGGCTTGCTGGCCCATGATTCGGCCACATAAAAAGTTAATCTCGGCGTTTTCCGGCGCTGATTTCAGCGCATTGACGACCAAGTCTTCCGCTTCATCCAGGTCGTGTTTCATCGCTTCAGTAATCGCTTTAACTGAAGCCTCGTTGGTCTCATTGGCACTTAATGAATAAGGGGCTAGAAGAACCACCATGATTATCAGGGCGTGTAAGGTCATTTGATCGCTCTCAGAATGATTGATGCGATCAGCTTAGAGAGTACTCAAGCGACTCATCAGTGCCATAAGTCACTATTCATAAAAGCGCACCGGACAAGGGTATGAGCCCGAAGCCCCTAGATAAGTTGTTCGTTGGTTTTAGCTCGTAGGTTTGGCTGGTAAGCTCAGCGTCTCAGTCCATGTCAAATGTAAGGCCTGACCCCGCGCACTCATGTTAGCTCAAAACATTGCTCGGTCTTCAGTCATCATTGAGTGCCGCATTCTCGACAAGAACATTTTTATCAGAGTCTTCAATCCAAACGTTTATTAATTTGTAGCCTGCTTTATCAAATTTAACGAGATAGGTTTTTCCTGCCAAAATATTTGCGCATAAATCTAGGTCGGCATACTGTCCTTTCCGATTCTGGAAGTGAAGAGTTACGCAGTGATATCCAGGCGTAACTCGAATCTCAGAAGGACAGCGCATCGGAAATCCTTCGCAACCAACGGAAGTCCCGTCGATCTTGAAAAAGCTTAATGCGTAGTCTTGTCCGAGCTTTAAGAGCGACGAAGTTTGTTCACCCACGCTTCGGTCATATCGATAATCGAATGTACCTTTGTTTGTTATGGTAGGTAGACATGACGGAAGAACGATCGTCATCATCAATAGCGCAACACACCGCACGTAACTCATTTCATTCCCTATTTCTGCAATGCTCTAAAACTAAAGCAATTATCCTCGACAGCTTTGATGAAAGCGCCCTACTCGCGAGGTGTACTACAAAGCACGGGTAAGTACGATTGCGCGCGCTGTAACACACTAGACTCGCGAGCATAAATCGCGACTGTATTCTATTGCCTCACCACTTAATCTTAATCCGTTTAATTTTCATCTTTGGCATCACTTTCTTCGCTTCCCGAGCTACATTTTAGCCGCAACGCCACCTTCTCGTATGATGTTATTTAGCACCTTTTCCTGCTCCCTAGGGTCGGCTCGTAGGTTAGGCTGCAAAGCCCAACGCAATATTTCATCTCACTATCGCATCCGAACGACGATAACGCATGACAAGCTCCTTTTGCTACATCAACCCGCGCAAAACAAACTTGGCTTCGGGTTTGTTGGGCTTATCAGCCCAACCTACCGTGCTAGAAAAACCACCATGATTATCAGGGCGTGCAAGTGCATTTGATCGCTCTCAAGACTATTGATGCGATCAGCTTAGAGAGTGGTCAAGCGACTCATCAGTGCCATAAGTCACTATTCATAAGAGCGCGCCGAACAAGGGTCTGAGCCTGATCCCCTCGATAAATTGTTCGCTGGTCTGAGTTACTCGGGGTCAGCGTCGACTTTTCTTGGCCGTCCTATCGGTTTTGGCGCTGCTCTCTGCTCATTCATCGCTTCGACTTGCAATCGAAGTCGAACATTCTCTTGTCAAATGTAAGGCCTGACTCAGTGCTCCACGAATGCTTCGGGCTAGATCGCAAGTGTCCCTCGGCATTTGGGGAAGTTGATACAGCCACGAAATTGCCTCCCGGCCCGCTCACCGGACTTGATCTGTCGAACGATTGTTTCAGCGCCGCAGCGTGGGCAGTTGGTTGTCGTTTGCGCTTTTCGCTGATTCAGAGAGGCGACGTGATGAAGATTGGTTTTGATGCCCGGAGTTAGGCGCAGTTGCTGGATTCTATTGGTCACATCTGACACTTCCGCTTCGGACAAAACCACTTCTTTCTTTGACTTGATGTAGCGAATGTAGCCGCCACCTTCCGTGACGTTTTCTGGCATTTTGGTTTTAAACGTGCTGTCGCCGATGAATACCACTACTGAGAACAGTTTGCTTGGATCAATTCCAAGCAAGGTTTCGAGGGCTTTCAGATGCTTGCAGTTCTGGTGCAGAGGGTTTTGGAATGTGTTGGTGTGTCGGTAGATTTTTTGGGTCCAGACTTTCTTGTTGACGTCACCGAATATCCAGCCGCGCATATTCTTGGTTTCGACAACAAACACGCCAAAACGGGAAACAATGATGTGGTCAATCTGGGTTGTGCCGTCCTCTAGTGTTAGTGTCACATCCTTCATCAGGTGGTAAACATTACGGTCCAGCATCAGCTTGGCGGACACGTTAATCACGAACTCGCCGATCACCCCTTTGAACCAAGCCGAGCGGATAATTAGTGTAAGAACTAGAACAGGCAAGAAGTATTTCGCGGAACTCAGTAAACCCGTAAAAACTGACTCGACAATCATTTGGCTAGCTCCATCTTTTGTTCGTTCTCTGTCCCGACTTCATCAAGAGCCGCTGCGATTCATTCTGTTTTTTCTGTTTTAACGCTTGCGCAACCCAGTTTCGTCCAACAAAGAAAGGTATAAACGTAGAAAGCAATACCCAAAACCGTGCCTTTGGATGAACCACTCCAGGATCGAAAAACAACAATGCACCTACCATTAACGGTAGATGTAGCAGCACGATGCCCCAGGCTATTCTCTGATTTTTGGTCATTGGCACACACTTTCTTTTCAGTTTTTGTATCGCTTAACTACAGCCGTGCAAAATGTAAGGCCTGACCCTGCGCTCTGCACTTTCTACGACGCCAGTGATAGACTTAAGTATTTCCCAGTCGAATTTGAATTCAAACTCGTTGATCGAAACGTATCTTGAAGACTGGCTTCTCGATTGGAATGGCACTTTGTCAATGCTTGACTTGTCGATTGACTTTAGCAGCTCTGGATCTGAGATATTCAAAGCGACTTTTAGGCCGAAGTATTTTTCTATTTTAATTGACTCTATCAAATGGCGTGCGTGACCAAAGGTAAAACAGATCACTCTTTCTTCAACTAACAAAGCCAGCACGGCTTGCGGATTCTCGCTTTTGAAGTCCGCGACATTGATTCCATCAACAGCCTCGAATAGATCTATCCATTTTGGTTGTGATTGACTTTTCCGCCAGAACAAATGAGCGGTGTGCTCATCAATCTGAAATCGAACACTTCTTATGTCTGGTTTATTAGATATCGCATCAGCAATTCTTACTTCCTCTTTGAGAAGTACAGCACTTATTTTCAATTTCATTGCTGGACCTATTTGCACGCAAGTATGTCACTACTAAACGGTGATTTTGTAAGGGGGAAGAGGTCCTTCACACTCACGAAAAACCGCTACTTAATGTAAGCAACGAATAACGTGGTGAAGGCGTGATAACGGAGTTAGAGCTCTTTTCTCCCAGAGTTCGCTAGCATAACCGGCACACACCCCACCCCATTAAACTCTCGAAAAAACTCCTTCATCACAAACTCCTTCCCTTCACTTTCCATTTGCTCCGCTTTCTGCGCCAGCAACCGTTCAATCAAATATTTACCCACCACATAACTCGTGCCATAACCCGGCTGTCGCAAATACAAATGCTGCTCAAACTTGAGCAAATGCGGTTCGGTTTTCATCCAGCCGCGTGGCGTCCATTTGACGTGCACTTGGCTGGCTTCTTCCATGGTCATTTCATTGGCGTGGGCGTAGAGCGAGCCGAGGCCTCGTGCGGCGCGTTGCGCGAGCATAATCCACACGATTTCGCGGGAACGCGGGCTGTCGTCGTAAAGGCCCATGTGCATGAACATTTCTTCTACGCCGGTGGCGATGCCCTCATTCTTGCTGTCCCAGATGTTGTAGAGCAACGGGCCACGGCGGATGGGGCTTGGGTGTGGCTCGTCGCGCATTTGGGCGAGATCGAACCAGTGATACCAGTGGCAGTATTGGCCGCGTGGGTCGTAGTGGCGGCAAATGTCGAAGAAGTTGCGTTTGGCTTCGGGCACAAAGTCGAGCAGGTGTTCGCGTAAGGCGGGCTCCATGTTCGGTTTGATCGGCATGACTTCTTTTTCAGCCAAAAAGCGCATCAGTTGCGTGGCGGCTTTGTCGGCCATCGCGGCGTATTCTTCTGGCGTGCTCGCGGCTTTGAGTGGTGGCAGGTGTTGATTGCGCCGCTCTTCCAGTTTCAAATTCGCCCAGGCGCGGTCGAGTTCGCGTTGCAATAAATCCACTTCTTGTTGCCAGGTGAACGGCAGCAGGTGCACGTGTTGTTGTGACCAAGTGTAATTTTCTTTGCCGACGCCAGAGGGGCCGGTTTTGTTTGGTGCCTGTTTTTCCAGCCAGTGAATGAAGTGCTGGTTGGCGGTGATGGCGGCGTCGATGGTTTGGGTAAGTTGAGCGTGTTCGCTGGTTTTGTTTTTTAGCCAAAGCAAATCTTGGTGCTGCTGATGAAAGTTGCCGATGCCGGCCAGCCATAAATCGCGGGCGTTGCCGGTGAGGTTTTGTTCGGCTTGCTTTAATAGTGGGGGAAAAACGCGTAAGGCTTTTCCCAGCTTTTCGGCGTCCGGTTTGCTTAGCGGAAAGCGGTATTGCCACACTTCGATGATGGCGTGGTTGCATGGGCCTTCGTGGTCGGGCACATCGGATTGCTCCATCCACAGGGTTTGGTAGAAGGCCGGGTCTCTAACCCATGGCTTGAGCACGCGATGGTTAAAGTCGTAGCCGTTCATTTCGGCTTGCACGATTTGCCAGTCGATGTGTTCATCGCGGCTCATCGTTTCGGTGTTGATGGCGTGCAGGCGCTTTTGCAGGCGCTCGAATTCGCTGTGGCGTTTTTCGAATTGGCTGGCGGTGTAGTCCGGGGCACCGGCGATGGACGGCGGGTGCTCGAAGGCGCGCCATTCGTGGAAAAGTTCGACGAGTTGCTGATAGCTGCTGCTCATGGCTGGCTCCGTATGTTGGGGCGGGACATGAGCCTAACCGAGGTGCGCGAGAGGCATATAGAGGAAAATCCTTGTTCCAGTACAACCGAGGGCTGGAATGGAAAAGTAGCTCGGGTTTTACGAGTGTGCAAGTTGCGCTGCGCAATGTGCGCCCAATCTGATACGGAACTGAGTTACCTGTGCGGTTTGTTTGCCTGGAGCAGCGCGGTGCTTGGTGCACGGCGGCGGCAGAATAGGGTTAGGCGGAAGTGAGAGAGGCGAGATTCCCCCTCTCTCACGGGGGGAGAGGGAGCTGGCCGCTTGCGGTTCTGGGGAAGTTTGATTTCGAGGTTAGTTTTGGCGAAAGGGTTAATCCCTCATCCCAACGTTCATGTGCATCATCTGACTCACAGGGATATGGGGAATGCCGTAAAACGTCTGGAACATTTGCGGCCCTGACACACCCCCTCTCCCCAACCCTCTCCCACGTGGGGAGAGGGAGTTGGCCGCTTGCGGTTCTGGGGGAGTTTGATTTCGAGGTTAGTGTTGGTGAAAGGAGTAAGAGCGTCGCTCTCGCATAAGCGGTTGTGGTTTCCCGGCGTTTTGGAGAATGCACAGACCGCTTTTTATTGCGCGACCATCTCCACCCGACGGTTCTTGGCGCGTCCGGCTTCGTTTGTATTGCTGGCGACCGGCGCGATGTTGGCGGAGCCTTTGGCTTGCAAACGGTTGGCAGCGATTTGATGTTGTTTGACGAGTGCGTTGACGACCGCTTCAGCGCGGCGTTGTGACAGCGTTTGGTTGAGCTCGAATTTACCTTGATTATCGGTGTGGCCGACGATGAATACGTTCAAGCTCGGTTGCTCTTTCAGTAGCTTGGCCATTTGCTCGAGCTGGGCGTTGCTTTCGGGTTTTAGCTCCGCTTTACCGGTGTCGAAATAAATGCCATAGAGCGCGATTTTGCCTTCGGCTTCGATGCCGCTTTTCATCGCGGCGCTGTTGATCAGCACTTTGCCGGTTTCCATGGCTTTGGGTTCGAGAATTTGAATGGCGACAGCCGCTTGCGTTTCGCTTTGTTGAAAGTTTTGCGCCGTTAACACGGAGATATGCCAATCACTGTCGGCTTTTTTCAGCACCGCATACGTGTAAAGGCCATCACGCCAAAATGGGCCGACATCGGACGCCCACATTCCCTGAAACTTCATGTCGCCGTAATGTTTGCGCCAGTGTTTGCTTGGCTCCCACCAGGCGTCTTTGCCATCGACCGAGGTTTTGATTTCAGCGCCGGCATTCTTCAGTGCCAGTTCGTAATTGCGGTGTACTTCCAGTGGCGACTTGCCTTTTGGCGCGAGGTACAACAGCTTGGTCAGTTGCCCTTCGACAGTAACCGGCTTGTCCATTTCCAGTTCTTTTTTCGGCGCATCGGCTTTGGCGAGATAAAACGTACCAACGGCGAAATCCTGTTGTTGGTAACCGTCGAGTTGTGAGCCCTGATAGCGGCTGAGCAGTGGATGATCTTTACCACCGGCGACATCGGCAGCGTGAACGACTGAAACACTAAGAGCGATGGCGGTGCTGAGAGCGGCGATAACGCGGCGCATGAGTTGACTCCTTTCTGAAGGTTTCCTTGGCTTGCCGTTTTACGGTGTAAGGCATCGCACTGGATTGCCGCGGCAAGCATAGAGTGCCAGTTTCGCGCTTGTTGCGGCGTTTGTCGCAAACACGGGCTTTTCAGTGGAGTATGCACGATGCGTGTGACAGCATGTAGCGCGTCCTTGCACCTCGCCGTTGCCAAAAAATGACGCAATAAAAAGCCCTGAGTCATAGCTCATGTCGATCGGTTAAGTACACGCTTTGTCACTCCCGCGTAGGCGGGAGTCCAGTTAATAAGCCTTAATTTTCTGGATTCCCGCCTACGCGGGAATGACAAACGCGTTGTTTGGTTTGAGAAACCGCTCTTAACTGACTGGCATTGGAGTGATGGCTGGCGTTTTTTTTGGCGCACCAGCCACGGCCCGAAAGTTTCGGGTAACTGAATCGATTATTGATTGAAACTCAGTACAAGGTGATGACCACTTTGCCGATGTGCTCGCCGCTGGCGAGGTAGCGGTAGGCCTGTTTCGCTTCACTGAACGGAAAGGTTTTGTCGAGCACCGGTTGTATCGCGTGCTGGCTGACAAACTCGGCGAGTTGCGCCAGTTGTGCGCGGCTGCCAACCATAATGCCGACCAGCTTTTTGCCGGCGCTTAATGCCAGCGGTGCCAGCTCGCCACCAAAGCCACCGCTGACACCGCCAATCAGCGCGACGGTGCCGCCCATTTGAATGCTGTCGATCGCCTGGTTCAGCGTGTTTTTGCCACCGACATCGAGCACCAGCTTTACGCCCAGGCCGTCCGTATGGCGCAGCACTTCCTTGGACCATTCCGGTGTGTCGCGGTAATTGATGCCGACTTCAGCGCCCTGGCGTTTGGCCCATGCCAGTTTGTGGTCTTGCGATGAGGTGATGAACACCTTCAGCCCCGCCGCTTTGGCGAGCTGCAGCGCCCACACCGACACGCCACCGGTGCCGAGCAGAACCACCGTGTCGCCGGCTTGTGCCTGGCCTTCGGTGAGCAGCGCGTTCCAGGCGGTAAGGCCGGCGCAGGGCAGCGTCGCGGCTTGCTCGAAACTCAGGTGCTCGGGTATGCGCACCAACGCGTGCTCGTTTGCGTGCGCGACGTCGCGCAGCAGGCCGTCGATGCTGCCTCCGAAGGCGCGTTGAATTTTGCTCGGCTCGGCGATGCCATCGACCCAGTCTGGAAAAAAACTCAGCATCACGCGATCGCCCGGTTGCCACTGCTTAACCTTGCTGCCAACGGCAATCACCTCGCCGGCGCCATCGGAAACCGGAATTACCGGCTCGCCGGGCTTTGAGCCATCACCGGCGATCAGCAGATCGCGATGGTTTAGCGACACAGCGCGAATGCGCACTTGCACCTCATGCTCAGCCAGCGGCGGTAATGCGGCGCTGAATTGGCCTAGCGACTCGATGCCGCCGTCTCGACGAAGACGATAGCCGTGATAAGTGCTGGCCGCCTGGTTGGCTTGGGTATACGGGGTCAGTTTTAGGGCGGGTGCGTTCATCTAAAGCTCCTTGGCGATGCGTGAATTACATTACGATGGCCTTATGCTAACTGCGCCCGTAGTTCGCCAATGATGTATTATCAGCGTCATTAAGGTTCCAATTTGGCACCAATCAATGATTGAAGAGCGTTTGCAGGGCGTGGCGGTGTTCGTCGAGGCGGCTGAAGCCGGCAGCTTTGCGCTGGCGGCCAGCCGCTTGCGGGTGACCCGTTCGGCAGTAGCCAAACGCATCGCCAGGCTGGAGCAGCGCTTGGGCGCGCGCCTGTTCCACCGCACCACGCGCCAGCAAACGCTGACCGAAGAAGGTCAGGCCTATTACGAATACTGCAAACGGGCATTGAGCGAACTGGAAACAGCGGAAGCCAGCTTGGACCAAACCGGGCGCGACCCGATGGGCCGGCTGCGCGTCAGCGCCCCCAGCCTGCTTGGCCAGCGCTATGTGGCGCCGATACTGTTGCGGATGGCGCATCGTTTTCCGAAGCTCGATTTGCAACTGTGGCTGACCGATCAGCGCGTCGATTTGCTGGCCGAGAACTTCGATTTGGCGGTGCGCATCGGGCCGCTACCCGACAGCAGTAGTCTGGCCGCGCGCAAGCTCGGTACCCAGGTGTTTCAGATCTATGCGTCACCCGCCTATTTACAACAGCATGGCGTGCCGCAAACAGCTGGTGAATTTGCCAGCCATACGGCGATTGCCTATGCCGGTACCGGTCCCGATCCGGTGTGGGAAATGCTCGATGACCGTGGCACGCGCCATGAGCTCAACGTAAAACGCCGATTTCGTTTCAATGACATGCAGGCGATTTGCGATGCGGCGGTCGCCGGCTTGGGCTTGGCGCGTTTGCCAAGTTGGCTGGCGACGCCTTATCTTCCGCGTCGGCAATTACAGGTTTTGCCAGCGCGCACCCCAGTGGCGGCCGATGTCCATGCGGTGTGGCCGGCGACACGATTTTTGCCGATGAAAACGCGGGTGGCGATTGATGCCTTGGTAGCGGAGTTGTCTAAGGTATTGCAGGGCGTAAATCCAACCACGTAGTAACCAACACGTGAATGAGCAACACCATATAAAAGGACCAAAGTCGTGCGCACATTGCCAGAAAAGTACTTGAGTGAAATTGCCATTCCGAAAGACGTTTACGACATTGATTTGGTCGTGCTCGATCGCTATCAGGGATTTTCAGCTGAACTACTTCGGTTGGCCTTGCTCGGCCTGGCCGGTTACGGTTTTCTGATCGGCAATATTGTGTTCAAGATGCAAACCAAAGATGGTGCGCTTCCCTATCTGAACGCATTTATCGGTTCCTGGCCGCTGTTGGCAGTTGGTGCGCTGAGCTTGGCACTGGCGGCGATGATGGCGCTTGGCCATCGCTATTTTTCCACCGACTCTTTGACGCATCAGGTGCGCCGATTGCGTTTGCGCAAGCGGCTGGAAGAGTTGAAACACAAACCGGAAGAGCGTGAACGGCTGGAGCAAATCATTGCTCATGAATCACAAAGCCTGATGAGTGACTTGAACCGCTGTCGCTGGTTGTTGTTGGGCGCCAGTATTTCACTGCTTGTTGGTGCCGCTGGCGTGGCGTTGTCGTTTGCGCTGACGCTTGCTGCATAAATTAGACCGTGCGTGGTGTAATCGTTGTCACCAGACACGGCCATTTACTTGTACAGGCACAGCCCGTGTTCTCGCTACCTCACACTAAGCGAGCGTGAAAATGTGGGGCGTGGTCGCAGTCTTTGTGCGACCGATTGCCCATATCCGGCAATTGATCCTGGGCGTTTGTTGTTTGTGATGTAGTGATCTGCGTATAGTCGCCGGCCTCAAAACACCGGAGAAATCTGTGCTGGCAATGGCAGCGATATCCACTCCACGCGCCAATTGCGACTTTCGCCTTTCTTGTTGATGAGAAGCATAGCGCTGTTGCCTCATTGCAATGTGAATCCGGTGACCAATGAATGCGGCCAAGACAAACACATCGATGCTGTTACCCGCACTCTAGAAAGTGATGGCCTGGCCACAACGACGGGTGAGGCGGTGCCGAGCCGGTTTTGGCCAGCATTTTTTTGCATCGCAATGTTACTGATGCGTGACGCTTTTTTTGGCCGTCGCCGGTATCTGCGTATGCCGTTTCAATACAAATGATTTGTCTTCCCTTGTTGTGAGTTGCAACGGCCGGTTACCCGGCCATTTTTTTGCCATGTTTTTCTGTAGCGTGTCAAAAACCCGCGCAATACTCGACTCGATTACGTCCGGATATTTTTGCCCGATATAACGCAACATCGGCCATATTGACCAGGGCCGAATAATCTCTAAGGTGCTGAGCGACCGTGCATGCCACACCAATACTGATGCTTAGCGGATGGCTGTTAACCACATCCTGATCACCTCCGCTCAATGCGGCAACCTTGCGGCGTATGGTTTCAGCTAACGCGGTTGCCTGGGTTTCATTACAGCCAGGCAAAATGACGGCGAACTCTTCGCCCCCGTACCTGGCGGCTAGCATGCGTGGTGATGGCAATTCGCTTTTGATGGCACTGGCAATGCGGCGCAGACATTGGTCGCCATGCAGATGACCAAATTGATCATTGAGCTGTTTGAAATGGTCGATGTCAATCAGCAGAACACTGAGTGGCACATGGGTTTTGCTGCATTCTTGCCATTGGCGGAACAACACCTCATCAAAAGCGCGGCGATTGGCCACCTGCGTCAGGTAATCGGTGCGCGCCAGTTGGCGCAATTCGTCGTGCTCTTTTTTGTAGGCACTCAGATCTCGCATGATGCAAACCAGCAATGGGCGTTCCGCCGGAATGATCGACAGCGATATATCCACATCGACCATCAGGCCGTCCTGACGGCGCAGCATGATTTCTTTTGGTGAGTGTTCGTGAATGCGCTCGGCCAGGTCCTTTGCCGACGACTGCGCAAATAACTCGCTGTACTCGAACGAGAATGGCGGCTCCAAATAGTCGGCCCAACTTTTTCCAAGCATGGCGTCACGATTCTCACCAAACAATTGCTCACCAAACGGGTTCACCAATTGGATACGACCGTGTTGGTCGAGTAACAAGATTGCCTCCGACACATGGTTCAGCACCACGCGCAGGCTTTCTTCCTGAGCTGTGCCAAACATCCAGTGTTGACGGACCAAGGGGTCAGGTTGTCGCGCGCTGCTTGATGGTTCGGAGGAGCTGGGGTAGGCCGAAACCGGCTGGCAGCGTTGACGAAGGGCAGACATTTCCATTTCTGAAGTCTCCGTGGAATGGGTAACGGGCAGCCGAAACCACCGCAACAACGCCTTCATGGGAACAGGCGCTCAACCGTTACCGAGAAAAAACGAGCCAGACCGCGCGCGGTACGGAAGATCACTGGCTTGCCCGCTTCGGCGCGCTTGACCGAAGCCACCGAGATGCTGATGCCCCGCTGCCGGCATTCGTCAGCCAACTCCTCTTGACTCAAGCATTGTTGGTGACGCAGCAGTCGTAGCGTGTCGACATTCAGCACCAAGCGCCCGGCGCGGACGGTCGGGGCAGAATAAGGTTGGCCGGTCCATGGCCGTTGGGAAACCTCAGCCGTTTCCGGCATATGTTCGCTGCGTGTTGATTGAAATTCGCTCATCGTTCTCCCCTTGGTTCGCCGTTCCGATTGGCGACGCGTTGACTATGGAGTGAACGATAAGAGAGCCGGACAATTTTCGCCTTCCGGTAACCTTACGACGATTAACTAATTGTTTTTATTTAGATTTTAATAGTTGAGACTGGCATCATGCACGGATCAGCTAGCGCTGATTTACGGTGCAGATAAGGGTCAGATGCCGTGCAGTTTGGTAGATTGGGTTGAGCGAAGCGGTGCCCCACACCCCTATTCAAAAGCGCCGGACCTCGCCATACACGTTGCGCTTATCAGCCCAACCTACATAAAGCCGCACGTCTCCGACGCGCAGATCCGTAGGTTGGGCTGAGCCCAGCGAAGCCCAACACCATCAATACATTCAACGCTTTCCGTCCCAGCATTTCCGCCAAAAGCGGGTTAGCGCCGCCATGAATCCGGGCCGACGGTCCAACGCCACCTGATGCTCGACGATACCCGGCTGACTCGGCGCCGGTTCGCTATGCGGACTGGCATTTGACCGTTGATGACCGGTATTGCGGTCACTGGCATAACCCGGTGCCCGCGCCGTATCGATATTCAGACGCAAACACCCGGCTTGCATGACCGGTGTTGAGTAGGGCTGGTGGTTTCCGGACTTTTTCGGCGGCCAAGCATTGGATTCGTTATCGGTAGGCTTGGCTATTTTTGTTTCCGTCATCAGTTTTCCTTGTTGCTTGCTGGTGCCGCGACCGCGCGGCGCCTGATTGCGGCGGCAACGATAAGGAAACCCGGAATTCTTAGCCTTTCGGTAAGCTTACGATCGGTAATGGTTTGATTTTGTTGATGTTGTTAATCGGCTTGAATGCGTAGGTTGGGCTGAGCGAAGCCCAACACTTCAACCGCGGAACCCGACCCAACCCCAATGGCCTTTTGTAGAGCTTTACAGCCCAGCCTGCCAATTTTGGTACGCTTAGTCATTTGACACCCGAAACGTTACGGGTTACGTTAATCGTGTGTGATTTGATCAGAACCTGTTTGGCCAGTTGTGAAAATGGATGTTCTCAATGATAAAAAGTTTTCAGCACAAAGGACTGGAGCTGCTTTTTCGTACCGGCTCCACCAAAGGCGTTCAGGCAGCATATGCAAATAAACTGCGGCGTCAGCTTTCCGCGTTAGATCACGCAACGAAACCGGATGATCTGGATTTGCCCGGCTGGCGATTGCACCCACTGAAGGGCCGGGCCAAAGGCCGCTGGTCGCTTACCGTGAATGGTAATTGGCGAGTAACGTTTGAGTTTAAAGATGGTGATGCATATGTCATCGACTACGAAGACTATCACTGAGCAAGCATAGGAGTATTAACATGGCGCGTATGCACAATCCTCCGCATCCGGGCGAAACCATAGGTGAAGACATTCTTCCTGCGCTCAACCTCACCGTCACTCAGGGAGCGGAAGCGCTAGGCGTCAGTCGCAAAACATTGAGCGCCATCATCAATGGCCGGCAAGGAATCAGCGCCGAGATGGCTCTACGCATTGCTCGCGTATTCGGCGGTTCACCGGAATTATGGATGGGTATGCAGGCAGCATATGAGTTATGGCAAGCCGAGCAGCACTTCGACAAAAACACATTAACGCCATTGCACGCGGCTTGATGACGGAAAATCACAGGCGCGCGGAATGAATTCACCCACGTCATGCCACCAAAAAAACGTGCTTTACCCGTTCGATGCCCATGCGGTTAATCTTCATGTCGGACTCCTCTTCTTGTTGACCGATTGTTTTCGCAAACTTCAGTCTGGCACATTGATGCCGTAGAGAGGAGGAGTCCATACCAATAAGCTACGGACCTACACAATTCGTGGCTAAGATAATCTTACATCGGTGGCTTTGGATGATTGATTATCTGGGGATCCGCGCTGATTATTGTTTGTGGAGGGTTCGCTGAGTTCTGCACGACTAACAAAAAGCTAATGGTGTCGTTAGGGTTCTCATAGTTATCGAAAACCTTGAGAGACCGGCCGCCTTCAACAACTTTTATTCTGCCGATATCGGCATCGCTTGGGTTCAAGAATACGGCACCAACAAAGCGCAATGAACTATCTGTTGTTGGAGTCATGGTGTAAGTGACATCTCCCGGCGACGTGGTGGTTACGTTTCCGTGCCCATCCGTACCGCCAGAATAGCTAAAACTTCCTGACGAGAAATCTACCGATACTTGAACCGTGCTCAGGTTTTTTTTTGCGAGTAATGACATAGGTGTTTCCTTCTTTTGTGGGCTATCGTTTAACTACAAAGCCTGTTTACCTCTCGGCGAAAGATATAACGATTGACCTTTTTCTGTTGCTCTAAGGCAGCCTTAAGTTTTTCACAGATCAATGACCTGTCAAAATCCACTTTAGAGGCATGCTTTTTAAGCAAGGACAAAAGATCTATCCTCAACCTTGATTCACTGTCCAGCTGATTGTAAATGTTATGTTCATCAATGGTTGAAAGTAAAAAATCAACGGTTCTATTAAACGCTGTTGAATTGCCAACGGCTTCATAATGTCTACTAAAATCAAACAAAGCGGAGATCATGTCCCTCCTAATGTCACCGGTAGATAGGTTGCTGTTCAGCAACAGCATTGCCTCATTCACATCCGCTTCCTCAATAGCGCTCTTTGTGCTATCCAACGCAACAGTCGACGATAAGGCATTTGCTAGAATGAAATTAATTTTTATCTGTGTATTTTCTTTATCTTCCAGAAGCAAGCGCCGGTATATTGTTTTTGATTCCTCAACGAGTGATGACGCTAGGTCGATGTTATTTAGCTCAACTTGTAGTCCAGCGGCTGCATACAATGATTGTGCCAAATTACCTAAGAACAGCATACTGGACGGGTCTTCGTCTAATTGGCGTTTGATTATTTGTTGCTCGATTGTTCTGTATTTGTAGGATTCTTCGAAATCTTCCAACGCAAAAGAAAGGGACGCCAGCCAAGAAATCGTATCGGCTGTCGTGTAAAGCAGCATTGTGTCGTTTGGTGCTTTTTCTAGCGCTCTTTTTTTAAGCTCATATGAGCGAAAGAAGTGCTCTGAGGCTTTAGATAATTGTTTTAGATTGAAGTAGACAGAACCTAGAGAGTTTTCCGCATACGATAGTTCGATGATTAATTCGTTGCTATCAGGATGTTTAACTTGTGCTCTCTCGATACTTTTGTAGTAGTTAGTGAAGCTCTCAATAGCCGCCTCATACTCATGCTTATCAAAGTGTACTTGCCCTTTCCAAAAGTATGCAGCCCCCAATTGCTTGGTGGCGTCCACGGTGAACTCATCTTCAAAATTGTATTGGCTGAGTAAGTGAATTGCCGTGATGGCGGCTTTTGTGACCTCATTATAGTTCCTCCGGGAATAGGCGGATTCTGAGATGGCATTCAACGCCATCGCTTTAATCAGATCTGACGAAAAGTCACCATCAATAGAACTTTCCTCCGAAAAATGAGATATAGCGCGTGCACTAATACTCTCCAAGAGATCCATCCTTCCCAGCTCTCTCAATTTGTCAGCAAACTCCCCCACCATAAATCCAAGCAAATTGTCCGCTTGTGCTCGACGCTCCTCGGCACGTTGCTCAGCCTCGACACTGCGCCATGTCATCGCGACTGACAACATTGTTAACAGCGCTAGGCTGGCAACGGTGGCGTGTTTAATCAGCTTGCGATTTCTTGAGCGTTTGCTGGATTGCTGGATATAGCGCTGCTCATTTTCGGACAGAGCAAATAAGCTGTTTTGTTCGATCTCTTTTGCTTCGAATAAGGGCTTGCCGTCTGGTATCAGGAATTCTTTGGCCTCTTTCTCGCTGAGCCAACGCTCAGCGGCTAGAGATAATCGGCTTTTGATTTTGATGTTATAGCGATGTTGGTGAATCCACTCGACGGCGCGCGGCCAGCGCCGCAATAACGCTTCGTGTGCCAAGCTAAACCCCGGCTCGTCACCGACCAGGTGTGATACCAGCAATCGGTTGTCGACCAGCGCTTGCACCAGTTGCCGCTGATGTTCACTGCCGAGCTGCGACCACAACGCCGCTCGACTGGTGATGGACTTTTCGTCATTGCTGAGGCTAACAAGTTTCGCGAATATTTGTGGTAGCGCGGTTTTGACGCTTTCCGGTTGGTCGTTGTAAATGGCTTCGGCGCGTTTGCCGATGGCGCCTTCAATACCGCCCAATGCTCGGTAGTGAGCTAGCTTCAATTCGTTGTCTTCGCCGCGCTGCTGGTAGAGTTCATTCAGCGTGTACTGCAGCATCGGTAAGGCATCGGGACTTTCGGCTGCATCGTCGCAGAGCAATTGATCCAGGCTATCGCTGCTGTCGCTTTCCCAGGTTAATTGCGCGGCTTTGGCTGGCAAGCGGATCATTTGCAGCAGTTCAGCGCGCGAAGGCGGCAACAAGTCAAAATGCGCGCCGGTGCTTTTACCGGTCATCAGCGCTTTGTGTTGCGCCAGCATCGGATAAAAGTCGTTGCGGCAGGTGGCGATGACGATGGCAGCACCGGAGCTCGCGAAGCTATCCATGATGCGTACGACTTGTGCCCGCGCCGCCTCCGGGAATTGTGGGGCGCTCAGCAGCGCTTCGAGCCTGTCCACCAGCAAAAGTTGATAACGTTTTTGTTCGACTTGTGTGGCCATGATGCTGCTAAACAAAGCAACCAGCTTGTCCAGATTGGTTTGTAGCTCGCCGGCCAACACCTCGGCGCTGATACCGGCGAAGACCGGGTCGTCGTTGATTTCCCAATCAAGCAGGGCACTGGCTAAATCGAGATACAAGCGCGACTCGGTAACATCGGCCATATCAACCGTTGCCGCCGACAATACATGGATGCCATCAAAACCATGGTCGGCGACTAAATTCGGAATGATGCCGGCATTGACCAGCGAGGTTTTGCCGCTACCGCTGGGGCCGAGCACGACGTGTAGGCTGCGTGCTTGGCGGGCGTGTAACGCAATTGACTTCAGCAGCACATTGATTTGCTCGCCGCGACCAAAAAAAACGCCTGCGTCTTTTGCTTCAAATGCGCGCAAACCCGGAAACGGCGAACCTTGTTGCCATAAGCCTTCGCTGACCGCCTGGGCATCGCCAACCGGAAACACCACCGGTGCAATGGCGCGGTATCCGCGCTTGCGAATGGTTTCGATAAAGCGCGGCTGGCTGGCGTCATCACCGAGCGCTTTGCGGAGCTGCGCGATGGTTTTATGCACGGGGTTGTCACCGAGCACCGCTCCGGCCCAGACTTGTTGCAGCAAATCATCGGCGCTGAACACTTGGTTCGCATGTCGGCACAAGAACACCAGCACGTCCATCGCACGCGGTTCGAGTTGTAGCGTTTTTTCGTCCTGGCGAATGGAGTTCGATTCAGGGTTAACCTGCCATTCACCAAAAAAGAACAGGCGTTGACTCATCAAGGCGCAAGGTGCTCCAAGTAGCGCAGAACCGGGACTTTAACAGACTGAAACGACAAATCGACGCCGTTTTTCCCCGCCCTGCGTTAGCCGACGCAGTTTGGTATCAGATTGGGTGCCGATTCAGCGCAAGCGCCGCTCAGATTCTGACCAGGTAGTATTCGTACTGGCAGGGTGCTGACCGTCAGGTAGTCACTGCAATTTCATGGCTATTGTGGTGAAATCGCCAGCCATTAATTGCGCCTATTTTTTATCCGGGGAATTTGATGAGTGACGTCAGCCTTTCTGTGCAACCCGAGCTTCGCCAGCGCCTGGTCAACTGGCTCGCCTTGCCTCGCGTGCAAAACACCATATTGCTGCTGATTCTGATCAACGCCGTCACGCTCGGCATGGAGACCTCGGCAAACATCATGGCTGCGGTCGGGCCGGCGATTCTGGCTTTGGATCATCTGCTGCTCGGCGTGTTTGTGCTGGAGTTGGCGCTGCGCTTGTACGCGCACCGCTGGTCGTTTTTTCGCGACCCATGGAATGTCTTTGATTTTGTCGTCGTAGCGATTGCGCTGATTCCTGCCAGCGGGCCATTTGCCGTGTTACGGGCATTGCGTGTGCTGCGGGTGCTCCGGGTACTGACACTGGTGCCGACGATGCGCCGTGTGGTCGGTGCTTTGCTGTCAGCGGTACCGGGCTTGGCCTCGATTGCGATGGTATTGCTGCTGATTTATTACGTGTTCGCGGTGATTGCTACCAAGTTATTTGGTCAGGCCTTTCCCGATTGGTTTGGCAGCCTTGGCGACAGCTTGTACACGCTATTCCAGGTGATGACGCTGGAAAGCTGGTCGATGGGCATCTCCCGACCGATCATGGAAACCTATCCAATGGCCTGGGCGTTTTTCATTCCGTTTATTTTGATCGCGACGTTCACGATGCTGAATTTGTTTATCGCGATTATTGTTAACGCGATGCAAAGCGTTACGGAAGATGGCCGGCAGGAAACGGTGCAGGCCGTTGAGCATTCACGCGAACACATTGAAGCGGAATTGCATCTGGAAGTGCGTGCACTGCGCGATGAGATTGCCGAGTTGAAAAGTTTGTTGCGCGAGCGAATGAAAGAGTGATTTTTTCGCTTTGGTGAGGTGGGAAAGTTGCGTAGTGCGTTTCATCAATAATTGTTTCGGACTCCGGGATTTAACCACCCCCTAGCCCCCTCCTTGGCAGGAGGGGGTGGTGCGAATCGCGGGTAGCTCTCCAACTTTCGCGTTGTAACCAGCCCCTAGCTCTCTTCGCAAGAGGGAGAGCTAACGTTAGCCATTCACCGCCGGAAACGAATAATGCGAACCGATGCCGAGCGGAATATCCAGCCACCAGAAACCGATTAGGAACAACGTCCATAGCGTTAACAGCGCCACCGTAAACGGCAACATCAAGGCCACCAGCGAACCGATGCCAGTGTCTTTCACATACTTCTGACAGAACACGACAATCAACGGGAAATACGGCATCAGCGGCGTGATGATGTTGGTCGAGGAATCGCCAACGCGATAGGCGGCCTGCGTTAAATCCGGCGAAACGCCGAGTTGCATCAGCATCGGCACCATCACTGAACCGATCAACGCCCATTTCGCCGATGCTGAACCAACCAGCAAATTAACAAACGCGGTCAGGAATACAATACCGATCAAGGTCATGCCCATCGGCATCGCCAATTCTTTCAGCGCATTGGCGCCTTTGATCGCAATTAGCGCACCAAGATTCGATTGCCCGAACGCGTAAATGAACTGCGCGCAGAAAAACGCCATGACGATGTAGTAACCCATGCCGCTCATCGATTTGCTCATGCCTTTGACGACATCGCGATGGGTTTTGACGGTGCCGGCGATGTAGCCGTAAACGACGCCGGGAATCAAAAAGAACACGAAGATCAGCGCGACGATGGAACGCATCAGTGGTGCACCGGCTGCGGCGATTTCGCCGTCAGCGGCACGCCAGGCGGAGTCCATCGGCACAATGCTGAACACCAGCAAGGCAACACTGATCAACATTGCCAAACCGGACCAGAGCAAACCTTTGCGCTCCTGATCGGTCAGCGGTGACATCGTTGGCAACTCAGCTGGATCACCGTCGATCACTTTGTTGCGCAGGCGCGGTTCAATTAATAAATCGGTCAAGGCCCAACCGATGGCGATGATCAACACCGTGGAAGCCGAGGTGAAGATGATGTTGTTCAGCGGATTGATCACCAGCTCGGCGGCGCCAGGCTCGGCCGATAAGTGCGCCGCAGCTTGCGTTAACCCGGCCAGCATTGGATCGAGACTGGACGGAATGAACAGCGTTGCGGAAAAGCCACCGGAGACGCCGGCGAACGCCGCCGCGATGCCGGCCAGCGGATGACGGCCGGCGGCGTAGAAAATTACCGCGCCGAGCGGAATCACCAGTACGTAGCCGGCATCGACCGCGACGTGGGAAAGAATGCCAACGGCGATCAACACTGGCGTTAACAGCATGCGCGGCGTAACCGACAGAATCGCGCGCAAACCGGCGTTGATAAAACCGGTGTATTCGGCGACGCCCAAACCGAGCATGGCGACTAGCACGACGCCGAGCGGCGGAAAGGTGACGAAGGTGTTAACGAGGTTGGCCATGAACGCGGTCAATGCCGCACCCGATAACATGTTTTGCACCACGATCGGTTGCTGGGTGCGCGGGTCGACTTCGGCGAAGGTCATCGTCGACATCCAGGCGGAAATCAACCAGACACCGACCATGAAAATCGCAAACAGGATGGCTGGATCAGGGAGTTTGTTGCCGACCCGTTCGATGCCGTTCAGGGCCCGATTCAGCCAACCGCTGGCCGCTGCATTTTGTTCTGTCATTGTTTATTCCGTTAGTTATTGCCACCACAAAGCCCGGGCAGCATAAAACATTGTGCGGACCGGCTAAAGAAAACCGGGCAAACAAGCCGGTTATTTGGGCCCGTTCGGTGGGAAGGATTCAAGTGAGCGGCGGTTTCAGTGGGGTTCGGTTTGGCCTTGGCGATTCAACCACCCCCTAGCCCCCTCCTTGCTAAGGAGCTGTCTCTTGATCACATCTTCGGTCCAGAGACAGCTGCGATATCGAGCGAGCGGAGTAAGTTAAATCCCTGAACACGCTCATCGAGTCGAGTCAGGCCAAGGTGTATCGTCGCCCAACTGGCGCGACCGGTGCGTTTGCTGTCATAAAAACCGCCGAGTTTAGCGATGTACTGGTAAGCCCAATGCAGTGTGGGTGTTTGTCTCGGCAATGGTTTGGCGGATGGCTGGTTGCCCATAACACTTTCCATTCGACTTCGCTCAATACCTGGGTGCAGGGCAACTCAGCAATGGTCGTGTTGTCCAACACCTCACGCAATTGCAACAGCCGGACGGCAACGAAGCCCATGATGACCGCCATGCGTTGCAGGTTGTCGGCGCTTTGCTGGCGTTGCTGCTCAACGCCACAACCGCTTTTCCAGGCTTTATGGAAGTCCTCGATGCGCCAGCGTCGACGATAATGGTGCAAGATCTCCTGTATCTTTTGTTCATCCGCTATCGACTCACTGGTCAGCAGTACCCAGTTCAAAGCATCTTTTGATGCGCTTTCCTCGCAGGCCCAGACGACGTTGACACGCAATGATTCACGGTGGTCGGTATCGGTTTTCGGTGGCGCCAATTCGACTTGAACGGCGCGTAAACTCAGCGTCGCTTGACACGCCGGTCGGCCACCGCGTTGCGACACCTCGACTCGACTTTCGCCATATTTGGGGGCGTCGCTTAACGCTTCGGACAGGCGTTCATCCGACTCCGATAGTCGCCGGTCCTGGGCGGCGCGTACGATGAAGCGCTCGCCGTGTTGCACCTTGTCGAGCAAGTATTCATAGATGTCACTTTCCCGATCGCTGACGGCAATAACATCGACCATTTTATCCGCCAACCGTTGCCGCATCAGCTCGGCATGGTGTTGCCATTTGTAGCTTTCTTTTTCGGCATAACAGCGCTGCTTGCGCTGATGTCTTTGGCCGCGTTCGGCTTCATCCCGGCACCAAAAGGTTTGCGCGATCAAGCCTTCAGTCGTGCCACGCTCGGCATCGACCAACAAGGTGCTATGCACCAGATAGCCGCGCGTGCTGACATCGGGACGCGGGCCGATATCACCAAGCGATTCACGAACGCTATGGGTGTAGGACAGACTCGTGGTGTCATCGATGGCCAACAGGCATTGGCAACTGGCTACCCGCTGCGCGGTTACTTCAAATCCGGCTTCCATGATCGCTTCTGCATTGACGGAGGGATTGCGGATCAGACGATACGCAGCTTCCTTGGCGGCTTCAAATCCGCGTGTCGCTGCGCACAAGTTGCCACCACCGTTCTGGGCCAGCGCCGTCGCCACTTGCACCAAGCGCCGGCTGCGCCGTTTGTCACCCAGCTGACAATGACCGAATTGCTGTTCGGCCCACTGTGCTGCATCCATTTCATTCGGCATTGTCGATCTCCATCGCCTAAGTGATGGAGATCGGATCGTCTATTTTCTCTAAAGTTCTGTTCTTCCAACAAAAAATGTGTAGAAGAGACAGGCTAAGGAGGGGGAACTAAGGCCTTAACCAATACCGCAAATCAATCCGGCGGTGGGTGTGTTTTGATCCCCCTCCTGCCAAGGAGGGGCTAGGGGTGGTGCGCTTTTCAGATAACTCAGTACTTCACCGCACAACCATAAGGTTTGCTGGTGGTAACGCTCAGGTTTTTGCCGGCCGACAATTCCGCCAAACCCTGGCTGACGTACTGGGTAGCTTTTGGAATATCGGCCTGATCAGCACTCGAAATGCTGTCGATGGCGCCGTTGTAACGCAGCACGCCATTGGCGTCGATGATGTACATATGCGGCGTGGTTTTGGCGCCATAAGCACGGCCGGTATCGCCTTTCGGGTCGAGCAGGTAAGCGGTTTGTTTGGCGCCGACTTTGCTGCGCACTTCATTGGCGGCGGCGCCATCGACATGGCCTTGTTTGCCCGGAGCCGAGGAATTAATGGTTAACCAAACCACTTCTTTGCTGGTTGCCTCGGCTTGCTGCGTTTGCATGTTGTTGGCGCCGTAATGTTTTTTGACGAACGGGCAGTCGTGATTGGTCCACTCGAGCACGACGGTTTTGCCTTTGAAGTCAGCCAGGTTATGGCTTTTGCCGTTACTGTCAGTCAACGTAAAAGCCGGGGCCGGTTGGCCGACAACACTGGCCTCCGCCACGGCGAACAGACTGGCGGCGGTCAACGCGATGGTGGTCAATACAGTTTTCATTGGTGAACTCCTTGGCGTGTGGTTGAGGTTACTCGGGGTCAGAACAAACTATGGCGCCGGTTTCGGCGGTTGCCCGCCTTCGGCCAGCGTCGTTAACAACAAATCGGGGGTCAGCAGTTGCGGCAGCACTTGTGGTTCACCGCCGCCGCGCGGGTAATAGACATAGAGCGGCACGCCGTTGCGACCGAACTGTTCCAGATACTGGGTGATGTCGGCGTCATAGCGGGTCCAGTCACCTTTTAAATAGTGAATGCCTCGCTCGGCGATTAAGGACTGCACCAACTCATCACGGAGCGCGACCCGCTCATTGGCGAGACACGTCAGACACCAGGCGGCCGTCATATTGACCAGTACCGGCTCGCCACGGGCGGTCAGCTCGCTTAGCCTTTCGGCACTCCAGGCCTGATTGCTCGGTTGCGCGGCTGGCACCGCTTGCTCTGCCGAGGAAAGCGGTAACGCCACGGCGCCGATCAAAGCCAGCAGCGACAGCGCCGCGCTAAAGCGTTTGCTGCCGGAACTTTGCATCATGTGGCGCTGGTTCCAAAGCCAGAGCCCGAATGCCAGTGCTGTCAGTGCGGCCAACAGCCAAGCCATTGAGAGCGCCGAGGTCTGTTCGCCATATACCCACAGCAGCCAGACCACAGTCAGGTACAACGGAAAAGCCAGCACCTGCCGGAACCGGGTCATCCAGGCGCCAGGTTTGGGCAACAGTCGGGCCAACGCCGGCACAAAACCGAGCAGCAACATTGGCAACGCCAAGCCCAAGCCGAGCGCGACGAAAACACTGAGCGCCCACACCGGTGGCTGGCTGATGGCAAAGCCCAGGGCGGTGCCCATGAACGGTGCCGTGCACGGGCTGGCGACGACGACGGCCAACACGCCGGTGAAAAACGCCGGTTTGGCACCATGACCCTCGGTCAAACCCTGGCCGACGCCGGCAAACCGGCCGCCAAATTCCCACACGCCGGAAAAGCTCAGACCGAGCGCAAACAGCAGCAAGGCCATCAGCGCCACAAACCACGGCGACTGCATTTGAAAGCCCCAGCCGAGTTGCTCACCGCCGGCGCGCAGCACCAGCAACAAACCGGCGACGGCGACAAAACTGACGACCACGCCGGCCGTATACCAAAGACCGTGGTGGCGCAGCGCTGCTCGGTTGTCGGCCGAGCGCACCGCCGCCATCGCTTTCAGGGACAGTACCGGGAACACGCAGGGCATCAGATTCAGGATCAGGCCGCCGAGCAACGCCAGGCCAAGCGCCAGAAAAAGTGTGGGCTTACTTTCGTCAGTCACCGCTACAGCTTGGGAGGCGCCGATAGCGTTTGCCGCTTCCGCTGAACTGGCCGTGGCGGTAAAGCGCAGCGCCCGATCGCCCTGAACCAGCAACCAGTCACTGGTCTCGGGCAGGCGCTGGTAGTAATCGCTGCGGGTCAGCGCCGTTTGCCAGCCCTGCCCTGCCGGCTGCCAGTGCGGCAGCGGGCCATAGGCGATCAATTCTTCGGCGACCGGGAACAGCGTCCAGTCGGACAGGTTTTCCGGTAGATCGGCACCATTCAGCGTCATTTGCAGGGTGTTGCCAGCTTGTTCGCTGATGTTGGCGGCAATATCCATGCTTTGCGGCTGTCTGGCTCTGGCCTTGGCAAAATCCTCTGCCCAACGCGAATCCGGTTCGGCGGAGTTGGCGACCGGCAGCTCGAACCGGTAATCGGCCTTACCCGGAATGCATTCATGCTCGCAGATCAGCCAACGGGCGCTAACCGCGATGGGCAGCGTCGATGCGGCGTAATCCGCCGAAATGGTCAGTTGCATCGGCAACAGTGTGCGGCCGTCATAACCGAAATTAACGAGCTCGCCGAGCAGAAAACGTTGCGGCGCCGGCCACTGGATACCGCTGGCGCTGACCCCTTCCGGCAGCGTCAACTCGACTTCGGTCTTCAAACCGGAATCGCCGGGATTGACCCAATAGGTATGCCAGTGCTCGTCATGCTCGAACAGCAAACCGATATCGAGAGTGCGACCCGGCTGGGCAGCCGTTTCGGCAGCGACCAGCTTGGAGCGCAGGTGATCGGTCAGCTGCGGCTCACTGGCGGCAAGCCCGGTCAGCGACCAGCTAAGCGCCAGCAACGATAAGAAAAGGAAGCGTAAGGTCATGGGCCTTGATACGTAGCCGTACATTGGGCGATCAGCCTACCCGAACAATGTGCATGGATCATGGAGGCCGTGAACATTGCCGCCACCGCTGGCCGCGCCCGAGACTCGCTTGGTCGCATCGGAGATTGCACTGACTGCTGTTGACCGCGCGCGCGAACCAGGTCCGCACTTCCTGGCTCCAGCGGTCTACGCTACGCGCAATCACCTGCATCGCCGATGTGCGGGACTTCTTACCATTACTGCAACGTCGAGATTGACCCGTTCATCGGTTCATAGCTGAAGCTGGATGACTCCACCGAACCAACAGGAGTCATCATGAACACAGCGAAAGTGGCCATTGCCGCACAGCGTCTGTACAGCCATCTGCATCGCTTCGGTGCGCCACCCGAAATGATTTTTCCGTTGCTGTGCCCGGTGCGCGAAAGCGAGTGGATTCCGGACTGGCAGGCGCGCATCGTTCATTCCCGTTCCGGCTATGCCGAAGCGCGTTGCCTTTTTGCCACCGGCCCCGCCGATCAGGAAACCGTTTGGTACACGGTAGCATTCGAGCAAAACCGCTATATTCGTTTTGTGCGCTGGCAGCCGGATGGCGTACTCGTTGATTTGCAACTGACGGTGTTGCCGGCCACCCACAACGAAACCGAATTGCATGTCGTCTACCAGTTTTACGCGGTCAACGATGCAGGCCGTAAAGCGCTGGTGAAATACGATGAAAAATACTGGCAGGACATGATGCAAACATGGCAAACGCTACTGAATCACTACCTGACGCCAACCGATTCCCGCTGACCATCAGCGCACTCGCCAAACACGTCGGCCTGTCGCGTAGCACACTGCTCTACTACGACCGTATCGGTCTGCTGCAGCCAAGCGCGCATACTGACGCGGGCTATCGGCTGTATACCGTTGCGGATGCGCAGCGATTGCAGCATATCTGCCGCTTGCGCAACGCCGGGCTGGGATTAGCGGAAATCAAAAGCATACTGGCAACGCCGAGCGTGTTGACGACCGCACTGGAAAAACAATTCCTGACCAACAACCAGCAAATCAGCGCGCTGCAAAACCAGCAGCGCGTACTGCTGCATCTGCTCGGTCAACCGGATCTGGTTTCCGGCGGCAAAGTGTTGAGCAAAGAAAGCTGGACCGAAATGTTCCGTGCGCTTGGTTTGAGCGATCAAGACATGTGGCAATGGCATCGAAATTTTGAAGCAAGCTTGCCGGAAGCGCATCAGGCTTTTCTGGAGTCGTTGGGCATTGAGCAAAACGAAATCTCGCAGATTCGAGCGCGCTCTGGAACGCAGAATTAATCAACACAAACTCGGTTTGAAATGCCGACCCGCTAAACATGTTCTCACTGCAACGTGGTCAAGTAAAAAGCGCACCTTTCGGTGCGCTTTTTTTACCCCTTTACACAAACCACTTGCCGCAGTGTATGCACCACTTCCACCAGCTCACGTTGCGCTTCCATCACCGCATCGATGTCTTTGTAAGCCATTGGGATCTCGTCGATCACATCAGGGTCTTTTCGGCACTCGACGTGGGCGGTCGCTTGGATCTGATCGGCCACGGTGAATTTTTTCTTCGCCGCCGTCCGGCTCATGACCCGCCCTGCGCCATGCGAGCAGGAATGAAACGACTCAGGATTGCCAAGGCCACGGACGATGTAGCTTTTCGCACCCATCGAACCAGGAATAATCCCTAGCTCACCTTTTTTCGCTGACACGGCTCCTTTACGCGTCACCAATACTTCGGCGCCGAAATGCGTTTCTTTCTGCACATAGTTGTGGTGACAGTTGACTGCTTGCGCCTCAACGGTAAACGGCTTGCGAATCACTTTCCGTGCTACCGCGATAACGTTTTCCATCATCACCGCGCGGTTACGCCGGGCATAGTCCTGGGCCCAACCAACCGCTTCAACGTAATCATCGAAATGCTCGCTACCTTCTTCAAAGTAGGCGAGGTCGCGGTCTGGCAAGTTCGCAATGTGCTGACGCATATCCTGCTGGGCCAGTTCGATAAACAAGTTACCAATGGCGTTACCCACCCCACGCGATCCGGAATGCAACATGAACCAGACGAATCCCGCTTCATCAAGACAGACTTCGATAAAATGGTTACCAGTTCCCAGCGTTCCGAGATGCTTGTAGTTGTTGGTGTTTTTCAGTCGCGGATATTTTTCGGTGATGCGTTCGAAACCCGGCAACAATTGCGCCCACATGGTATCTACCGTGGTCGGCGCATTTTCCCAGGAACCCTGGTCACGCTTTCCCGGGGTACGGCCATGCGGCACGGCGCGCTCAATCGCCGAACGCAGTTCACGCAGATTATCCGGCAGATCTTCTGCTCGCAATGAAGTGCGCGCCGCCATCATTCCGCAACCGATATCCACACCAACCGCGGCCGGAATGATCGCCCCTTTGGTCGGGATCACACTACCAATCGTCGAACCTTTACCCAGATGCACATCCGGCATTACCGCCAGATGCTTGTAGATAAACGGCATTTTTGCAGTGTTCAGCAATTGCTTTTTGGCGTCGTCTTCAACCGGCACACCGTTAGTCCACATTTTGATGGGTTTACCGTTTTCGGTTTCCAGTAATTGAAATTCCATGATCATTGATCTCTTGATTGAAAGGCCGCCGACAACTGCCGGCGGCTTTGTTATTTAGAACCGATTTGCACCAGTCCGTTCATCAGTGAGTCGAGACCGCCGTAGACGTTCAATTGACCGATGCGTTCGGAAACTTTTTCCAGCGTTTCCAGCTCTTTCAAACGCAACAATACGGCGTTGCCTTCCATCATCTTGGCGGTGTTATGCAAAGACCGCGTTGCCGCGGTTTCCTCGCGACGCTTGATCAAGTTGGCTTCAGCGGCTTTTTGCGCCTGCACCACCTGGTTCAAGATGTCTTTCATTTCACCCGGCAGGATGATGTCTTTGACACCGACCTGCTCCAGCACGATACCGTACTGTGCCAAGGCGTCCGTGCACTCCTTGGCAATGACCCGCGAAATCAGATTTTTGTCGGCCAGCAATTCGTCCAGAGAACGAGTGCCGACCGCCTCACGCAAGGCCAACTGCAAACGGCGATAAACGTGATCATCTGGCTGTTTCAGCTTTTTCGCGACCACTTCCGGGTCGGCAATGCGAAAACCAGCGTTCAAGTTAATCCGCAACGATACCCGATCTTTGGTCAGAATTTCCTGACCGGAGATCTCGACGTTCTGCAAACGCAGGTCATAAATTTGCACCTGCAATTGGCGGTTCAATTGCCAGAACGCGTGCCGACCGGCAGACAGTGTTTGCTGCAGACGACCGTTTTCATAAAGCAAGCCAACCGATTGCTCTGGCACGACGGCCATCAGCAAGCGGTCTCCTTTTTTGCCGAGGCTTATGCCCTGACGCAACACGTCTGACAGCAACTTGTCGTCAATTCGGTATCCGTCATTGATGTCATGAGTTTGAACCTGAATCGTGAACGGCTGCTTCCAGAATACGGCGCGTTCACCTGGCTCCAACAAACGCACTAAACGATTGTCACAGTAAACCAAGC
Source organism: Permianibacter aggregans (assembly GCF_009756665.1). Taxonomy (GTDB): domain Bacteria; phylum Pseudomonadota; class Gammaproteobacteria; order Enterobacterales; family Permianibacteraceae; genus Permianibacter; species Permianibacter aggregans. The sequence goes on from NZ_CP037953.1 coordinate 2,107,123, forward strand.
CAACTTGTTGGTTGGCCATTTGCTGGACATCGACGTGCTCAATGAAGGCAGGCAGCTTGATCAGCACATCAAGCTGAGCATGTTGCACCTCGCCTTGGCCAAGCGCTACGACGTCGACGCTGAGCCGGTTTCCAACATCCAATAAACGATGACGACCTGGCGCCAATACCCGTTGAAACTGCTTATCTTTGAATAGCAAACCGCGTTCGTTATCCGCGATTTTCCATTGTTTTATCGACAACATTTTTTTCTTCCTTATTTGGTTGAGTCCGGCAAGGGGTCGATAGCCGCATCATTAAATCGAACACCAGGTGGTCACAACGTTACCCCTCCATGGGTGGTTTCCTTGAAACCGTCGTGACGACCCGGAGCCGGTTCGCGATGGAGCCATCGACACAACTCGCCGGTTTGGTGCTACTGGCGTTGCCGAGCACGCTCGGGTTTCGCATTCACACCGCTTGGGCTTGCGCCCGATACTTCACTTTTCAAAATAGGCGTGACAGGCCTAACTTATGGAGCTTGTGCAGGATTCGAACCTGCGACACATCGATTAACCGTCGATTGCTCTACCCGCTGAGCTAGCAAGCGTTTGAACAGCGCTTTCCGCATCGGTACACCCTGACCCAAAGGGCGGGTGCCAGCCTGGCTGAACTGAACCAGGACCGCTGAGGCGGCGTTTGTTGTTCAGCTTAGGTATTCCAAGTTGCGTGCCACTCCGTTCATCTAACGTGAAGAATTTCTTATCTCTTTGTTTTTACTGAAGTTATTTTTATCCGCTCTTATCGATTCGATGATTGCCAAGCGGTGTCGGCCTGGTTGAAAATATCGTTATTGATAGATAATTATCGGTTTCGATATGGCCTTGAACGTCGTAATAGGTATTGTCGGCTCAGTGCTCGATAACCGTGGCAAGGGCTACAAGCGCTGGGATGCCTGGCGGCCCTCGGTCAGCGTTTGCATGCAGGCAGACTTTCCCGTCGCCCGATTCGAACTGTTGCATCAGCCCGGTGATGTGAAGCTGGCAAAGGAAGTGGCCACCGATATCGCCAGCGTTTCTCCCCATACCGAAGTGGTGTTGCACGCCGTTGAGTTTGTCGACCCTTGGGACTTCGAAGAGGTGTACAGCAAGCTGCTGGATTTCAGTCTTGGTTATCGGTTCGATACCGACAACGAACAGTATTTTCTCCATATCACCACCGGCACCCACGTCGCGCAGATCTGCTGGTTTTTGTTGTGCGAGGCGAATTACGTTCCGGCGCAACTGCTGCAAAGCTCACCGAAGAAAATGCCAGAGCATGGCAACGCTAGCATTCAATTTATTGATCTGGATTTGTCGCGCTACGATGCCATCAGTTCACGCTTTCAGCGTCAGAATTTGGAAGGCGAAGCGTTCCTGAAATCCGGCATCGAAACGCGCAACGCCGCGTTCAATGAAATGATTCAGGAAATCGAGCGGGTAGTCATTCGCTCGAAAGCGCCGCTGCTTTTAACCGGCCCGACCGGTGCCGGCAAATCACAGCTGGCCAAACGCATCTATCAACTAAAGCACAGGCGACAGCAAGTCAAAGGTGAGTTCGTCGCCGTCAACTGCGCCACTCTGCGCGGCGACAATGCCATGTCGACGTTGTTTGGCCATGTTCGCGGTGCATTTACCGGCGCTCATCAAGCGCGCAAAGGCTTGTTGGCGAAAGCCGATAAAGGCCTGCTTTTTCTCGATGAGATTGGCGAGCTTGGCCTCGATGAGCAAGCAATGTTGCTGCATGCGATTGAGGAGAAAAACTTCTTCCCGGTTGGCGCCGATAGTGCGGTTCACAGCGACTTTCAGTTGATCGCCGGCACCAACAAGGATCTCCGTTTGGAAGTGAAAAGTGGACACTTCCGTGATGACTTGTTGGCACGTATCAATTTATGGAGCTACGCGCTGCCCGGCCTGAAAGATCGCCGCGAAGACATCGAACCCAACATCGATTACGAGTTACAGCAGTTGGAAGCGGAGAACAATCACAAGATTAGTTTCAACAAACTTGCCCGTGAACGCTACCTGAAATTTGCCCTTTCCAGCGAAGCCGAGTGGACTGGAAACTTTCGCGACTTGAATGCCTCGATTCAACGCATGGCAACGCTAGCCGATGGCGGACGAATAAACGAAGCACTCGTAGACGCTGAGATAAGACAGTTAAAAGCAAATTGGCGGGATGTGACGAGAACCTCTCGCTTACCCAATCTCGGGGATTATCTTGATGATGAAGTCCTGAAAACGATGGATCTTTTTGATCAACTACAGTTGGCGCAAGTGCTTGCCATTTGTCAGCAATGTTCTTCACTTTCCGAGGCAGGAAGAATGTTGTTTAACTGTAGTCGCCTTCAGAAAACGTCTTCCAACGATAGTCACAGGGTGCGGCAGTATTTGGCCAAGTTTGGTTTGGACGCCAAGTCGATCCGGCCTTGACACACCTCTTACGTGTAGAAGTTTTGACTTGATCTGACACTCGACTTGAATAGAACGGGGTTACCGGGTTAGATGAATGTGCGACCAAACATTTAACCCAAAAGGAGTAACCCCGTATGTCAGTTTTAAATCAACCTATCGTCAAACACAAGCTTGGCCTGCTGAACTTGGCCGCTGAACTCGGCAATGTGGCACAAGCCTGCAAAATCATGGGCGTGTCACGCGATACGTTTTATCGCTATCAGGAAGCCAAGGAACAAGGAGGTGTCGAGGCTTTGCTGCAGAAGGATCGTCGTCGACCAAACTTCAAGAATCGTGTCGATGATGTCGTAGAGCAAGCCGTAAAGGACTACGCCATTGAGCAGCCTGCACATGGCCAGGTGCGAGTCAGCAACGAACTGCGTAAACGCGCCATTATTGTCAGCCCTTCGGGCGTTCGTTCAATTTGGTTGCGCCATAAGCTAGCCAACTTCAAAGACCGTCTAAAATCCTTGGAGGCGCATGTCGCGGCCACCGGTGTGGTGCTGACCGAATCCCAGGTTCAGGCGCTGGAGCGCAAGCGGGATGACGACATCGCTTGCGGTGAAATCGAAACGGCGCACCCGGGATATCTGGGTTCTCAAGATACGTTTTACGTTGGCACGATGAAAGGTGTTGGCCGGATTTACCAACAAACTTACGTCGATACCTATGCCAAAGTGGCGTTCGCCAAGCTGTACACCACGAAAACCCCACTGACTTCAGCAGACCTGCTGAATGACCAGGTATTGCCGTTCTTCAGTGGCCATCAAGTGCCGGTGTTGCGTATTCTAACCGACCGCGGAACGGAGTATTGCGGCAAGGTAGAGCAGCATGACTATCAACTTTACCTGGCGATGAACGATATCGAACACACTCGCACCAAGGCCGCATCACCGCAAACCAATGGTATTTGCGAACGCTTCCATAAAACCATTTTGCAGGAGTTCTATCAGGTCGCGTTCCGCAAGAAGATTTACCAAACGATTGAAGAGCTGCAGGCCGACCTTGACGAATGGATGCACTTTTACAATCATGAGCGGACCCATCAAGGCAAAATGTGCTGCGGCAGAACGCCGATGGAAACATTTATTGATGGCAAAAGCATCTGCCGGGAAAAGTTAATCGCTTGAACTTGACCTGACAGTCACATTCTGAAAATCCGGTAACTGTCAGATCTGGTCTGGGCTTCTACACCTTACGTGAGAGGTGTCATTTTATCTTCGTCAAAAAAGCCCTGTGACGGATAGGTCACAGGGCTTTTATTCAACGATCAATTATTGGTTAGCGTTACTTCATCTAGCCAGACTGCATCTTGACCTGTAACTACGCTTCCGTCTTTGGTATAGCGCCATTCAATGACGTGTTCACCGGCAGTCAGGTTCAACGTGAACAGTGTCCAGTTGTTGGTACCGCTTGCCGTCATTCGCTCAACCCCATCGACATATACACGCAGTCGGTCACAGCAACTCTCGGTTTCCGTGCGGTATTTGAACGACAAAGTAGATGGCGCAAATACGCCTTCAAACTTTACGCCAGAGGTACCATTATGGGGTATTACTCCGGAGCGAAGGCTTTTAGTGCCTGCGCTGGCGTAAACCGTGTCCAGCGTCCAGTTGCTTTGACTGCCTTGGGCATTCGTCCAACCTGCAGGTAGCGTGTTGCCCTCAAAAGATTGCACGAAATTGGACAGTGCCGATGGTCGCGAATTGGCATCATTTGGATCGGTGAGGTATTGATTTACCTCCTGACCATCCGAGAAGCCATCGCTATCTGAGTCATAATTATTCGGGTCGGTGTTATGGGCATTTACCTCGGCTTCATCCGTCAAATCATCATCGTCAGAATCTGAATCGTTTGGATTGGTTTGATGGGTGTTGACTTCTTCACCGTCAGACAGACCGTCGTTGTCCGAATCGGAATCGGTAGGATGAGTGTGGTTGGCAAACTCTTCCAGGTTGGTCAAGCCATCCATGTCGTCATCGTTACTGGCGTCCGATGCATCATTCGGGTTGAAACCGTAAGTGGTTTCCCACCAGTCCGGCAGTCCGTCGCTGTCTTCGTCACCGCTGGCGTTAATCACGGTAATCGTACCGTTGCTATTGGTAATGATGATCGCGCCTTCATTGCTGATGGCAATGGAGCCCGTTGCCGGATAACTCCATACTTGTTGCTGAGTGCTGCGATCGATGGCGTAGGTATTGCTGGAGTCGCCGACAAATACCAGATTACGCGTAGCAACAATATTGCTTTGCAGATACTGACTGTTTGGCGCCCAACTCCAAAGCTCGCTGCCATCGCGCACATCAAACGCTTGCAGGCGTCCATTCTTCAGTACAAGCACCATCTCGTTTGCCAACGTAGGCTGGCCGGAAACGCCTTCTGCGCTGGCCCAAGCGATTTGCCGCTTGATCAAATCGTGCTTGACCAGTCTGGCACCGTTAATCGTGAACGCGGCATCAACGCCAACCACTGCCGTGGTATGACTTGACCAACCATAACTATGATTAGGGTCAGTGATTTCGAACGCCAGCGTGCCGGTGCTGCGGTCCAGTACTTTCAGACTATTGCTGCTGTAGCCGGTGTGCACGAACACATATTGATCATCAACGGCTGGTGTCCAGTTATCGTACTGGCCGGTCGAGCTGTTGAACCACTGCTGGGTTCCGTTCTCAGCATTGAACGCGTAGGTACCGCCATAGTAACCGCCTGCCATGTAGACGTTGCCGGCATAGAGCGCTGGTGACAGATAGCTTGACCACTGGTTGCCATAAGCTGTGCTGTACGCAAGTGTGCCGTTGTTGGCATTGATGGCTCTGAGGAATGAATTGCCATGGCCACTGGTTTGGAAATACACCTTGCCGTTGCCAGTGGCCGGCGCATCGATTGAGTCGGCCGTCACGACATATTCCCACTCGGCCAGTCCGGAAGCGGCATTGAGCGCCAGCAATTTTTTCGACTGCGGCATCGTTACGAAAATTCGGCCAGTGTCCGTCGCCACTTGCCCGACGCCGTATTCGCCAACCTGAGACCGTGTCCAACGCAAGTTGAAGTGGTTGACATTCAGGGTCAACGGCAAATATCCCGTTCGGCTGGCATTCCCCTGGAACGTTTGCCAGGCAGTCGCGATCGGAAAATCGCTGTTGTTGTTCGGGTCGGTTTTTCCGAAATATTCTTCCTTGTTATTGAAGCTGTCGCTGTCTGCGTCTTCCGTCGCATCGGACGCCGTCGTTGGTGAAAAGCCATTGGCCACCTCCCAACCATCATTGATGAAGTCGTCATCCGTATCGGCCAATACCGGGTTACTGCCGTGCACGTGCACTTCATCACCATCCGACAACTGATCGCCATCGGTGTCGGCAACATGCGGGTCTGAGCCGGCCGTATGTTCACCGAGATTGCTGAGGCCGTCACCATCTGAATCGAGGCTGGCATCATCGGCATTTGGATCAAAGCCATTGCTGACTTCCCAACCATCTTCCATGCCGTCACTGTCGCTGTCCGCGCTCAATGGATCGGTATGGTGATCGTTGATTTCGACGCCATCGCTCAGGCCATCATCGTCACTATCGGCGTCAATTGGCGAAGTGTTATGGACGTTCACCTCGTCACTGTCATTCAATCCATCATCGTCGCTATCCCGATCGCGCGGATTGGATAGATGCGTCAGGACCTCATCACCATCACTTAAACCGTCAGCATCGGTATCACTGAGCAAAGGCGATGTGCGATTCTGGAATTCCTGCAGGTTGCTCAGACCATCGCTATCACCATCGAGCGCGGCATCGGAAGGATCTTGGTCATTTAGACCGTAAAGGTCCTCCCACCAGGAAGGCAGGCCATCGCCGTCTTGATCACCAGCGTAGTCGATAACCGTAATCTTCCCGTTGTAGCCGCTAATGATGATGGCGCCTTCGTTGCTAATCGCCAGCTCCCCAGCTTCCGGATACGTCCATACACGCTGATGAGTTTGTCGGTTGATGGCGCTAACGCCCATGGAATTTCTGACGAACACCAAATTACGTGTGGCGACAATATTGCCGTAATAAGTTCCGTAACTATCCGTTGCGGAATGACGCCAGAGTTCATTGCCCGTACGAATGTCCAGCGCTTTCAGAGTGCCATTTTCAATGACAAAGACCGTTTCGTTTGCGACGGTTGGCTGTCCGCTGTGAGACCCCGCCACGGACCAGGCGATACGTCTTGTCTTCGTATCAAATTTGATCACTCTGCCACTGTTGATGGCATAAACCGCATCGTGACCAAGTACCGTCGAATCTTGGCCATACGAGCCAAAATGCTGATAGTCCGGATCGGCGATAGTGAACTCAATCGCGCCGGAACTACGGTTATACACTTTGAGCGCATCGCTGTTCCCTGAAACGTAGCGATAGACATAATTGTCATCAACGGCCACGGCTAGGGAATTATAGGACTCAACGTTGCTGACCCATTGCTGGGAACCATTGCTGGCATCAAAACGGTAAAGCCCAACTCCCCATGCTGGTTGGAAGACACTTCCATCGTGAACGGTTGGGGCAATGTAGCTACCGAAATATCCGTTGTGCGTTGTGGAAAACACATTTGATCCGTCCGCGACACTGAACCCCTTCAGTTGCAGGCTGCCACCATCCGATGCGCTCAAGTAAACAGTATTTCCGCTCGTTGCCGGCGGCGTTATCCAATGATTTGGCTGCGAGAAACTCCACCGCTCATTGCCATCTATCGCGTCCAAAACGACTAGCCGATTGACGTTTGCCAGCGAAACAATGATAGACGCGTCGGCCGTTGCGACTTGTTTACCTTCGTAAACATCACTGAATTGTTTGCTCCAGCGCAACGAGAACTGTGTACTGTCCAGTTCCAGTGGCACATAACCATTGTGAGAAGCATTACCCTGATGGGTATTCCAGGCCGTTGCGCGCGGAAAGTCTGCCGCATCACTCGGATCGGTTTTGCCAAAGAATTCTTCTCGATTGCTGAAGCCGTCGCCATCCGAATCCGTGTCGGCGTCGGCCGCCTGCGTCGCTGAAAGACTATTGGCGACCTCCCAGCCGTCGGTCATGTAATCGTTATCGCTGTCGTCACTGAGCGGATTGCTGCCGTGGATGTTCAGTTCATCACCGTCGTTGAGATCGTCCTTGTCGGTGTCGGCATCGTTTGGATCCGTTCCGGCGGCCTGTTCTTCAAGGTTTGACAGGCCATCACCGTCGGCATCGGTGGCTGCATCATTAACATTCGGATCGGTACCGTTGGCCACTTCCCAGTCGTCACGCAGTCCATCACCGTCGCTGTCCGCTTGCAGTGGATTGGTCTGGTGCTGATTGACTTCAGCACCATCACTCAAGGTATCTCCATCACTGTCAGCATTGATTGGCGAAGTCAGATAGATGTTGACTTCCTGACTGTCGGTCAAACCGTCACCATCACTGTCAGCAACCAATGGATTGCTTTGATGAATATTGACTTCATCACCATCTGACAAACCGTCGCTATCGGTGTCCGCATTGTTCGGTAGCGTGCGTTGCTGGAATTCCTGCAGATTGTTCAGGCCATCAGAGTCCGGATCGAGCTGCGCGTCGCCGGCGTTGTTGTCGCTCAACCCAAACTTGCTTTCCCACCAACCGGGTATGCCATCGCTGTCGCGATCGGCCAACACGATGCGGTCGAACGCCGGCCTGTTGTTTCTTGACGTGATTAGAATGATGTCGTCGTTATGTATCGACATCGAGAGTGGTGTCCCTTGGTACACCAAAACATCTTTCTTGCTTGCTGCGTCGGCGGTCCACAACGCGATGTCGGTATTGCTGTTGTTGATGGTCGCTGTGACAAACTGATTCAATGACCAGCGGGCGTCTTTGAACGGAACATTCAAGGCGCGCAAATGAGTCAGGCCGTTGCCGTTGTACAAATGACCAGAACCCAGCGCAATGATGGCGCCGGAGGCGTTGACACGGATTGGTCCGGTTATCGGATAGTCGCCATGGTAAGGCGTTTCTCCGTTGGCAACAATTTCACCATTGCTCTGACTGATTTGTTCATAGTGCAGATCATTTGGATACTGGTTGGCACGAAGGAAATACATCCGTGAGTTGGTGCTATCCCATGTCCAATGCGGCGAGTAGTAATTCCATTCGGCACTGTCGGTCAGTGTTCCGTTTTGATTGAACACATAGTGCGTATGCCAGGCGCCGCTGTTATCCGAAGCCATGACGAAGTTTCCGGCGGCTGCCAAGCCTGTGTTTGCCATGGCAGTCGCAGCAAACGCTTTTTCCTGCACTGGATTATCCAGTTCGAGGTAACGAATCTGACCATTGTTGTAGCCAAGGTAGATACGCTGATGAGCCGACGAATAACTGACTCGTTCCGGTCGTATGGTCAAAATGCCTTCGTGAATGCCAACAGAATACGGGTTCAGGTAGCTTTCCGTTACGGGCGACCACCGGAAAATCTTTCCATGTGTTTTGCTGTATAGGTGAATGGTTTCGTCTGCTGTTTGGAAAACCTGATCAGGAGTGAACTCCGGCAGCGTCGCGCTGTAATTGCACTGGCCATCAATTCCATGTTGGGAAAACCAGCAAGCCGAGTCATTCGGAAAGGCATCCAGCGTCAGGCCACTGTTGCTATCGGAAGCGCCTTTTGCATCATTCCAGCGGTCTGGATAACCATCGCCATCACTATCGATCGATGCTGCCGGATCGGTGGGGAAGGCATCCTCCTCGTTGTTAACGCCATCGCCATCGGTATCATTACTCGGTGTATAGGTGTGAACAAACAAACGATTGGCGTTTTTGGTGATCAGTTTGTATTGCCCGCCAAGTGCAACGATGGATAGCGGTTGACCGGAAAAGCTCAGGGATTCCACCTGTTTCATCGCAGCATTGCGGCGAACCAGAAAGGTGTCGGTGTTTTGCTGTTTGACAATCACCAGTTCGCCAGAGGAGCTCCAGGCCGCATCGAAAATGCTGCCGCCAATATTGCCCTGCCACAGCAGTCCTGAAGAACTGTACAAATCGCCCGATCCCAGCAAAATCTTGCTGCCATCGGAAGAAACGCGGATCGGACCAACGATGTTGTAACTGCCGTGATAGGGCGATTCACCGTTTGCGCCGAATGTGCCATTGTTCTGATCGATCGTTTTGAAATAGAGATCGTTGGGGCTTATACCGTCTGCAAAGTGATAAAGACGGTTGTTGCTGGCACTCCACGCATAATGATTCGAGTTATAACTCCAGTTGCTGGTTTGCGTGATGGTGCCATTGCCATGAACCAGACTGTTGCTTGGCCAGTAATTGTCGCCGTACTGAATGAGAAGATAGCGACCTGCCTCTTTCAAACCGACGATGGTAGAGCCCATTTGTTTGAAGTCGCGCTCGACCAATTCGGTTTGGACCAGAATGCTGGTGACAGCGCCATTGGCGTGTCCGAGATACAGTTTGCCGTGATTACTGGACCAGGCCCAGTGAGTGACGTTACCGTGACGCATGTCCATCGTGATCGGCGTCAGGAACTGACTACCGGTAGCAGCCAATCGATAGATTTTCTGGCGACTATTGCTCAGGAAATAGCTGACGCCGTTGTGGTCATGCAGTAGCTTGTCATAACCTTGGGTAACCAGCGTTTTCAGATAACAGTTTTCACCATCACCATCGCCAATACGATGGCATTCTGCTTGCGTCGGGTAAGCATCACTGTTGTCGCCTACACCATCGTTGTCCGAATCCGTTGTTTCATTGCGGTCGAGCGGAAATGCATCGGATTGATCCGGAACACCGTCATTGTCATCATCGTTATCGGCGTTGTTACCAATGCCATCACCATCCGTGTCAACGGATTCTGCTGCATCCAGCGGGAGAGCGTCATCGCTGTCGGAAACGCCATCATTGTCGTCATCGTTGTCGGCATTGTTGCCGACACCATCACCATCGGTATCAAGCGCTTCCGCAGCATCACGCGGAAACGCGTCGTTGACGTCATCAACACCGTCGTTGTCATCATCATTGTCAACGGCGTCAGGGTAACCGTCATTATCGAGATCGGCGCCGCGCGGCGTCGGTTGATAGCGGAGTTGGCCGGAAGTAATGGCGCTGACATCGCGTTGGATGCCCGTTGCGGTCATTTCCCGAACCATTAGATTGGCGGTATTGCCAACAAGAAACGGGTCTACTGATGTCGGCCGTCCATCCTGATCGGTTTCCGGGATTGGCAACCAGGCTATCGCTGCATTGTTGATTGCCTCTAAGGGATTCGACAGCTGTCCGTAGGAAATGGTCTCGGTACCAGACAGCGCGTCCAGTCGTGAATCAACCAGGTCCTTGGCGAAAGTGCTGAGCAATTGGTCCATCGACAGACCGCTGCTGTCGCGCAAACTGAACAGTAATGCGCTGATTGCTTCATTGCTGCTGCGGTATTGAAGCGCCGTTTGTAAATCGGCATCGGCCGTGATCATTCCAGGCAGCGAAAACAAATCACCACTGAGGCTAAAACCAAACCCCAATTCTGCGATAACCGACTGAGTTGCCTGAGCAGTGTATTGCGAAAAACTGGCACCGGGATTTTTCGCTACTGCTTGTTCAACCACGCGCAACACTAGCGTGGTCATCGGTGTCGCGTATACGGTGGTGCCTGATTCCAGCTGACCCTTGCTGACAACGGTTGTCAGCGTTGGCATCACCGGCGCTTTACCGGTGGAAAGGTCGATGGTGCTGGCGTTGCTGCGAAACTCCACCAGATAAAACTCATCAAAAGGGGCCGTCAACGAAACCCGCTGAATAACTGCCTTGCTGTCGGTTCGTGTGTTGAGCAGCTCGCTGCCCTTTAGTCCCGCTTGATTCAGCGCCAGCTGGTTGACCACCACATCAGCATTGGCCAGTGGTCCCTTGATGCCTCCAGCGAGAACTGGATGGGAAATCGAGACCGGTGGCGGCGTCGGTTCGCTTCCACCACCCCCTCCGCCACCGCAGGCAGTCAATGTTACGGCCAATATGGTTGCCGAGAAAACCTTGCCGATTCCAGAAAAGTTGAGCGTAGTTGCCGTGTTCATCGGAAAATCCTGATGTGTAGTTTTATCCATTGGGCGGAGTTGTTTCATTGCCTGCTGCTTCCGTTGATTCAGGATTGATATCGCAAGCTCGCAGGAAGACTTCATGCGTCGGCAATACCACCCGATCTTTGGTCAAATACCGGAAGTGAACGGGTAGGTTCGTGGCAATGATTTCATGTCGTTTGGCGTACTGGCAGACGTAGCTAGTAAGTCCGAGTTGCAACAAATCGGCATACTGTTGGGGTTTTAGCTCCGCAGCAGAAAAATCTGATCGTTGGAAGGTAAACAGGAGCTGCGAATGGCTTTTTTCTATGGCAACCAGCGTTGTATTGCTGTCGATTGATATCGGCAACTGGCTCTGCAAATTCATCAGAAAACGTTCCGAACGGCTGGGCCAATTCTGGATGCTGAGAAAAACTGAGCCTAGTACGGCAGCCATGAAGATGATCGCCAGCGCAAAACGACGTTTGGCGAAGATGAAAAAAGAGGCGAGTAAGAGAATGGCAGCGACTATTGCCAAAGCGATAGCAAGAGTCATGTCCAAGCCCCTAGTAACGGCAGCTCGTTATGATTCCGCTTTGGTATTTCACCACTGATTTGCGAGGGATGACCTGCTGATGATTCAGCCAAAAATCCCTTTAATAACGACAAAAACAGCATTGTCGTTTCCCTTCCCCATGAATAGGCAAAGCGAAGCCTTCCGCCGGTTAGTTACCGGAGGGATTAAAAATCCCGCCGGTAATATTTACTTTTTATGTTGTTCGCAATTTAACCGAAATTGTGGGATCTCAACAAACATTTTTTAGCGATCCCCGCAAAATCAATCACTTACGTGTTTTCTCTGAGAATTATACCTACCCTAATTCTCACGGTTAATGGGGTAAATCACTAAAATTCTCAGAGTTATTGGGTTTTCGCTGTAAGCCATTGTTTTTATTGGCTTTCTTTGATGATAGTAAAAAGAGCACTTGCCGCGTCCAGGATTGTTAACCGGTAAATGGGCTGTCGCCGCGTTCCTGCATCGGGTCGGAAGGCGCTTCGCCTAGCAGGTTGCGGTATTGCAGCAATACATAGTGGCTACGAATTAGTCGTTCCGCCGTTTGAGGGATATCGATTTTCAGCTTCTGGAATTCGATGAAGCCAATATTCGCCAGTTTCTCGAGATGTCGACTCAACTCGGAAAGCACCTGCCGAGACGAGCTTTCCGTAACCCCGCGTTCCGCCATTCGTTGGAGCGCATGGCGCGCGGCCTCAAGCGCAGCGGTATAGGATGTCATTAGTTCTGGCGCCAACCCGGTTTCACCACGCTTTGTCGTAATGCGTTTTAAGCGCTGTATCGTTTTGGTCATTACGCCAAGCTTGGGCGCTTCATCAAAATGGAGAGCATCGACTGGATTGGCGCTATTAGGGTTGATGAGACTCAGCGGCTCTACAATTAGCTCCGATCCGCTGCGGCGCACTTTTGCGATCAGGACAGTGCCGGAAGGCAATGTGTCATCAGCCAGACTTTCTACCCGTTCTATCGCGTGTTGATTGTCATCGGAGTAAGGGATCTCCGCTCTAAGCTCCGTGTTGTCGTGGTCATATAGCGGCCAAGTGAGTAACTGACGAACGGGATCGAAATACCCAGCACCGAAGCGGTCTGGTTTCAGGGCAACCCAGTCCTTCATCGGCTGTGGCTCAGCAAGCAAGCTTTGTCTTGCCAATGAAAATCTTTCCTTCAACTCATCCCATCGGCTGCAGGTCGAGAATTGGTCAAGAAAATGTCTGGCGTTTGGCAAAGTTTGCACAACGGCTGTGGTGGTTTCGGTTGTCGACAGGCGCCCATTCGTGCTGACTTGGGCGCCGTTCAGCAACAACTGCCGACCACAGGCATCAGCCGGGGCGCTCAGACCACGCCATGGTCCAGCAGCCTTATACCGAGCTCGAGGGTTAAAGCCGCGCTGTGCATCCGGCCTGGCGTCAGTGCAGGAGTAAAAGGATTGTTCTTCCGGTGACCAAAACAGCATGGTCAATCCCCGATAACCGGAGGCTGAACGCCAAGACAGCGCACCGATACCAAGCAGTATCAATGAGTTAAAGGTGTCATAGCGATTGCGCGCTAGACCCAATAGCCGCTGAGGGGAGAGTCCTTTTTGTTCAGCCGAGTCCAGCGCCTCGACGAGCCCATATATATAGGTCAGATCATCGAATAGACGTTGTTCATCCGCACCCGTGGCGCGAGCGAGCAACTGTTCTACATGATCGGCAACATGCCGTAGCAATCGCGCCAAACGATAGTGATCAGCAGCCTGCGCCCAAACGGCGAGTGTCGAGAATCGCTCCAGTACGGACGAGGACAGATGCGACAACCCCAGTTGGACACACTCGGTCAACAATTGCCGCACGGCTTCGCGCAAGCGCTGTCGGGATAGTGACTGCGATGTTTCCGCATCCTCGGCAAGTGCATGATCTTTGCCAAAATCCAGCTTCTCGTTTTGGCTTTTGCGGGAGGGCTCTGGTTCGACGAGCGAGATGCCGTTTGCACGTTGATAAGCCAGTACGGCGGCAACCTGATATTTTTCAATATTGGCAATCTGTGTATCAGCAATCAGCCCCTCGGCCCCTCCACCCAGATAACGAAAGCTGATACGTCGCTTAACGAACCTAATGACCACGTAGCGATCTAGAAGCAGCTGTACGTCAGCCTCCAATTCGAGATCTTGAACAAACTGCCAAGCCCAGCGATAGCCGGATTTGCCCGCGTGCTTGATGAGTGCGGTCGCCTGCATTTGCAATAACGTCGAATGCAGGGCATTGGCGGATTCTTCGTATTCCCTTGATTGCGCCGTTTCCATGACGCCCGCCTGGGCGTTATTGACAGATTCCCCGCTTGCGCGTTGTAACCAAATGGCGGCCGTCAGAATATGTTGGCAGACAGCGGCGGCTGGGCAACTGCAAACGGCATGGGTTGGCCCACGCCGATCGAATTGAACCTCCTGCTCACCGAGAGCGACGACGAGCTTATCGTCTGATTCCACACTGATACTAATCGTCGCGGTTTCCAAATCTTTGTAAGCGCGACGCAACAAACCGCGGTTGGCGAGCGCTGCATAGGCCTCGTCATCGTAACGGCTTAACTGTTCCAGCAGGAGCGCACGCAAGCTCATGAAACGACTCTGACCAACCATTGCGCGAGTCGCTGCGGCGTTAATGCAGCGATCTCCATACCACAAGCGGCAAGACGCTCAGCCATTTCACGGTCGTAAAACGGCTGCGCCTGCGCATCAAGTGACGCCAACCCAAGCTGTTTAACCCGTGCTTCGGAAAGTGATTTGACTACCCGTAAGAGCTCACCGGGCGAGCCGCCTTCGCAGAAATCACTGACCAAAACCAAAACGGTACGATGCGGATTCTCCACCAATTGACGGCAGTAACGCATGGCTTGCGCAATGTCGGTACCACCGCCGAGTTGCACCTGCATCAAGACCTCGACCGGATCGTCAGCATAGCCAGATAAATCAACAATGCTGGTGTCAAATACCACCAGCTTGACGCGAAATGCCGGCAGTGCGGCAAGGATACCAGCCATTACCGCGCTATGAATGACGGAATCCGCCATGCTACCGCTTTGATCGACACAAAGAATAATGTCCCATGGCAGCCGCCGACTATTGCGCTCAAAAAACTTGAGTTGCTCAATTACCAGCTGCTGGCGATCCCGATCGTAGTGCTTGAGGTTACGTCGCAACGTGCCTTTAGCATCAAAGTTCTGTAGCACAGCCATCGGCGAGTGACGAAACCGATTAAGTCGTCCCGACAATGTTTGTCGAATTTCCGATTCCAGCTGACGTCGAATCTCTTCCACCACTTGACGAATAATTCGACGAGCAAGTGGCAACACCTCGTTGTTCAAATGACTGCGCAATGTCAGCAGCGTTCGCAACAATTGTTGGTTCGGCTCCAATCGTTCCAACGTTTGCGGATCGGTCACCAGCTCGGTCAGCCCGTAGCGATCCAGCGCATGTTTTTCAATAATCTCGATGGTGTCGCGCGGAAATAGCTCCCGTACTTCGGCTAGCCAGGTAACTAAGGTCAGCTGGGAAGCGTCCAACGAACCGGAACCCGGCTCCTTGCGCAATCCGCGACCGGCGTATTCACGACCATAGAGAAATTCGAGGGCCGCATCGATGCGTGCTTGCTCCGTCGATAATGCTTGTTGATGTGAAAGTTTTTGACCGGCGTATTTGCCCAACACCAGCCGCCAGCGATCGAGTCGACTCATGTCTCGCTCCAGTGGGCAAGGCCATCAGCGCGCATCAATGCTTTTAACTGGTGGGATAGTTCGAGGTGGCGTTGCAAATCTTGCGCATTGATTTCATAGTTGACCAGCGAGCCCAGCTCACGGCCTCCATGCAGGGCTTTAACCGCTGCGGCAATGCGGTCGGTTTCTTTAGGCGTCATTTCTGCAAAGGCAAGCCGAAGCTCAGGCAAGTTCGCAATAAAGTCGGAATCGGGCCATTGCGCCAGCAAGTCGTCGAGCACTTTCAGTAAAGCTGGTTGTTGCCAGGCGGCTTCTCGTGCGGTTTGCAATAAGCCACGTAAGAAAGCAACCGCCTCGCTTGCTTTCGCGAGCCCCTGTAGATGGCCTCGAACTACGGTTGCTAACGCTTCTTCATCCAGTCGGTTGGCGCCGTAACAAAGGCCAGTGGCGGCACCTCGAATCAAGGCGGCATCGTGTTCATGATGAAGAAATTCGATCATGTCCCAGTACAGAGTCTGATCCAGTTCGCCGCCGGCCGCACTCACAAGCAATTCACGCCATTGCACCAGCGCTTGTACGGCAGCTGCTGGTTCGCACTGGTTGCCACGTAGCTCCCGACCTAGAAACATGGCGCGCTCATAGGCGGCTTGCAAAAGCGTGGGTAATGCTTGCACATCGCGCGCTTCCAGTGGTTCGCGCGATTCCCATAGCAGACCGAGACAGCTCGCCGCTGCGGTAACAGAATCGAACGCCGCATCTTGACCGATAGCCTGCCGCAACATCGTAATGACTCGCGGTAGGTGATCATGAAGCCCAAGTACACAGGCATGATTCAAAAGCGCGGCGGCGGTGCGGGCACTGGCGGACTCACCTGCAGCTTGTAATTTGTCGAGCCGCGCAACAAAACGGTTTGCCACTGCCAATGGCAGCGTTACGCCATAGACGGAGGCTTCCACAAGCGCGGCCTCGGTTGCAGCGGAATGGCTATATTCCCAGTGTTCCTGTAGCCGATCTAAATTGAGTCCCGCGACAAAATCTGGCCCTCCGGTGCGCACGGCGAACGGCACACCCAACAGCGACAAACCATGCAGTAAACGGCTGGTTAGTCGATGCGCCGGCTTTCGGTAGATATCGAGTGCGCAACGGTGTGGTAAAGCATCATCGATCTTTAATCGCTGCAGCCGAGCACGGTAGCCAAAATCCTTTACTAACGGCGGCACGGCAGCACTCGGTGGAACCACACCCATCGCGGTGCCGGTAAACACCTGACGGGCCACCGCGTGCACCAACACACCGTCCGCATCGGCGTCGCCTTTGATGAAACAACTGGTCACTGCGTCGAGCACATCATCGCGGACCGGTGCTGGCCGTTGGCGTAGCTGTGCCAGTCGTAAACATTGTTCATAGGCCGCCGTTACCGCCGGTAACGGCAGCGCCAGCTGATGTTTACCCCGCAACTCGGTGGCCAGCGTCATCAGTACGTTTAATGCCGTGCTATTGCGCACCTCTGGTGATTCAGGTTGCAAGACCTTGTCGTATTTCAACATCAGTTGCCATAGCAACTGATGCCAACCCGGCGACGTCATGCCCGCGGCGTAACCGTTCAGTCGATCAAGTCGGTCAAAACTGTAGCGAATTAGCGCTGACGCGGCATCTTTAACTTCGCCACGCGCAAAGCTAGGTCGCGCCGGCGGTGCGGTCAGTAACGACGGTAACGCGACTGCATGAAATCCGCCGACGACCGCGACTACCGGCCCTTGATCGGGTTGGCGTTCCGCCAATGCTTGGCGAATATGCCACGTCATTTCTGCTTCGCGCAGTAAGGTGCCATCCGCCCGCAGCTCTTCGTCACTGCTGTCGAGCCTGGCGAGTTGGCAGTACGTCGTCATACGCGCGATATGTTCGTGAAGTGGTCGCATTCCTGCGGATACCTCGAACAAATGCTCCCATAACTCTTCATGGTCTCGGCAACCGAGTCGTGCAGCAAGCGCTTGCAGATACTGGCTGCGGCGGTAATGCTGCTCGTCGAGCAGCGAAGCGTTCTCTTCGCTGTCGTGCTCGCTGCTGAGCTGGCATTGTTCGGTAAATTCCAGGTCGATGAAGCGAGTGGCAATGCCGCGCGCATGCGCCTCGCGTATGGCGACCAATTCAGGTGAGTAATCGCAAAATGGATAGTAAGCCGCGCGACGTTGTTCGCCATCGCCGCCTGCTTTCTCACGAACGGCATAGGTGTAGATTGCCAATGGCATGCGTGCAGCGGGGTCGGTCAGCTGTGGCAGCAACGCATTGAATGAACGCGGCCCCTCCACCAGCACAACGGAAGGTCTATAACTCGCAAACAGTCTGCGCAGCTGCCAGGCACATGCCGGGCTGTGGTGCCGCACCGGAAATACTATGAGTTCCGGAGTAATCAACTGCTCCGCGAGCGCACGCAATTCGGCGGAAGTGGGCGACATCAGTCCGCTCACAACCAACGTTTAGCGGTCAAGTTCGCGACGAGCGTCAAGCACCCGCTGCCAATGGCGCTGTCGCTGGGCACGCTGCTTGATCACGACATCAAAATAATGGCGCAATTTTTTTCCATCATCCGGGTTGTCTTTCAACACCGTGCCGATCAATTGCCGGGCAATGTGGTCACCTGCGACCTCACCGTTACCAAAATAGTGAGCGTCCAGCGCGGCGGCATAACCGACCGCCACCGCCTCAGCGGAAGACATTACGGCGGTTGGTTTCTCCACGACAATACCTTCGGCAGTAACACCATTGCGCAAATCATGGAAGGTCGTCACCAGCAATTCGATGGCATCAGAGCTGAAATCGACGTCGATCTGCGCCTGTCGCAACAGTACTGCAGTTTGATCGCGCACCAACTGGGTTTCCAGCTTACGATCATTAATCGGCTTCACGGTTTCAAAATTGAACCGCCGCTTCAATGCACTGGACATTTCGTGGACGCCGCGATCACGAATATTCGCGGTTGCCAGTACATTGAAACCTCGCGCCGCGAAAATGGTCGCGCCTTCGTCTTTAAGTTCCGGCACATGCAAAACTTTGTCGGACAGCAGGCTAATCAGACAATCCTGAATTTCAGGCTGCACCCGTGTTATTTCTTCAAACCGACACAACCGGCCGTGCGCCATTGCCTCGTAAAGTGGCCCCGGTACCAAGGCCCGGGGTGAAGGACCTTCGGCGAGTAATAGCGCATAGTTCCAAGAGTATTTGATTTGATCTTCTGTCGTGCCTGCCGTGCCCTGTATCGTGCATGCTGAGTAACCGGAGATCGCTGCCGCTAGCAGTTCGGATAGCATCGATTTCGCCGTGCCTGGCTCACCGACTAACAATAAGCCTCGATTACTCATCAAAGTAACAATGCAGCGATCAATTAACGCATCATCACCGAAAAATTTTCGACTTATCGAAAGTTTGTCATCGCCCAGGATAAACGCTCGCACGGCTCGGGGTGAGAGCGTCCAACCGGCGGGTCGAGGTGATCGATCAGTTTTAGCCAATCGCGATAACTCTTCGGCAAAAACCGTTTCAGCGGGTGCGCGAAGGATTTCCATAGCAGCATTCATGATCAATCAGTACTCCGATTTCTTTTGCCATTCTGGGTCATAGCCAGAACCCTCGGCAGCAATCAAACGCAGATCGTTGTAGCACTCGGATAACAAAACGTTTGGCACGGTTGATAACCGCTCAGCACTGCGCTGCCACGCATCCCCTTGCGCGGAAACGAACGACATGTTGAGCAGTGCCACTGTTCGATTTTCCTCCGGCAACGGGTTGCCAGTGAATTCCAGCACGGCAATCAAACCAAGGGTTGGAAAGCGTTTTTCGTACACATGGAACCATCCACCGTCTTCAGCGGGGCCGCGGGTATAGCCGAGTTTCAGCGCGCGTCCGCGCAAGGCAAATGCCTCAATAAGATGCCCCTCGAAGTCGCTAATGTGCTGCGCTTTTTCCTTAGCGGCCGGTAAGGCATAGCTGCCTTTACCAAACTGCTGGAACAACGGGGTGATTTCGTAATCGATGAGATGCTGTTGCCACTTCGTAACCAACTCCGCGGGCAAATTACTGTCATGACTGACCCGGATTTGTGACGTCGAAGGCAGTTGTAGTTCGTTGTCGTCGCAATCGGTTAACGTGCCGTCGTCCAGCGGTCGAAAAGTGCCGATCACGGCGCCACCGTCGCTAGCTGTCCACACCAGACGTTGCAACAAACGGCGCATGATAGGGTGCTGGTTTAGATATCGGCTCCAATCATCAAACGACCACTCTCGCTCCGTACACAATGCTTCATAGAGTCGGCTGGACTGCAACTCGACAATTGTCTTGATTTCTTTTTTTGCGGCGGAAAAGGCCTTCTTAGCGTCACGTGCTTGTTCAGCATCATCATCTTGGCGAGGGTCCGGTAAGGCACTGATTTTCTTGCCGTCAGGATTCAATAGTTCAACCTTGAAGTCTGGCAGCAACCGCGCACTAAATCGGCGCTGGCCATAGCTCAAGTCAAGCACGCCAGTTTCATCAAACCCCGCTGATGGAATGGTCCGATCGGCCAGTTCCGCCAAGCTCCAACCTTTGCGCTCAGCGAGCGCTTCAGCTTGCCGTGTTGCTTCTTCTTGAAAACTCTTGGTGCGAAAGCGGTTGCCAACTGACAACATCAACTGCGTTGCCGAAGGATGCTCAATCCAGGCCAACATCGCAATCAACGCCTTCCCTTGCGCGGCGCGAGTGCCGTAATACTCTTTCAAATAACGGGCAACCGGCGCCGCCGCCCTTTCGGCTGCACAGGCTGCAGCGACCGCCAGCAATCCTTTGCTGCCAATAGCGGAACCCGCTGGCTGTCGTAGAAACCCGGGTAAGTAGATGGCCGTGAGCTCCTCCACTGACCGACCGAAATTGGGATCATCTTTATAATACTGTGGTGAATTTGTCATCCAGCCATGGACGGACTGTGCTTGGCTACTGGCACGTTTCATCGCCTCTTCGGCAGGAATCGGTTTGATGTCTTCAGCCAGCCAAGTTTCCAACACAAACTGTCCGAACGCCTCGCGGTCGCGCGGCAGGAACATCGCACAGTATTTACGCAACACGGCGTTCGGCTCAGCGGATTTTTGTTTTACTGCTTGCGCCAACAGCCAGCGGATTACGTCTACGTTTACGGGCTCACCGGAATCTTGCCAGCGAACCGTCGGCAGCGCTGACCAAGGAAACCACTCCAGATCTTTTGGTAATCCTTTGGCGAGCGACTTCTTTGCTTCTTTTAGAAGCGCTTCACGATCGAGATATTTCTCAACCGGCTGTCCAAGCAGCTGCAAGGTATCGAGCATAGCGCCTTTGGCAACATCATGTTTTTCCTTGCTAACCGCCGCCTCCAATGCCGTTATCGCTGGCGAATGTCGTAGCCGCCCCAACCACTGGGCCGCTATTGCACGCACTTCCGCCTTTCCATCGCTCAACGCTGTGATGATGCGCACCTCTTTCCCAGGTTGTTGATTTGCACCCAAAACTGACCCACTAAACTCCACGATTTGCATCGAAATTTGACCCACGTGTAACACTGCTCCGCAACGGGTTTGCGGGGGAATGAAGGAGTGATAGACGTGGCCTTATTGAGTGTGATCAGACGCTGGCATTTCCGTGAAGAAGTGCCGATCCGGGAGATAGCCAGGCGCACCGGCTTGTCCCGCAATACGGTGCGCAAATACCTGGTCAGTGACGTGGTAGAGCCTGCCTACCCGGCCCGTAAAAGCCCCAACAATCTGGATGACTACGAACCGACATTAACCAGTTGGCTGTTCCGCGAATCGCGCCGACATCGCAAGCAACGACGAACGGTGCGTCAGCTGCATCGGGATTTGGTCGCGCTGGGTTATACCGGTTCTTATGATCGGGTAGCGGCGTTTGCCCGGCGCTGGCGCCAATCGCAAGAAGACGCCAAGCGCGTATCCGGCAAGCATGTTTACGTGCCGTTGCAGTTTGCGCCCGGTGAGGCATTCCAGTTTGATTGGAGTGAGGACTGGGTGAAGCTGAACGGGGTCAGCACCAAACTGCAAATCGCCCACTTTAAGCTCAGTTACAGCCGGGCGTTTTTCTTACGCGCTTACCTGACGCAAGCCCATGAGATGTTGTTTGATGCTCATTATCACGCCTTCCAGGCCTTTGGTGGCGTGCCACGGCGTGGCATTTACGACAACATGAAAACCGCCGTCGACAAGATTGGTCGCGGCAAACAGCGGCAAGTCAATCAGCGTTTTCAGGCGATGGTTGGCCATTATTTGTTTGAGCCGCAGTTTTGTAATCCCGCTTCCGGTTGGGAAAAGGGCCAAGTTGAAAAAGCCGTGCTGGATGCTCGCCATCGGCTTTGGCATGAGGCACCAAGCTTCTCGTCTTTGGCCGAACTGAATCACTGGTTGGCCGCACGTTGCCAAAGCTTGTGGCAAGAAACCGCGCACCCTGAGTACCGGGCGCGTTCGTTAGCCGAGTGCCAGGCCGATGAACAAAGTGAGATGATGCCGGTACCGGCCGCCTTCGATGGCTTTGTTGAGGAAAGCAAACGGGTGTCATCGACCTGTTTGATTACCCATGAACATACCCGCTACAGCGTACCGGCCAGTTACGCCAATCGTCCCATCAGTCTGCGCGTTTATCCGGAGCGCTTGGTCATCGTCGCGGAAGCGCAGGTAATTGCCGAACACGTGCGGGTGTTCAATCGCGAGAAAAGCACGCCCGGGCGCACCATCTACGATTGGCGTCATTACCTCAGCGTGGTGCAACGTAAACCCGGTGCCTTGCGTAACGGCGCGCCGTTCACGAGCTTGCCGGAGAGCTTCCGCTTGCTGCAACACAAACTGCTCAAACGCCTCGGCGGCGACCGGGAAATGGCCGACATCCTGGCCTTGGTACTGCTGCACGATGAACAACTGGTCGAGCAAGCCATCCGCCACGCGCTGGAACTCGGTGAGCCGTCAAAAGCGCATGTGCTCAATTGCCTCCATCGTTTGCAACAACCGCCGCGACCAACGCCGTTGCAACCTCCAGCAGTCTTGAAGCTGGTCAACGAACCGGTGGCCAACACCGCCCGTTACGATCGTCTGCGGAGCCTGCGCCATGAACAGTGAAGGTCTCGTCAACACTCTTAAATCGTTAAAACTGCACGGCATGGCCGATGCGATGGCGACGCTCGCCGAGCAAGCGGCACCGGCCTACCAGCAAGCGCTGCCGGTATTGCAGATGCTGCTGAAAGCCGAATCCTCGGAACGCGATGTGCGCTCCATTCAATACCAAATGAAAGTCGCGCGCTTCCCGGTCTATCGCGATCTAACCGGCTTCGACTTTGCCCACAGCCAGGCCGATGAAGCGTTAATCAAAACCCTGCACCGCTGTGAGTTCCTGAAACAAGCGCAAAACGTCGTCTTGGTTGGCGGCCCAGGCACCGGTAAAACCCATCTCGCCACCGCTATCGGTGTGCAAGCGATCCAGCATCACCGACTGCGCGTGCGCTTCCTGTCCACGATCGAACTGGTCAACGCCCTGGAGCTGGAAAAGCAGCAAGGGCGACAAGGACGCCTCGTCAATCGGCTGCTGCATACCGATCTAGTGATACTCGATGAGCTCGGATACTTGCCGTTCAGTCAGGCAGGCGGTGCCTTATTGTTCCATCTGATCAGCAAACTCTATGAACGCACCAGCCTCATCATCACCACCAACTTAAGCTTCGCCGAATGGTCGTCGGTATTTGGTGACGAGAAGATGACGACAGCGCTATTGGATCGACTGACCCATCACTGCCATATCGTGGAAACCGGCAATGATAGCTATCGATTAAAACATTCGACCACCAACCAAGAGGAAAACAAACGAGACAGAAAACCAAAATCTACGCCATAATCGAACCATCAGGGTGGGTCAATTTTGCGTGCAAATCCTGGGTCAGTTTTAAATGCAAATCAACACCTAGTGTTGCCAACCAGCCCAGTAAGCCTCGGAGTTCATCTCGCACTATGGAGTTTGGGGCGATGATAGGTAGGCATTTGGGAAGTGTTAGAGGATCCTCCGGATCTGCTATGCGCCTTGAGAGATAGCTGGCGGCACAGTATTCAGCGACGATCTTGTGGACTGGATGATGTATAGCCGTTCGGTCTCCTGGTTTGAAGAGTCGAGTTGCTAGGATCCCGTCGGCTGCAATGTTGCTGCAAAATAGTGACGCCAGTAGGGGATACATCCGGTCTTCTGTCACTTCACTCGTACTAACACCATCAGCACCGGACAACAAGAGCTTAGCGAAAACCTCCGACGACAGCTCAACTTTGTGTGTGGTTGAGAGTGTGGGATTGGCTCTTGTTACATAAGCGTTGGCTTCCTTTGCCAAGCGTTCGACCGCTTGTTCAAAGATCGAACACTTATCAGCGAAGCGTCTTTGGCTCTCGATGTAAGCGTCAGCAAATAGTTTCAGGAATTGGGGATTTGGAAGAAGCGCATCCAGATCAAATCGAGCTACTTCAGTCTGGAACGCTGCAAAGTCCTCTCCTTGAATATGATGTTCAAAGATCGCCCGCTGTTCAGCCTCATCAAATTCGAACAGCCTAACTACCAGTGGTGTGCTCCCCAGAAATTCTTCAAATGCATTTGTAGCGGCGTTGTCCCACTCGCTGGATCGGCTCGAAATGATGAGGCACGTTGGTTTCGCATTCCTTGCCTTAGCGAGAAGCTTGTAAATACCTGATTGGTCGACTTTGGCCAATTCGTCAAAGGCATCTATTACGAGCGGTCTGTTTTGCAGGTCAGCGTCTGCGTATCCAAACACGCTTGCTGATACGCGAGACGTGCCCAGCTGCTGGGCAAGGCTTCCCATGAGCTCAGTTTTTCCGCCACCGGGTTCGGCCAAGACAACGAGGTATTTCGAAGCCGCTAGAAGCTCTTCTTCGGTGTATGTCCTGTCACTGCTCAGGAGCTTGCGTGGAAGGTAGAAATTCGAATTCATAGGAACATGGATAAAGCCTATTGCGCCGCACCAGATATGCTGGTGGCCAAGTTTTATGATTCGAACCACCCCGGCTGGCGCTTCCTGCTTATGATAGTACGGCAGTTTCGCCCAGCTTGGGCACAATATCAGCAGTTCGGCGCCATTGAACTAGCCAATCAATTACAAGGCCATTCTCGTAGTCGAGACTGACTAATCTTACGTCCGCTTCTGGCCGAAAGCGGACGTAAGCTAGAAGGTATCCTATAGTCGATTAGCAGTTAAAAGCCTTCGATTTTTCTGAAAATCGCCAGATTTACGAGAAGCGCTTAAGTTTCTGATAAATATGAAAAAAGCCCTTTCGGGCTTTTCTCATTTAGACGTCTATTCGGCTTAATTGTGAGATTTTTTCGGTCTTTCTCTGAGATCCCACAAATTTTCTTAAACGTCCAGATTTGCTACCGCAAGGGCGTTTTGCTCAATGAATTCTCGGCGTGGTTCAACGACATCACCCATTAACGTAGTGAACAACTGATCGGCGGCAACCGCGTCTTCGATGGTGACTTTCAGCATGCGCCGGACGTTGGGGTCCATGGTGGTTTCCCAGAGTTGTTCCGGGTTCATTTCGCCGAGGCCTTTGTAGCGCTGGATGTTCAGACCGCGTTTGGCCTGGTCCATCAGCCATTTCAGGGCTTCGTTGAAACGCTGGATTTCCTGTTTACGCTCACCGCGTTGTATGTAAGCACCCACTTCCACAACTGAGGCTATTTCTTTGCCGACTTCGGTCAGTTTGCGATAGTCGTTGGAGGAAAAGAAATCGCGGTCGAAGCGGTAGCTGGAATCAACGCCGTGGTGGCGGATGTGTACGTCCGGCAGGAACAGGTGGCGTTCGGCGTCTTCGGTGACTTCGACTTCATAACGAGTAGCGGAACCCGGAGCAGTGACCAGTTCTTCGGACAATAATTGGCACCACTGCGCCACCTTGTCTTTATCGGTCAGGTCATCAACGCTCAGTACCGGTAGCTCGATAAACAGCTCCATGACTTCAGCCGGATAGATCCGTGACAATCGGTCAATCTGGGCCAGTGCGCCGCGATAGGCTTTGACCAAACTTTCCAGGGCCGGGCCCTGAATTCCGGGGGCATCCTGGCTCGGGTACAGCGCCGAATCTTCCAAAGCCATATTGGTCAAGTAGTCTTCCAGCGCCTTGTTGTCTTTCAGGTATTGCTCTTGCTTGCCTTTCTTGACCTTATATAGAGGTGGCTGGGCGATATAGAGGTAGCCGCGTTCGATCACTTCCGGCATTTGCCGGTAAAAGAAAGTCAGCAGCAGTGTGCGGATGTGGGCGCCGTCGACGTCAGCATCGGTCATGATGATGATGCTGTGATAGCGGATCTTGTCCGGGTTGTAGTCTTCGCGGCCAATGCCGGTACCTAGCGCCGTGATCAGCGTGCCGACTTCCTGTGAGGACAGCATCTTGTCGAAAC